>JAZNRY010000080.1:0-20053 GCA_045590995.1 Paludibacteraceae bacterium | reverse complement strand
GCATGCGCTATTAGTATGCTCACCTGTGCTCAACTATTGGAAATAGTTTCGACACAACAATTATCCACTCCTATCAATGAGCAATTGAAAGTAGCAGGGTTTAGTCCGAAAGGCGACTATCTATTACTAACCAATGATGTCAATAGCGGACTTATGCATTACGACCTTGCGACGGGTGCTATCACCCCTATCACAGATTCCGATGGTGCAGGTTGGGCGGTGCAGATTAGTCCAGATGGTCAAGAGATTGTGTATCGCGAACGATATATGAATGTGGACTATACACTGCGAAACAACATCGTGAAATACACCATCAATGCCCAAAAAAGAGCCGTGATAGCGAAAGCGCAACGCGATTTGAGCAAACTGATATCGGCAAAGCAAGCCAATACGGTCGCCATCAACGGTGACCTACACATGGTACTAACACAGGGTAGTAAGACTACTATTCTCACCCCTAACGGAGCAGATCAGGCATACAACTGGGCAAGCCTTTCACCCGACGGAACCAAGATCCTCTACTATGTATCTGGCAAAGGCTGCTACACCTGCAATCTCAGTGGCAACAACCCACACTTTATTGCCCTTGACTGCCGCGCGCCACAATGGTATGATAATCAAACCATCATTGGTATGCACGACGAAGACGATGGCAAGTTCTTGACCGCATCGGCTATCGTAGCATACGACCTACAAGGGCAAAAGCAGATATTGGTCAACAAAGAGCATCTGGCTATTTATCCTTATGCTGCCAACGGAAAAATTGCTTTCTCCACCGCCAATGGAGAAATATATCTAATGCATGTAAAATAATCTATAAACAACACGATTATGAAACGATTATTTATATTCCTCTGTGCACTTAGCATGGTATTGTCTGCCAGTGCTATCAAAGTATATGTCAATCCAGGTCACGGTAGTTGGGGCTCGAACTGCCGCCCTATGGCTACTATCAATTATCCCGCAGGCGACACCTTGGGTTTCTTCGAATCAAACACCAACCTGTGGAAAGCATTCATGCTGGAGACCAAACTCAAAGCCGCAGGTTTTGATGTCAAAATGTCACGCCGCGCATCGGGTGGTAGCGGAACCAATGAATACAACAAAGCATTGAGTACGATCTGCTCCGAAGCCGAGAACTACGGTGCAGACTATTTCATCTCTATCCACTCCAATGCAGGACCTGATGGTAGCGATGGTTCATTTGCCAACTACCCTGTCATCCTCTATCGTGGCTATACAGGGCAACCAAAAGTGGCGAAAAGCGATGTCATGGCCAAGAAGTGTATGGCGCGTTTGTATGATATTTTTTACGCTATACCTAAGAACAAAAACGGCGGTGGTGGACCAGAGTTTACCACCTATTATTCGCCCAGCAATCCTGATATTTTAGGCGACTTGTCGTTCTATAACACTTCTTCCACATACGGCTACTTGGGCGCATTGAAGCACGAGATTCCTGGTTTCTTGTCCGAGGGTTATTTCCACACCTATAGCCCTGCTCGCCACCGTGCGCTGAATCCAGACTGGTGTCGCGAAGAGGGTATCCGCTACTACCGCGGTATTATGGACTACTACGGCAAAGCCAAAGAGAATGTAGGATACATCTTGGGCTATGTCCGCTCCAAAACCGAGAAGTTCTCCCATACGCACTACATCCCTCATTCTTTGTCCAACGATGTGTATAAGCCTATCAACGGCGCTAAGGTGGTGTTGCGCAACGCCCAAGGCGAGGTCATCAAGTGCAATTGCTACCCCTATGTGAAACGCATGCTCAAGAATCAAGACTATTATACCACCGACCACAACTACAACGGTATCTTCCTTTTCGAGAACTTGACTCCTGGCAATTATACCGTATCCGTACACGCAAATGGCTATAAGGATTACACAGGCACTATCACAGTCACAGCCGACAAGACCACTTATCCAGAAATCTTCCTCGAGAAAGGTCAAGGCACTGACCCAAATATCAATGCAGATATCAAGTGGGTGCTCAACGGCGGAATCGTTATTGGTGGCGATGTGCCAAGCAATGCCGACCTCTGGGAGACTTTCAAACCATACTACAACTCATATTATGGTCTTAACCGTGCAGATCAAACTATCGAGAATGTAGCTACCTTTGCCAGCGCAAAGATGCAAGATATTATGACCAATAGCAAATCTGAATACAAGTGGTTAGGTGATTATATTATATCTGTAGCAGGTGCATTAGATGGCGAGAGTGCATGGCGTTGGCATGTACATGCTTTCTTCAATTGTAATGATGGTACAGTACAAGGTAATCAGTTGGTTGCTACCGCCGACTTCTCTCAGGCAGGAAAACCTGAGGCATGGGGCGAGGCCTACCAGATTGCCATGGGTACAAGTGCCACACTGCCTTCGTCTGTCAAAGAGACCTATACGCTGCCCACACCTAAGAAAGAGGGCGATGTCTTCATGGGTTGGTATAATAACCCTCGCGGGCAAGGCACCCCTATCACCACTATCCCAGCGGGCTACAAAGGCACTATTTATGCGATT
Source organism: Paludibacteraceae bacterium (assembly GCA_045590995.1). Lineage (GTDB taxonomy): Bacteria > Bacteroidota > Bacteroidia > Bacteroidales > Paludibacteraceae > Colicola. The sequence continues at coordinate 17,527 of JAZNRY010000080.1, read as the reverse complement.
TGGCAATACGACAACCCTGATTCCGACAAGGAAATCAACATCGTCACATGGGTTCTCAATGGCGGTATCGTCATTGGTGGCGAGGTGCCAAGCAACGAAGACTTAATGGCAAGTTTCAAGGATAGTTACAATACCTATTTCTCACAAGACATCGCCACCACCCGAGAAATTAGCAATTTCTTATATTATGGCAACACATTGGGTTGTGACATAAGCAAACTGCTCACTGACACCAAATCCAATTGGCTATGGCTCGGCGATTACTTACAAGAAGTATCAACTGCTTCTGGCAGTCCTATTAGTGCTGAAGTAAATTGGCGTTATAGCACTGTTGCTTTCTTCACATGTGCTATTGCAGGCACTTATAATGTGGACTTCACCACCGCAGGCAAACCCGAGGCATGGGGAGATGCTTACCGTATCGCGCATGGTCTCACGGGCGAACTACCAACCACCATCACCACTCCATATACCTTGCCAACACCTATACGCACAGGCTATATCTTCGTGGGTTGGTATGATAATCCAGAAGGCACAGGCACACCACTGACTATATTGCCAAAGGGTTATGTAGGTACTGTTTATGCGATATGGAAGAGTGCTACAGGTACGAATGTTGAGAACCTTACCGCTCCATTAGACCTATCAGCACCTATGTATGATTTGCTCGGTCGCCCAGTTCCTCGCACCTACCGCGGTATTGTTATCCAACACGGTAATACCTTCCTGCTCAAATAAGTGCCCAACATACAATACACAAGGAAGCCGCCCAAAGGGGCGGCTTCCTCTATTCCCAGCCTCTAACCTCTCGCCTTTAACCTATAATCTATATCCAAACGCCACCATCCAGCCCCATTCATTCAATCGTTGTGTGGGGATCGTTGGTGTTTTGTATAGGTTATTGAGTCCGAAGTCGTATCCTGCTTGCAGGCGATAGCGGTCCCATTCAAAGCCACCGCCCAGACCAAACTGAATGTTCACGCGATAGAGGTCTTTCGTCATATAGCGGTCATGGCTCGTGGTTAGTTGCCCTAAACTTTGGATGTATTGCGTACAGAGCTCAGATGTTTGGTTATCTATCACATCGTAGTTGGTCAATCCTATTTGCAATTGGGGGCCTGCATAGAAGAACATATTAAGTTTCTTCCACAATTTTATGTTATAATACGCCCGCACGGGTATGGTCAATTGCAGTTGTACGATATGGTGGTTCATGCGTTCCACTTGTGCGCTTTCGGCTGTTGATGAAGCCCAGTGTTGCTGATTTAATCCATAGGTGAGTGTTGCCAATGCACCCGTTTGAATACTAAATCTGTAAGGCAGATTAAAATCCACCGTAGCACCCACGCGCAAGCCGTGTTGATAAACCAATGTCGTATCCGTGTTGCGCTCATCCCATTGCACATAACCAGCTTCTATGCGCCAATCGGTAGAGAAACGATAGGGTGTTTCTGTTTTCTTCTGGGTTGGGTCAAAGAATTCAGTTGTTTGTAGGTCAGGTTGCGTGCGTGACAACTCTTGCGCATAGAGTGCTGCATGAGTAAAGAGCAATCCTAAAACGATTAGAGAGATGTGTCGTAAATTATTTTTCTTCATACAATTGAACTTTTCAAACGAAAATGTATTTATTTTGCCTGCAAAGGTAGTGAATTATTGGCAAATATGCAATTTTTTCACAAAAAATACGCTTTTTTTACAAAAATATTTGCTCAATTCAAATAAATGTAGTACCTTTGCACCCGATTTCGACAATTGCGTATGCATTTCATTGTTGCAAGCCAATTCCGACGAGGTGCCATCGTCTATCGGTTAGGACAAGAGATTTTCATTCTCTAAAGCGGGGTTCGATTCCCCGTGGCACTACAATTAACAAGAAAAACTATAACAATTAAAATTATTAGATTAACAAGATGGCAAATCATAAATCATCTTTGAAGCGTATTCGCCAAACGGCTACTCGTAAAGCCCACAACCACTACTATGCTAAGACTGCTCGCAACGCTGTTCGTGCTTTGCGTGCTACCACTGACAAAGCTGCTGCTGAACAACTTCTCCCAAAGGTAAGTTCTATGTTGGACAAGTTGGCTAAGCGTAATATCATTCACCGCAACAAGGCTGCTAACTTGAAGTCAGGCTTGGCTTTGCACACCAACGCTCTCTAAGCGATTACTAAAACCACTATATGTGTGGGGGCTACCTTTCGGTAGTCCCCTTTTGTGCATTTATTGACGCAGGAAATTCGCTTACACGATTAAAAAAATGAGGGTGTATCAAAATACGGATACACCCTCACGATATTTATGTGGCAAATGGCTTACTTTATCTCAACGCCTATTACATTATAAATTCTGCCTTGGTGCAGGATAAGCAACTGACCATTGCGGAGAATTTTTTGGTATGAAGTTGAAGATGTCGTGTTCCCTACACCTGTCAATTCTGTGTTATATACACAGCCTAAAGTATCGTAGTCTGGGTGATCGGTCGTATAGAGGCAATCATCATCACGCCAAGCGCAGAGCATGACTGAGGTTTGTGTTTCGCTGCTGCGAGCGTTGCTTGCTCGCGAGGCTGCGTTGTGTACAATACCGTCGATAGAACCTAATCCTGCCAGCCAGATTTTTTCTGCGTTTTCGGCAGTAGTGGTTTCATCGAGGAACACTACTTCCAATATCATACGGCATGCGCCATTCTCAAGGGTGTCTTTGCCTGTCACCACATGGGTATAGGTGGTTTCTTGAGGATAGTTGTTGACGCCCGCAAAGATTTCCACAGTATCACCAGGCTCGGCTGTGAAATCATAGAGAACATACTCCACTCCATCGCGAAGGAAATATACGCGGTTGTCTTCATCTTTGCCGAAATGCAGTGCTCCGACTACGGACTTGGTGGTTGCAGTATCTTTGGTGGACTGGCGTGTAAGTTGGAAATAGGTTTTATTGTTTACCTGTTGTGAGATGTCTTCCAATATATAACTGAATGTCTCTGCTTGCAGGATGGTGACGCCGTTTTCCATTTTGCGCAGCTCCATCTCAAGCATATTCCATTGTGTTGGTGTTGGTCTGCCACCAATCTGACCATCTTTGGCATTGTCTTTCTTTGGTCCAGAAGTATAGTCGCATAGGCACTCTGCTCCAAGGCGTTCCATTTCGGCATCGTCTATTTGATAGAGTAATACACCATCGCGGCTCACACATACCAATCGTTCTCCATAATAGCAAGTAGGAACAGCAAAAGGATGTGCCAAGTCAACATAATCACCACCATATTTGTTGGCATTACCGATACCTTCTACATAATAATCTCCTCTCTCCCAATCATATCCAAATAACCACGCTTTGTATTCATTTCCATCTAATAATCTTATTGTAGAAATATCTTTCACTCGTTTATTTCCTAATGGCTCTTTCTTAATTATAAAATCCCCTATTTCTACATCATAATCTTCGTATACTATGTAATCCACTACCGCTGCGTATTCAAGTTCAGGGAAAGAATATGGGTCAATACCAAGATTTTGCAGCGTATCGCCTATTTCCAATGTCCAATCGTACAAAACAAAATCTTTCTCATAAGGAAAACTATATATTAGCACCTTAGAATCTTCTTCACGCAAAAATACACCGCCACATTTAAGGTATAGTTTCCCGTTTATTTCTTTAACCTCTTTGGGTGCAAATAAATAACTTTTGTTTTCTCCGCATCCTTCAAGCCACTCATCACAACTTGTTCGCTGCAAGCCCCAGAGTGTTGGGAAGAGGTCTTCGGGAGTCTCTGCTTCACATAGGCACTCTGCTCCAAGGCGTTCCATTTCGGCGTCGTCCATTTGGTAGAGGAGTTTGTTGTTACGGCTGGCACAAACGAGGTGTTCGCCTCGCAGGCTTGTAGGAATATCCTTATTTGCAATCAATTGGAAGAAATCGCCTGACCATTTTCTATTACCAAAACTACCAATTCCTTCTACATACTCCATTCCGTTGTTAAAGGTCCATTTCTTGTATTCTTTGCCGTCCAATAGGGTGATAGCGGAAACATCGGTGACAATCAGTGTGTCTGCTGGGAGTATATTACCCTCTAAATCTTTGTGGTAATCTACTATACACCATATCTCCATATCACTATCTGCAATCCAATCATCTTTGGCAAAAAAGTCAATATATAGCATTGGCAATGAATCTCCTACTTGCAGATTAAAGTCATATAATACAAGGTCTTTATCCAAGGAACGACTATAAATCAATATCTTATTATCTTCTTCACGCAGCAAAAATGGCGAACAATATATGTACGGCCCACCTGTTTCAGTTCTTGTTGTTAGGTTGGTATATTGTTCAATTCGGGTTTTATTGTCGGCTTGTTCGTAATATTCACGGCAAATTATTCGTTGCAATCCAGATAATGTAGGGAAAAGGTCGTCGCTGACTACTCCTGCTTTGTATTCGCAACCAAAACGCTCATAAAATGAACCTGTATATTTCAATTCATCATCTTTATAGGCGCATAGGAGCGTAAAAAGACCTCCGCCTGGCAGAGGAGTACTAATTAAAAATCCATTAGGTGAGCCAACGCCTTCTATCCATGTTATTTCTTCATCAGATACTCCTACATTACCATCGCCATCTACCACACATAGAGGATGTAACATTATGGTACGAAGATTGGTTTCTGGATCTGTTTGCACATCATATACAACACATTGCTCTGTAGTATAGGAATGGCATCCTGAAAAGACTTCCAATGTATCGCCTACTTGTGCAGAGAAGTCGTATGCTAAATATTCGCCTGTAGGCAAATCTTCGGTGTATGGGTCGTTGTCATCAAAGCCTTCATAATAGACATATACTTTCCTATCGTTGGTGAAGCGTACGGAAGTTCTTGAGGTAAATTTGCTATATGTATAATCACCGATGACAGTATCTTTTCCTAGTCGATATTGAGAAGTACTTGCTGTTTCATCAAAGCGCATACCATCAAACCACATGACATTCCATTTGTTGCACCATTGGGATTTGTAGGAAGTTTCTACTTCGCAAAGGCACTCTGCGCCAAGGCGTTCCATTTCGGCATCGTCCATTTGGTAGAGGAGTTGACCGTTTTTGCTGGCGCAAACAAGGTGTGTGCCAATGTGACATGGAACAACGACTTCTTGAATCAATCCGAAGAAGTTACCTCCACGGCGACCACCATACATACCAATACCTTCTACATACTCCATGCCGTTGTTGAATGTCCATTTCTTGTATTCCTTACCGTCTAATAGAGTTATCATAGAAACATCGGTAACAATCAGTGTGTCGGCTGGGTAAATAGAATCATTGTACTTATTGTAATCTACTACATTCATATATTCGTAGTAAATCCAATATATATCTTTTTTAGCCTCCTCATCAAGATACAATTGTGGTAACGAATCCCCTACTTCTAATGTAAAGTCATAGAGTACAAGGTCTTTATCAAGCGAATGACTATAAATCAAAATCTTATTATTTTCCTCACGCAAGAGGAATGCAGAGTTACAATAAATATATGGCTGGTCGCGTTCAAATAGTATTTTGTCAAATGTCTGTTTGTAGGTAGTGTTAGATGAATTGTCATCTTCTGTGTCTCCACAAAATTCATTGCAAACGGTTCGTTGCAAGCCTGCGAGCATAGGGAAAAGATCTTCATCAACGGTTCCATCATTATTATAAACGCATCCCATGTTCTTATAATCCGAGAAGTTAGTGGTATATACACATTCATCATCGCGATATGCGCAAAGCATAATTATCGCGCCATCACCAGCAACTCCTGGATTAGAGGGATTAAAGATAATGCCATATGTAGAACCTAAGCCTTCTATCCATGTGACAGGATGTTTTTCTTCAAAATATTCCCCAGCACCATTATCTATACGGATAACAACATCAGCTTGTATTTGTAACCTACCATCATCTAATGTCTCTTTGTCTGTGATAACATGGGTGTATGTCTTATGATAGTTATAAAATTCTAAACCAGCAAAGAGTTCTAACGTATCTCCTAGTTCTGCACCAAAATCGTAAAGCAGATATTCAGTTTCGTCAAATGCGTAGTAAAAATACACTTGTTTATCTTCTGTAAAGCGTAATTCACCAACAAGATGAGTTGATTCCTCATTAGGCAGACTGGATGAACACATAAGAGGGATATACTCTTGACCATTTCTGTTGACAGTATTATTGCTCAACCAATATATGCTCGTTCTTGCACCCGCTAACGGATCTTGTGGTCCAAGATAACCATGGGAAAGAATATTCCATTGGTTGCACCATGTTTCAGACCATTTTGGTTCTATTTCACACAAGCACTCTGTTTCCAATTGCTCCATTTCGGCATCGTCCATTTTGTAAAGGAGTTGACCGTTTTTGCTGGCGCAAACGAGGTGTTGGCTATAAACATCTGAAAGTCGCGGAGCATTGACGATTAATTGGTAAAAATCATTGTGTCCATAATTGCTACCAAAACTACCAATTCCCTCTATGTACTCTATACCATTATCAAAAGTCCATTTTTTGTACTCCTTGCCGTCAAGAAGTGTTATTGTTGATACTTCGGTTACGAAAAGCGGTGCCAATCCCCACTCATCATTGTCATAATCCACAACACTTGATAAGTCGTAATCAACATACAAACGCGATAATGAATCGCCCACATTTAGTGTGAAGTCATATAATACAAGGTCTTTCTTCTGTGCTGTACTATAAACTAATATCTTGTTGTTTTCTTCGCGTAGCCAAAGACTGCAATATTCATCGTAGATGTTATTCGTACCAAACAATAGATATTGCTTTCCATCAATAGTAGCTGTTTCTATTTCTTGCATTAGATATGAACGCGATCCCCAAACAGTAGTTCCATTTCCATTCTCTCCTATCGTCTTTGTACAACCAGTTCGCTGCAAGCCCCAAAGCGTTGGGAAGAGGTCTTCGGGAGTTTGTTCAATTGGCAAAATCTGACCAAATTCTTTCCACTGGGCTGCCGTTTTATATGCTTCTACAGATTCTGCAGGAACATAGAGGGGAATGTCATGCGATACCGATCCGAATACCTGCTCATTATAGCTATACCACGCGCTCATAACAGGTGGAGTAGGGTTCAGACTGGTGATGGCTTCTAGCGAGCTGCAGCCATTAAAGGCCCTTTCTTCTATGCTTTGCAGCGAAGCAGGAAGATCGAGGCGCTGCATGAAGACACATCCCATAAAAGCTTCTTTTTCAATATGCTTGAGCTGAGAGTTTGGAGAGAATGATATAGAGACGATATTATGATTACTTGCAAAAGCCAAGTTTCCGATGGTATCTACACAATCAGGAATCATGTATGTGGTTGCTTTGCTTCTAGGGAATTCTTGTAAATAGTTCTTTTGCTTATTAAACAATACGCCATCCACAGATGTGTAATTCGCATTATCTGGATGTACATTAATTGCTTCTAGCGAATATGCACTCAGCGATTTATTTTCAATAAATTTAACATTTTTGGGGATGTCTAGGACCTTTATTTTGGAAGTTCCTGAGGCGAAGGCATTAAGCAATATGCTATCTACATTTTCGCCAATTACCACTTGACTCAAATTTCTGCAAACTGCAAAGGCTTGTTCGTCAATTATTTTAACATTTTCGCCAATGGTGACGTGTTGTAAATGCGGAGCATGGTAAAAAGCCATTTTACCAACACGCGTAACAAGATAAGTTGTACCTTTGTAGGTTACAGAAGCAGGAATATCTGCCGTAGTTAGTTCTGGATAATTGTGTCCTTCCATATCCCATTGCTCTAAACCGTACCAGTGTGTGACCTCAACTTCGTATGGCGCAAGCGTATCGTTGGTAATGTGATATTGGATGCTATCTTTTTCAAAATACATTGGGTCATACACATATGGATCAGTTATCGGCTTAACATTCGTAAAATTATTCCAATAGGGTGCCGCTTCATAAGGTAGTAGTCCCATCCATGAATAAATGTCTAATGCCTTTGTTGGCACGAGAAGAACATGTTTATTCTTTTGTAATGTTAGATTAAACGTGTTTTCACTAATCAAAGGAGGTTTGACTGATGTACAAATAATTGTGTCTAGATTACGACAAGATCTAAATGTTTCATCTTCAATCTCTGTAACAGAATTGGGTATAGTAATTTTTGATACTACATTTTTAGTGGAGTATTCATTGATTTTAGTTACACAGCGAGAGACTGCTCCACCAGAAATGTAGGTTGTTCCTTTCCTTATCTCTATATGCATACTATCGGTGACTTCACCTGTATATGCATAGAATATATTATGAATATATAAGTATCCGCTTGGTTGCTTGCTCTCCCATGCAGTATTGCCAAAGGCATCTGCTCCGATTTTTTCAATATTAGGAGAAATATTCTCTATTCCATCTAACTGATTACAATTATAGAAAGCACGGGCGCCTATATTCTTGAGTTGCAAAGGCCAGTCTAAAATGGTTAAACTACTGCATCCTGCAAAAGCCTCTTTCCCTATTTGGTCTAGACCAAGAGGAAGGTTTATGTTCTGTAGTTTGCTACAATTCTGAAATGTATAATCTTCTATCACTGACAACCAAGTTGGTAATGTAACTGATTCTAGATTGGGGCAATCGCCAAATGCTTGCATGTGTACGGATGTGACACTTTCTGGCAAAATCACTGATGTTATGTTCGGTTGATTAGAGAACGCTAAACCTAAAACTGCTTTCGTACCCTCATTGATAGTAATTACACCAGTAGGTGCAATGCCTTTATAGCGGTATAATAAATTGCCCACATACACCAATCCATCAGGTTGGTTGTCATACCAAGCACACTCGTATAGCGCTCCTCCCATAACATCTTCCAAACTTTCTGGGAAAGAAATATTCAATAGTTTTGTACAACCTGTAAAAACATAAAATCCTATCTTTTTAACTGTATTAGGAATAATCACAGACTCTAACATCTTGCATGCTTGAAACGCATAATCTCCTATCTCTGTTACCGTGTATGTATTGCCCATATGAACAACCTGACTTGGAATTTCCAGAGTGCTTGGAAGATAGGCGTATGCTGGCGCATAATTTTCTCCAACTACCGCAACTTCTTCATAGTTGAGAATGGTGTAGCACAAATCTCCGACCTTGAAATCATAAGCATACGAAAATACATTTGCCGCAAAGGCAAGAATCAAAGCTAAAAAGAGTTTGCCACTGAATGTGTTGATTGTTTTCATATCGCATTACTTTTATGGTTATATATTTCTGCTGCAAAGGTACTGCTTTTTTTGCAACCCTGCAATAAGTTAAAGCAATTGTACAGACCGTAAAAATGTATAGCACTTATATTCTGATAGTTATAATTGAAATGTACAGTTTTTTGTTTTCGCTTAAGAGTTGCTATTTGGGAACTTGGCGCGATTTTACTTGGGAACTTGGCGTAAATCTTGTAGATGTTTCTGCAGGTCTCGTGTAGGAATGCCTATCTTCTGTGCGATGCGGCGTTTGAAGGTGCTGACGCCTGTAGCGGAGTAGTGCATCCAATCAGCCAAATCCTCCAGCGAGGCGTTGGGGTAAAGGAGCATATAGGTACAGAAGACATTCTCGCGGTTGGACAGTTGGTGCGTCTCTAACTGAGAGAGCCAGTCGTGGAGTTGGAGGTCTAAGTCTTTTTTGAGTTCGTTGTAGTCGTTCCACTGTTTGCGAGGGCGTGGATAGGTGGCGCGGATGTCGGATAGTTGGGCGCTGATAGACAAGTCATCTATCTGATGATGTGCCACTTGCAAGCGACGGGCAGCGTGTCGGCGGTGCAGTAGGATAGCGATGATTAGTAGTAAGCAGGCAGCGAGTAGGCATAGGAGCGTAATCCATGCCCAGCGATAAGGATAAGGGTTTGCCAGATGCTCTTTTAGCAGGGTGAGTGCGCCGTGGTACTTGCCGACTTGTGCGTTAAGCAGGCGGTTGGCATCTTGGCGAGCGTGGGCATAACGGCTCAGTCGCTCAATATCGTTGTTGGCCTTGGCATCCTGCATGAGGCAGTAGTAGGCATTGACCAACTCGTTGGGCGTAGCGGACTGTTCCACGATGATTTGTGCGTAAGGCAAAGCCGATGCTTGGTCTCCCATGTCGAGATAGACTTGCATGAGTTTCTTATAAGTATAAAGGCGGTCCTCCTCGTACTGCCAGAGGTCTAAAGCTTGGTGGAAGTGGTGGAGGGCAGAATCGTACTGGAGTTGCTCGTAGAAATACAGTCCTTTGGTCTCGTAGAAGCGCGCGAGGTAGTAGTCGTCTATGTTGTAGGAGGCAGCGAGATGGAGTATACTGTCTGCCTGAGCGAAGTGATGGAGGTAGGTGTGGAACTCGCTGATATCCAATAGGGTGTGTGCGTAGTACCAATCTTTGCCACTTTCGTGGAAGGCTTGATTAGCGCGGAGGAAAAAGGTGAGTGCGAGCGTGTCGCTCTCGTTTTGTTTGGCTATATGCGCCAAGCAAGAGTTGATGCGTCCGCGGTAGATAGGGTCATCTATCCGTGCGCGGTCGGCAGCGATATAATGTTCTGCGGCTTGTGGGATTTGGTCAGCAAGACTAAGATGACGCCCCATGTAGTAGTGCGCTTTGCCGAGTTGGTTGTGTGCAAAGAGTCTGCCGAAAGGGTTGTCGAGCGCGCGGATGGCTTGCTGAAGCGCTGCGGTGTCGGGATAGAGCAAGTGTTCGTTTTGGTCCAGACTATCTGCGATAGCGATAGTGTGCTTGGCTTCTTGGTAGCGTGTGGTGTAGCCGCAAGAAGCCAAAAGCAGGCAGAGAAGCAAGTATGTGAGATGACGGATTGGCGACATAAGGCGACATGTTTGGTGATTTCGTTTGCAAAGGTAGTAAAAATATTGGACTTGGGCAAGTGTGTAGAGCAGATGTACATGATTTTGCAGGAAGAATGGTTGATTATGTGGCCGTTGTGGGGATTTTGTACAGGGGGAAAGGTTTAGTGCGTACTTTATTTTCAATTTCCATATTTCTGTTTTACTTTTTAGTTTTCCTACTTGCCCCATACAACAACCACACTATTCGTGGCGTTTATAGAACACCGCGATATAAAAAATAATCATCCCCCACCATACACGTGGCAGGGGATGAAAACATATAAAAAGAGTTTATTAACAATTGCCCTTGTGGTCGCTTTCGTTCTCTGCGACAGTCATTGTTGCAAAGTCCCAAACTGAATAGGAAATCTGTCCCCATTCAATACCGCAGATGTCCGAAATCTTCCAAGCACCATTCACATTCTTCATATACAAAACAATATCATCAGATGCATTAGGTTTTCTATCATCAAATGTGATATATACCAATATATAATTAGGGTCGCTATGGTCATACTCTTCAATTTCATAATTGTGGAGTGAACCATCTTTAAATTTCCAATAGCCATTTCTTGCCCAACTATCAAGACTGCTATACTTAAACGCCTTGTGCAATTCGGTGTAGAAATCATCGGTCATAACCTCCTTGTCATCCATTGTTCCACCATATGCGCCGTGTACAACTTCTTCGATTTGTGCTTCGATTTCCAACTCTTTCATAGTGGCGTCAAAAAGGCTATCCAGATCCATGCCTAAATCAAGTATTGTTTGCAATCCTTCTTCGCCCAATGCTTTTTTCCAGACATATTTCTCTATATCTTTCTCGTTGGGTTTAATCTCCCAAAATTCGGTAGAACCTTTGGTGGTGATACTAAAAGTAAAGTGTACTTCTGTACCAAGTTCTTCAAATTCCCAAACATTTTCATCAACGAGTGTATAGGGCGACAAAAGAATATTTGCATTTTCGTAGCCGTAATACACTTTCTTGGCGTATTTGTTGTTCTCTGCTACCTTTTGAGTGAGTAATTGCTTAAATCCCTCATCTTCTGTAGTGGTTGCAAATTCTTCAATCATTGTGTCGTAAAACTCTTCAGCTTTGGCGTCTTGATCATACTGGACAAACAGGTCGAAAGCAGCTACATAGAATTTTACTGCATCGTTGATTTGAACTTGATAGTCCTCAGGACTGGATGTACATGACATCATCAAAAGGCATGATATGCCTGTTAATAAAAACTTTTTCATAAATCTATTTGTTTTAGACAATATTTGCGTAACTTGTTTAATGTTTTTCTGTGAAGTTTGCATTCTGATTCATCATACGAGTCGTCATACTCATCATCATCGTCTGGATTAGGATACATCGTCCCATGATATCTATCAGTCTCTTCTTGTTGATCGTCAAGAGTGTCAAAATAATCTTCAATAGTATCGAAGTCATTGATAATGGAAAACTCATTTTCTCGTATATCATCAATAATACTTTCCAGATACATTTTTATTGCACGAGTTTCGTTGTCGTATTCTTCAATGTTCTCATAGAATTTTACAACGCTTTCGAGCAGTTTATCGTAATGTTCTTGTGTCATAGTTGTGTGTTTATTCGGTAATAGATGTGACTTTTCCATCCATAAATGTTACAAACATATATTCCTCTTCTTCAATTTTAAAGAAAACTGATTCTGCCCAATTGGATATATATGTCCAAACTTCCACTTCTCCTAATATGTCTGTCGTTTTATTTGTATGATGAGGTATTCCTAATGTTTCTTTACACATTTCCTTTGTCATACCAATACAAATTTCACCTTTAGCAATACAATTACCGTACTTTTCTCCATATTTGCGTATCATACTTTTACGATATTCTTCTTGTTTTTTCTCATCAGCCAAACGCTCTTGTTCTTCTTTGTAACGCTTTTGTTCTTCTTCGTATTTCCATTTCGTAATTAAAGCATCAGCCTCAGTTTTTAACATGAAATTTTGGTAATTTTCAAGCATAATTACACTAAAAGTATCCACTGTAGTAGTATCTACATAATCTGGTACGTAATTTCCAAAATATTTGTCGCTTATGTAATTTGTATTTCTAATTTCCTTTATATTTTGATTATTTGATTGGCCATTATTAGATATACACTCTACATAAAAGTCAGCACCTTTGACCAGTAGTTTCTTTATAGTCCATATTGAACTCTCTTCTACTTGTTCTATGAATTCTTTTTTATTGTGAAGGTCGCCAGTTTTGATAGGAACTAACTCCTTACCTATATACATATCTTTCAACATATTGTAAGACTTCACAGAAACAAAATCTGATATATCGGCTAAATAAAAGCTTGAATTATTGAGAGGGGAAGTTTGAGGAGAGAAATCTCTTCGAGATCTTGAGTCATACCGATTATATTTCTCTTCAAACCACTCTGCATAATATATCGTGTCATTCTTTTTCAACACATAAATAGGAGAAATGTTTTTATACATAGCTTCCCAAATAGGTGCTTTTATCGGTTTTTGAAATCCGACAACATTTTCCGTTCCTACTTGGACAGTTCTTCTTAATTGACATGGTTTTTGTCCATCATAAATAGTAATTTTTTCTTCCACAAATGTTTTATTATTAAATGAATTGAAAAGTGAATCTTTGTCTTCTTTACAAACAATCATATCAATTACCTGAAAATATTCTCCAACAGATAATTTGCTAACACGTATAGAATTATTTGTCGAAATAAGAGAAAAAATAGGTTTTCTTTCCTTTTCGTTCCTTACACTATACAACGTGTCTCCAATCAAATATCTGTTGATGTGTTGTATCTTTTTCCAATCAAAATTTGCATCAGAAGACAGGTTTACTAATGGATATGTTGTATTTTGTTGAATTGATTCTAGACGTTGGTTTTTCCTTTCTTGCCATGTTTTTGCTTTTCCTCCTGTTCTTAATTCGAAATATAACTCTATTTGTTCTTCTTCAGATAAATTAGGATACTGTTTCTGTACTTCTTCAAAACTAATCGTACTTTGGGGAGAAGCTGATTCATAGGTCTCAATTTGGGCATAATTAGAGATTGCAAACAAGGTTACAATACTCAAAAAAATAATTCTTTTCATTGTAGTAAAATTTTTAGGGTTATTTATTCATTTATGTTTGAATTTGGATTAGTAGATTTATCTTGAATGAGAAATTGAATAACAGTTTGTCTTTTTTTGACAGAAATTGGTAATTGGTTCAAGATTGCTTGGTGAAGTCCATCAGGAAGAACAAACCATTGAGGATGATTGTAGGATACAGGTGTTCCATAAGTTCCCAAAAACCACCTAATACCAAGTGTTGGGCAATTATCCCAATAGATAGTCACTATTGCCCAGCCTTCTGATTCATTGCGATAAACCAAATCAATTGGCCCTCCTAATCTATCAGCAGGGCTGTTAATTTTTAAGATGCTTTCTACATCCATTGGTTGTTTTTTCACATCAGTTGCCATAATTACTAATATTTTATAAAGTTATACATAAAAAGACTGCCCTCACTTACTGGCAGGTAGGCTCTGGAATGGCCTGTGTCCCAAATAAGCAAAAGCAGTCTACACCATACGGTGGACTGACTCAACTTATCTTCCTTGGGCACAGATGAATTTTCCAGATTTACCTGCCAAGCCGATACGCTGATACATCTCAAAATATGTCCGTCTCCAAAGAGACACCGCAAAAGTACAAAAAATATTTCACTCTTACAAATAAAAGTTCTATTTTTCATCATTTTGCTGTATGATATAGACCTCTTTTGCTTTTCGGCTGCAAAGGTACGGATTTATTTTGTGCCAAATCGTGCCAAATAAATTCTTTTCGTACCAAATGCAAGAGTGAATCAAAATTAACTATGTTTTTAGGGCTAATTATTAGAAATATTTGCATATATCAAAGAAAAAGTGTACTTTTGCAACACAAAAGCAAATTTCTATGGAAGACAATTTTGGCATACAACTTTTTGAAGGAAAAAAAGTCCGTTTCGTCTGGAATGAAGAGCAAGAGAAGTACTATTTCTCTATTGTTGATGTGATACAAGTATTAACGGACAGCGTAGATGGACGTAAGTACTGGAACAAACTGAAGCAGCGTTTAAAGGCAGAAGGAAATGAGTCGGTGACAAATTGTCACCAACTGAAATTGCTTGCATCGGATGGGAAGAAATACAAAACAGATGTTGCAGATTTAGAACAACTTTTTCGTTTAATTCAGTCTGTCCCATCTAAAAAAGTTGAGCCTGTGAAGCAATGGTTGGCGCAATTAGGCAGCCAACGTATTGACCAAATGATTGACCCAGAACTGACATTCCAAATGGCAGTGGAAGATTATCGCAGACAAGGATACTCCGACAAGTGGATTAATGAGCGCATGCGTTCCATTGAAATGCGCAAAGAATTGACCGATGAGTGGAAACGTTCAGGCATAACAGAGCAATGTGACTTTGCGATTCTTACCAATGTACTCACGCAAGCATGGAGCGGAATGAATACCCGACAATATAAATCCTACAAAGGATTGACCAAAGAGAATTTGCGAGATAACATGACCAATGTGGAACTGGCTCTCAACACATTGGCGGAAGTAGCTACTACTGAATATTCGCGCCAGTCTAATCCCACAACAATGGAAGAAAGCAAACGCATTGCGCGTGAAGGTGGTGAGGTAGCTCGCGATGCTCGTAAGACTATCGAAAAACGTTTGGGGAGAACCGTTATATCATCGGAAAAGGCATCTGACTATCTACGTCCAATAGAAAATACTGAATCTGAAGAATTACCTTTGGAGTAATATGGAACAACTGAAAGAAATAGTTAGCCGCCAATTAGGACGTAGTTTGGAATCTCCACGCGATTTTGAGTATTTGAGTGAACAAATACAAGTTGTCACAGGCGAGTATCTTAGTCCAACAACATTAAAACGATTGTTTGGCTATATTCCACAATCGTCCGAGCCAAGAGTAACAACCTTATCGATTATCGCGCGCTATGTAGGCTATAAAGGTTGGCAAGACTATCTCACGAACAGCCATTCAGAGTCCGATTTTGTTGCAGCAAAAAAGATTATGACCAAAGACCTTGCTGTCGGACAAAAGATTACACTTGCTTGGAATCCCGATAGAGAATGCATGATTGAATACCTGGGTAATAATCGTTTTGTGGTATTGCATGCTATAAATGCCAAAATGCAAGTGGGTGATCAGTTTACCGCTCCGCAGTTTGTGTTAGGACAAGCATTAACCGCAATGGACTATATTGCAGTGCGAGAGCCAAACACCAGACAAGATACCTATATAGCAGGCGCACAATCGGGCTTAACGAAATTAGAACTATTTCATGTTTGATTCTCAAGTAAATTCGGGTTTTACCACTGCTGAAAACATCAATATCTCTGGACATTTCACAGAGATTAGTTTACTGCATGCTTCCTCGAACGGCTATTCTGAGATTTATAAGGCCAAGCGATATGGCAGGTAGCATGTCTTGAAATGCCTGACCGAAGAAGCCAAAGTTAATCCGATGTATCAAACGCTTCTGGAGAAAGAATTTACCATTTCTTATCCGCTCAATCACCCGAATGTAGTACGAACAATAGGCATGGAGCAGGTGGAAGGTTTAGGTTGGTGCATTGTGCAAGAATATATAGATGGCGATACATTGCAAGCGATTACGCCAATCCAATTGGAGCAACTATGCGATGCACTCATCTATATACATCATTTAGGAATTACTCATCGCGACTTAAAGCCTGAAAATATCTTAGTCACACACGATACTAACAGTGTGGTTTTGATTGATTTTGGTTTGGCTGATAAGGCGGATTTTACTGTTTTGAAAAGTGCAGCGGGAACCACGGGATATATTGCTCCCGAACAATTGGCAGAAGGTATCATAAATCCGCAAGTAGATATTTTTGCATTGGGCGTAATATTAAGTAAACAAAAGCAGTGGAAACGAATCGCGAAAAAGTGTATGCAGGCGAATCCCAAGAAGCGATATTTGTCGGTAGGGGAAATAAAAAAACACATAGCGAAGCCATCGCCTTGGATTAGAAGAAGTATTATTGCACTATTGTTTATTTTGTTGGTCGTAATAGGGCTATGTGTACAACTCTATCATCAAAATGCTGTTTTGGCTGCTCAGCAACAATCAATAGAAAGTGCCGATAGCAAGAATATAGCGTTACAACAGCAGCTTGTTAATTACCATGAACAGGTGGATTCATTAAAGGATGAATACCAACAAGAAGTGAAGGTGTTGAAACAACAGTTGCACGAGGCGAATGATAAGAATCAAGAGCTTTCAAGAAAGATTCGTGAATATGAACCGCATATAAACCGTATGTTCCATCTCGGAGTGGAATCCCAACGGTAGTTAAATTTTTCGGAGAGTAGAGTAACTATTTTTAGGGCAATCTTAAAAAAGACAATTTAACCAAATCTTAATAAAGGCAATATCATATTTAACAACTTTAAGCAAGTAGAAAACTTTTTAACAACATCAATAAATATCAGAAACTCAATAGGTTATCTCCATCTATCTTGCTAAGTAACTTATTTTGTTTGCTACGCAATATATTAATCTTTTTATTGTACAGAAATAATTTAATTCTCGAATACAATATAGATGTTGAATGTAATAAAAAACTAAC
>JAZNRY010000079.1:0-4519 GCA_045590995.1 Paludibacteraceae bacterium | reverse complement strand
CCGCCGACAATGAGTGCAAGCGCACGACGAGCAGACATGGGTTTGTATTCTTCGTTGCTCTCTCTTTGTGGTGCGCTACCAATACCTTTGAAATTATGCCAAAGGAAAATGAGGAAGAAGATGAGCAGGATACAGCCACCTACACCCGATATGAATCCTGCTTTACCTTGTCCGAGGTTAAGAGAGCCCAAATCGCTGATAGATGGTTGAGTGATGTTCATATTGAACAAATGCTCTATTTGCAACCACGATGGACTATTGTACACCGCAAATAGCAAGACCAATAGAGCTGCCAACATACTGAAAGGTATGTCAAATCGACGAGTGGTTTTTTGCGATGAAATCGGGAAGATCAGTGCCGTACAGCCTAAGATGACGAAGGTGTTGATGATATTACTACCAAGGACATTGGTGATAGCAATTTCGGTGCTACCTTGTCCCACAGCTACCATGTTCACCACAAACTCGGGCATACTGGTACCGAAAGCTACCACGGTGAGACCGATAACGATATCGCTCACACCATATTTCTTTGCCAACCCCGATGCTCCCTCTACGAGCCAATCAGCCCCTTTGATGAGTGCCACACAGCCCACAATAATCAGTGGAATAGCGATCCAAAAGCCGCCGTTGGTAAGCCAAGTGTTTAGAAAATCAAACATTTTTTATTCGCTTTGCTCATGTTATCTGCTTCGCGTTACATGCGGCAGAGCCGCGTTATTTTTGTTGTGTGCTTCGCGTTATTTATGTTACTAACGCCCGAAGGGCATATAACCTAACAACGTCGAAGACATGTAACGTCCGAAGGACATATAACATTAATTTCAATTACACATTGAACAAGAAGTGCATGATGTCGCCATCTTGCACGATATATTCTTTGCCTTCGATACCGAGTTTACCTGCTTGACGGCAAGCGGACTCGCCACCGAGTGCGATATAATCTTCGTACTTGATGACCTCTGCGCGAATGAAGCCACGCTCGAAGTCAGAGTGGATGACACCTGCACATTGAGGCGCTTTGCTGCCTGCACGGAAGGTCCAAGCGCGTACCTCGTCGCTACCTGCGGTGAGGAAAGTGCGAAGGTCGAGCAATGCGTATGCCGCCTTAATCAAACGGCTTACACCTGACTCAGAAAGCCCGATTTCATCGAGGAACATTTGACGCTCTTCGTAGGTCTCGAGTTCGGCAATCTCGCTCTCAATCTTCGCTGCCACAACCAATACTTGTGCATTCTCATCTTTCACCGCTTCGCGCACTTGCTCCACATATTTGTTGCCGTTGACAGCAGAGTTCTCGTCCACATTGCAGACATAGAGGACTGGTTTGCTGGTGAGAAGCATGGTCTCTTTAGCCACGAGTTCTTCGTCCTTGTTGATAAGTTCCACGGTGCGAGCAGACTTGCCTTGAGAAAGTGCCTCGCGGTACTTGAGAAGGACATCGAGTGCCACTTTGGCTTGTTTGTCGCCACCTACGCGCACTTGCTTCTCTATTTTTTGGATGCGAGATTCCACCGTCTCAAGGTCCTTGAGTTGGAGTTCGGCATCAATGATGTCTTTATCGCGGATAGGATCCACAGAGCCGTCCACATGCACCACATTCTCGTCGTCGAAGCAGCGGAGTACATGGATGATGGCGTCTGTCTCGCGGATATTCGCGAGGAACTTGTTGCCAAGTCCTTCGCCTTTGCTTGCACCTTTCACCAATCCCGCAATATCTACGATTTCAACGGTGGTTGGAATCACTCCGCGTTCGGGTTTGCAGAGTTCGCCGAGCTTGATCAGTCGCTCGTCTGGTACGGTGATCACGCCCACATTAGGTTCGATGGTGCAGAAAGGGAAGTTCGCCGATTGCGCCTTGGCATTGCTAAGGCAATTGAAGAGGGTCGATTTGCCGACATTAGGCAGACCCACTATACCACATTGTAAAGCCATTTTATGTTGGATTAAAGAACAAGGAATAAGGAGTCAAGACTTATTACTATCGTCTAATCTGTCGTTACTAATAAATCTTGGTTCTTGGTTCCTGATTCTTGATTCATTATTCTTTTATCAAGTTATGTCCTGTCATTTCTGCTGGTTGCTCTACGCCGAGGATGTGGCAGAGGGATGGAGCCACATCGGCGAGGATACCGTCTTCGAGTTGCGCGTCGGTGTGGTCCTTGCTTACATACACAAATGGTACTGGGTTGAGCGAGTGAGCGGTGTTAGGCGAACCATCGGCATTGATAGCATTGTCGCAGTTGCCGTGGTCAGCGATGATGATGATCTCGTAGTCGTTCTTGAGAGCAGTGTTTACCACTTTATCCACGCATTCATCGATTGTTTTGACTGCTTTCTCGATAGCAGCATATACGCCTGTGTGACCCACCATATCGCCATTAGCGAAGTTGAGGGTGATATAGTCGTATTTCTGTGTGTCGAGTGCCTCGCAAAGTGCCTCTGTCACCTCTGGCGCAGACATCTCTGGTTGGAGGTCGTAAGTAGCCACCTTGGGTGAAGGAATTAGGATACGCTCCTCGCCTGGGTACTCTGCCTCGCGTCCGCCGTTGAAGAAGAAGGTCACATGTGCGAACTTCTCAGTCTCAGCGATACGGAGTTGCTTCAAGCCCGCATTCGACACGATCTCGCCCATAGTGTTTTGTACATTCTCTTTTGGGAAGAGGACATGCAGACCTTGGAACGAAGAGTCGTATGGAGTCATGCAGTAGTATTGCAGGTTAGGGATGGTGGTCATTCCATTCTCTGGCATATCTTGTTGAGTGAGCACGATGGTAAGCTCTTTCGCGCGGTCGTTGCGGTAGTTGAAGAAGATCACCACATCGCCTTCCTCGATGGTAGCCAATGGCTTACCGTCACGAACATGTACGATAGGTTTGATAAACTCATCGGTTACACCTTCTGCGTAACTCTCTTCTACGGCCTTGAGCATGTCTTCAGATGCTTTTCCTTCGCCCTTAACGATACAGTCGTAAGCCACTTTCACACGCTCCCAGCGTTTGTCGCGGTCCATGGCGTAGAAGCGACCTTGGATAGAAGCGATTTCACCGCAACTGGTAGCCAAGTGTTGTTGCAATTGGTCAATAAAACCAAGACCAGACTTAGGGTCGGTGTCACGACCGTCCATGAAGCAGTGAATGAAGGTTTTGCCGTCTAATCCGTAGGTTTTGGCGATATCGCAGAGGTAGAAGAGGTGGTCGAAAGAAGAGTGTACACCACCATTAGAGGTAAGACCCATGAGGTGAAGCTTCTTGCCTGTCTCTTTCGCATAACCGAAAGCAGATTTGATTTCTGGGTTTTCGAGGATGCTACCATCTTTGCAAGCACGGTTGATCTTCACGAGGTCTTGATATACCACGCGACCTGCGCCGATGTTTAAGTGACCTACTTCAGAGTTACCCATTTGTCCATCAGGCAAACCTACATTTTCGCCACTAGCTTGGAGTTGGCTGTGAGGGTACTTCTCCAATAATGCGTCCCAATGTGGGGTTGGAGTGCAAGAGATAGCGTCGGCTTTAGATTTGTTTCCGATTCCCCAGCCGTCGAGAATCATAAGTAATGCTTTTGACATAGTTGTATATTTTATTAGTTTATTTCACTGTTTTCGCCGCAAATTTCGGCAAATTAATAATCAAACGGCAAAGGTACTGCTTTTTTTGCATTTATGCAAGTAATTTATACAAAAATCATACAAAATTATTTGTAACGGCGATTGTTTTTAAGACAATTAATGTCAATAGAGTTGTCAATTATTGTCAATTCGAGGGTGTTTTTGGTTTGGGTTGGAAGAATGCGCGGGCGCATTGGCAACCCAAAACAAAAATTGAGAAGGGATAGAAAAAAAAGGGAACTATATACATGTTGGTACTTACTATCTCCTTGCCCTACGGGCAGAAATCTAAATAAATCTTTTTGCCACACTACAGCCGCGCTTTTACAAGGTACTCCGTAATAAATTGCAGCCGTCTCCTCACATCGCCTTGAGCGATGCTCGTGCGACTAAATCTTCAGTAAATGCGGAGAAGACAATACTTTATATCTCCTTGCCCTGCGGGTAGAAATCTAAATAAATCGTTTTGCCACACATTCGGAAACAACACGAAGGGGTAAGTGATACATATTTTAATCAACAACACAAACAACTTTTTTTTCAACAACATTGCGCCCAAAACAACACATTGGGCGCTCAGTGGGGATTTGTTAAAGACAATTGTCGTCAATAGAGTTGTCAATTATTGTCAATTCGAGGGTGTTTTTGGTTTGGGTTGGAAGAATGCGCGGGCGCATCGGCAACCCAAATCAAAAATTGAGAAGGGATAGAAAAAAAAGGGAACTATACACGAGTGGACACTACAACGAAAACAACAAGAATTATTTATTAGAAAAAACAACATAAACAACTTTCGCGCCAATCAACTTCCTGGCGCGACAAGGAAAAACAACTTAAACAACTTAAGCCAACAACTATTGCGCCCAAAACAACACATTGGGCGCTCTGGGGTTTGTTAAAGACAATTGT
>JAZNRY010000078.1:0-13001 GCA_045590995.1 Paludibacteraceae bacterium | reverse complement strand
TGCAAATCGCGTGCGGCATTGCGCTCAAGGTGCGAGATGATGCATTGTTGGCGTGATGGCGTATTGTTGTCCCATGTAAGTTTCTGATTGAGCCAAATGCAACGATTGCAGTGGTACGCATCGCAAATACGACAAAGTGGCGCGTGGTCAAGTTGCAAGAGTTGTTTGTTTGGAATGTCAAGCCCCTTTTCTAAGTCGCCTACACTACGCGAAGCATCTTTAGTCTTGTGATTCATGCGATTGCTAATACCCGTTTGCTCATCGTAGTAGAAAGCAGGGCAGAGGTAGAACTTTCCATTGGGCGCAAGCGTAATATTGCCAATACCTGCTTCGCAGTTGTGCATCTCGGTAAGTTGCAAGCGGTCTGTGAGAATATTCAATTGCGGGTTCTTCGCTTGCTTGTAGAGGTTTAGCAATACAGCATTGAGTGTTCCCAATGCTTTTTTGTAATCCTCAATTTGCTCATCTGCGAAAGCTTCAATATCTGTCAAGCAGATATTAAGTCGCGTAGTTTGTGGCAAGAGTGCTGCAATGTCGTATTGTTTCGCGATAAACTCGGCAATAGTTAAGCGCAGAACGAGGTTATCCGTTTCTGCTATGGTTGGCACATAATCAAGCACTTGAACCTCGCATCCAATTTTCACATGGTCAATTGTCTCAATGAGTTCGTTGTATTCCGCTGGGAGTTCGTAGTTAGGATATACAAACTGAATCATCAAGTTTTGTTTCATACCAAATAGGAT
The DNA here is from genome assembly GCA_045590995.1 of Paludibacteraceae bacterium. Classification (GTDB taxonomy): domain Bacteria; phylum Bacteroidota; class Bacteroidia; order Bacteroidales; family Paludibacteraceae; genus Colicola. The sequence goes on along the minus strand of JAZNRY010000078.1, from coordinate 12,258 downwards.
TGCTTTGCGCAAAGTCTCTAATGGCATCAAGTTGCGCTCTGCGAGCGGGTTATCGGCATGGCAGTAAGCCACGCTGGTGTCATCCAATAGGATAACCAAATATTGCAAATAGGGTTTCATGGCTTAGCAAATAATATCGTTTGATTGTTTCTTGTTTTGCTCGAATTCCTCTCGCTTGCCTTCTAATTCGAGTTTGCGATAGAGTTTGTTCCAATAATAATTGTTTGCACGCACACGCGCTTTGTGCATTTTGCAAATGGCGGTTGCACGCTCAAAGACTGTGTGGGTCTTAGCAGCATCGTAGTTCTCGCCCTGACACCAAGCGCAACCTTCTGCTACCTCACAATCTATACACTCGGGTAAGGACTGTGTACAACGGTCGAGTGTGAGGAACGGACGGAGTTTGTTATTGTCAATGCCATCGTAGATATTACCGATAATCCATGCCTCTTTGTCGCGAAGTGAATATTGCGCAAAACGAGTACATGGATAGAAGTTACCTGCTGCGTCAATAGATAGCATCTTGCCAGCTCCACACCAGTTTTGATTTTGTAATTGACAATCAAGCGGTTTGCCCATATTCTCCGTGAAGAATGAGCAAGCATAGTCCCTGTATAGGTCTTTGTCTATGATTGCATCTGCTAATTGCATCAATTGCTCCTCAAAGCGTAAGTCATCGCCCTCTTCCCATACATCTTCAAAAACGCAGTTAATATTTACTTGGTGAATACCTAACTCGTATAGGTGCACAACTGACTCACAAATGTATGGAATATCAGCAGATGAGATGGTCACTTTTGTACCATTACCAGGGAATTGGCTTTGCCACAATGGGATATTGCGTACTACATCATCATATGAGCCGCGTTCTGGCCCATCGCCCTTCCAAATGCGGTTAAGGTCGTGCTTGCGACGAGTGCCATCAATTGTGATGCCAATACTCAAGTGTGATTTATTCTTCTCTATAAATCGTTGGACCTTCTCGCTATCGTAGTTTATGCCATTCGTTGAGAAAGAGAACCGATAAGAATTAAACCAATGGTGATTGCGACGATATAATTCTTGTTTTATATAGTCGCATATCTTGTCTATCAAATCTATTTCTAAGAACGGTTCACCACCGATAAAGTCCCAAATAACTGATTTATAGGCGAAGTTTGGGTCATTTTCTCTGTCTAACACATAGTCAACTGCTGCCTTTGCTACTTCAAAAGGCATACGCTCTTTTTCGTTTTTGCCTACCAAATAGCAGTACTTGCAGGCAAGTTGGCAGTCTTTGGTGACAATGAAGGTAATATTCTTGGCAATACCTTCTTGCCATGCTTTTTCGTTTTCGTATATAAGTGAATTCATAATTTATTAGTGAGTTAAATATTGACACCATCCAGAGCAAGTTCCTTTACAAGAACCTCTACACTCATAACTACATCCTGAAGAACATGTCCCCAAACATCCTCCTGAACAAGTGCCAGAACAAGATGAACATGAACCTTTACACCCAGTATCGCACCCTTCATAACATCCAGTATCGCACCCTTCATAACATCCAGTATAACAACCAGCTTTACAATTTCCAGTGCAGGTTTCATTGCATCCCCCAGTACATGTTTCATTACAATTGCTACTACATGAACTAGAGCAGGATGAACAAGATGAAGATTTTGAAGTGCCCTCACATCCGCCACTACAAGTGCTATCACATCCGCCTTTACAAGTATTAGAGCAATAAGAACAAGAAGATGAGGTAGATGTCCCCTCGCATCCTCCACTACAAGTACTATCACACCCGCCCTTACAAGTATTATAACAAGAAGAACAAGAAGACGAGGTTGAAGAACCAGAGCACCCTCCACTACATGTTCCCGTACATCCACTACTACACGAATTGGAACAAGAAGAACAAGAAGAAGAGGTGGATGTTGAATAGCAAGATTTTTGACAGGTTGAGCTACAATCTCTGCAACTTTTTTCAAGAAGTAAATCCTCAAATTCTTTATCCCTACATGATGATAGTAGTGGCGATATTATAACACCTGTCAATATAGGCAATGTTGTTTGAGTTGCTTTTTTGAAAAAAGCTCGTCTGCTTAAAAGTTTTTTATCAGCCATAAGATAATTATTTTAAGTTAATACGATATGTGCCATGAAGATATATGCCATAATTTAGCAAATAAGGACTATTATAGCGAACGGACATAAAACCCTGATCGTAGGATATTCCGAAACCCCATTTTTTATATTCGGCTAAAACTTTTATTTGGAGACCTATATCAACGGGATTAGCATAAATATAAATTCTTTTAGATAGTGTAGCTTCATTAAAAGCTTCCGCATATCCTCCGCCAGCATTTAATACCATACCTGTCAATGCTGTTAGTGTAATATCCTTTTTTAAATTATACTGATATCCAATAGGCAATAATCTAAAAGTAAAATAATGAATAGGGAAAACTCCACTTCCTTTCATTGCATATCCTATGGAACTTTCAGCAATATAATTGTGCGGCGAGTACTTGGAATATTTTAACTGTACTCCAGCATCAAAGCCATAACTGCATAATGGTACTGGAGTTAACTCATAGCATACAAAATTTGATATTCCAACAAAAAATGAAGGTAGAAAATCTATAGACCATTGCTCCCAAAATATATTTTTTTGCTGATTCTGGGTGCGGTAAAGGAATAAGTTTCTTTTACTTCTTTTGGCTATAGTATCTTGAACTACGATTGTGTCTTGAATGATAATTGTATCAGATGTTTCCACTATTGTATCATTGTCCAGAGATATAGTGTCAACTGACACTTTTTCTTGTGGTATAGAATACTTAAGTTTTAGATATTTAGATACTACATATGCATTCGTATTAGCATACACAATATTTGCCCACTTATCATTAATTGATATTACCTCAACTAAAGTGCCGTTTGCTAATGTTCCTATTTTTTTCGATTCAGCATTGGGCTGTATTCTAACATTTAGAATATTTGAAACTGACACCTCATATATGTCTTGAGCCAATGCCATTGAGGGAAATATTGTAATTAATATAATGTTGAGTAGTAGTTTGTATTTCATATTCAAAGTGCTCAAAGTTTATAAAAGGTCAAAACGGTATGCCATCTCAACAATTTACTCAATCATAGATGGCATGCCGAATTAACTTACCTGCTTGAAAGTGTATTAACGACCACTGCCCCAGCTACATCCTGCTGCGCATCCTTGATAACAAGCCGTTCCACAGCCGCTACATCCTTCTTTACAACGACTTGTACAAGTGCCTGTACAGGTTCCAGAACAAGAGCCAAGGCAACTTTTAGTACAACCAGTTGCCGCTTGCATTACATTAGGCAAACTCGAAAGTACTACCGCACCCACTACAGGCAACGCTGCTTTTGCTGCTTTTTTGAAAAACTCTCTACGCGATTGGAGTTCTTCGTTTTGTTTTTTGTTAGACATAAAACTTAAGTTTTTGTTGCATAGGAACTCCCAACTATGCGGATTGTTGTTAATCGTTGAGGCATATAAAAAAGCGTGGAGTCCGACTATTGCCGTTCCATGCTCTAAGGCTCTCGCATTGCCCATCATCTTGAAACGACAACGCGAAGCCCACGCCGAATATAAACATTCTCCGTGCCACATAGTTAAGGTACGCGTGCGCGCATATGCATATACGCAAAAGACGTACCAGAATAGGCACAAGAGGGATAATCTATATCCCGTAGGACATCTATCGTTGCTAAGTTCCGAAGATGATTGAAATTTGCGAGATTTCAGAGCATCAGAACAGAGCGCTAATAAACGCCTTTTTTAATATGTCTTGAAAGCCACGACTGGGGTCTTTGGGTCAAATAATTTCGCTTTCCGAGAGGGGACACTTCCCACCCTCTAACCCCGGCGTTGAGCTTTCGGGTGCAAAATTACAACATTTCTTTGAATAATGCAAGAAAAATAATAAAAAAATCAAAACAACCGTATCAAATTTTGTTTGTCACATTGATTTGGGGTAAACAACCTTCTGGCAAACTATTAGGAAAGTATAGGATAGTAACGGAATGGTAACGGAATGCTAACGGGTAGAACTGCAGGAAGATGGGAGGAGTATTTAGAAAAGGGGTGAATAACGGGGCTACTGCGAAAATCAGAGTGGTAATCGAGTGGTTTCGAAAGATATGAGACGGGAAAGATGAAAAAGAAAAAACGCCATTTATGCTCGTAAAAACATAAATGGCGTTAATAGTGGTAGGTGTTTTTTATCCCTTCTGGCAGCGTTTGATGACTGCTTTTGCCACAAAATACACCACCACAATGCCCAGCAATGCCATGATGGCGATGCTCAGTTCGTGGCTGTAAGCGTGGATAAGGTCCATCTGTCCGTGGGCGATATAGCCCAACAATGCCAATACAATATTCCAAATGCCTGCACCCAAGAAGGTGTATAGCAAGAACTGACCGAAGTGCATCTTGCTCAAACCCGCAGGGATACTAATCAGTTGGCGAATACCTGGTATCAAACGACCAACAAAGGTGCTCACCTTGCCATGTTCGTTGAAGTAGTCTTCGGCTTTCTTTACTTTCTCCGATGATAGCAAACAGAGGTGTCCCACCTTGCTATCTGCAAATGCATAGATGATAGGACGACCGAGCCACATCGCCAGCAGGTAATTGATGATTGCACCCAATAGTGCTCCTATCGTACCGAAAAGCACGATAAGCAGCACATTAATGGGGTAACTATCTGTGACATGCAGCGTACTATCCTCTTTGCCCGCCACATAGGCTGCGGGAGGAATTACAATCTCACTGGGGAAAGGTATAAAAGATGACTCTACCGTCATGAGCAGCGTGATACTCAGGTAATTCATGTTGTTGGCATACCAGTTCTCCACTTTCATCACCATACTTTCCTCCTGTGGCACTGTCACGGTGCTATCATTGACCACTTGCGCATTCGCACTCACAATCACAGTTGCCACTAACGCAACAATCAAAAGAATCTTTTTCATTTAATTTAGTTTAATTAGTTCCATTCGCCGTTATAGAAATTTTGGCTAATTTTGTATAATATACTATAATTTTGGTAGTAACAAATCCTGTATTAATGATTTACTTCCCACTGCTCCAATGTTTGAGTCAGTTGGTCAAATGTTTTTACTTTGCTTTTCTCGCGTACTTCGTTAATCTGCTCATTCACAGCCATGTCGTATGCCTCTTCCTCTACATTGCGTATCACACCGAGAGCGATAGGCAAATCCTCGCCTTTAACCTCTAACCTCTCACCTCTAACCTCTTCTTGTCCCATCAAAGCCAGCATGCGGTGTAGCGTTGGGTCTTGCATGGTGGCATCGTGGGTAAGTACGCGTGGGTCGTCGGCTGGTACCACAATGAGTTGAGGAATAAGTCCTTGCGAATAATCCAATGCCAGACCTTTGTCTTTCTCTTTGCCGAAAATCATCTTCTCTCCATGACGAAGCACGATACTGCGCTCGGCGCGCATCTCGCGGTCGGCAATCCAATTATGCGTGCCATTATTGAAAATTACGCAGTTCACCAGACACTCTATCACGCTGGCACCTTTGTGTTGATGCCCTTGCACCATACAATCCACAGTAGTAGGCATATCCACATCCAGCGTGCGGGCGAAGAATGTGCCGCGTGCGCCGAACACGAGTTCGGCAGGGATAAACGGACGCTCCACTGTGCCAAACGGACTGGATTTGCTGACAAAGCCTTTCGGCGAAGTAGGGGAGTATTGCCCTTTGGTAAGACCATATATTCGATTGTTGAATAGGCAGATATTGAGATCTACATTGCGGCGTAGTTCGTGGATAAAGTGATTGCCGCCAATAGCGAGGCAGTCGCCATCGCCTGTCATCTGCCATACGCTGAGTTCGGGGTGGCTGGTCTTCACACCAGTGGCGATAGCTGCACCACGCCCGTGGATGGTATTGAAACCATAGGTGTTGAGGTAGTGAGGCATACGGCTTGAACAACCGATACCCGAGATGACCACTGTTTGGTGGGTAGATACACCCACCTCAGCCATGGCTTTTTGCAACGCCATACAGATAGCATGGTCACCACACCCGGGACAGAACTTTACATATTGATTGCTCTTAAATTGACTTGCTTCCATGGGAATATTGTTCTAACCAAAATTAAAGAAAATTATAGAAAATTGTCCAAAAATTTTTGTTAATTTTGGGATAATAAATTTTAATTTTTGTTTGATTTGACCGCTGCTACTATTCGATCTACTGCAAATGGTTGAGCTGTCATTTCGTTGTATTGCTCCAAGTGTAGCCCTTCAATCTTGCTGCGCAGGTACGCCGCAAACTGCCCACTGTTGAGTTCGCACACTACGATGCGCTGGTATTGGCGCAACACCTCTTCGGTGTTCTTAGGTAGTGGGTGGATGTAATTGAAGTGTGCCAATGCGCAATCCAACTGCTCGGCTGCTGCCAGCAGGTGACCTTCGGTTGAGCCCCAACCTACCAGTAGCGTGTCGCTCTGCGGGTTGCCTTGTACTTGCAGCAGAGGTATTTGGTTTGCCACTTGCTCAATCTTTGCTTGGCGTGCGAGTACCATGCGTTGGTGGTTCTCGGGATTGGTGGAGATGGTGCCTTTCTCAGCATCGCGCTCCAAACCGATATTGCGGTGTTCGTAACCCTCCATGCCTGGGTATGCCCAGTAGCGCACGCTACGCTCATCGCGCAAGGCGGGGTTGTAGTTGCCTTTTAGTTCTTCAGGCACGCTTTGTGGTTGAATTGGAGGTAGTTCGCTCAGTTTTGGTATGCGCCACAGCCCTGTGCCATTCGCCAAGTAGGTGTCGGTGAGTAGTACCACAGGGGTCATGTTCTCCAAGGCAATCTTGGCAGCTTCGTAGGCATAATCAAAACAGTTGGCAGAGGTGGATGCAGCTATTACTACCGCAGGACACTCGCCATTGCGACCATAGAGCGCTTGCATGAGGTCAGTCTGCTCGGTTTTGGTGGGAAGACCAGTGCTGGGTCCGCCGCGTTGCACATCAATCACCACGAGTGGCAACTCCGCCATCACTGCCAAGCCAATGGCTTCGCCCTTGAGACTGAGACCTGGACCCGAAGTGCTGGTGGCAGCCAAGTCGCCTGCGAAGGCTGCGCCGATAGCGGTGCAGACACCCGCAATCTCATCTTCGGCTTGTACCACCATCACGCCCATGTCTTTGCGGGCTGCCAGCTCGTGCATGATGTCGGTGGCAGGTGTGATGGGGTAGGAACCTAAGAAAAGGCGCTTGCCGCATTTTTCTGCTGCGGCTATCAGTCCCCATGCCGTGGCTTTGTTGCCTGCGATGGAGGTATAGGTGCCTTGGGGTAGGTCGTGGGATGTGTCCACATTCATCGTTTGGATATTCAGTGCGAGGTTTTGTCCGTAGTTGAAGCCGTCGGTGAGTACCTTCACATTGGGGGCAATGAGTTGAGGTTTCTTTTGGAACTTGCTCTCAAGGAACGCAACCGCTTTATCCACAGGGCGATTGAAGAGCCAGCAAACCAGTCCGAGTGCAAACATGTTGCGCGATTTGAGCACAGACTTGTTGTCCAGTCCCATGTCCTTGAGCGCCTCTTTGGTGAGCTCTGTTAGGGCTACGGGTATGATTTGTACTGACTCTGGAATGCCCAGTTCGGTGAATGGGTTGTCGGTTTGGTAAAGTGCTTTTTCGAGGTCTTTTGGGGTGAGCGCATTGGTGTCCACAATGATTACTGCATCGCGGTGGAACATGGATGACTCTGCTTTCCACTGTGCACCTGTCTTGTTGAAGTCTGACCCCAGGGCACAAACTTTGAGCGCAGCAGCGTTCATGGCTACAATCACATCGGCTTGGTCGCCTGGGGTATAGACACCAGTGCCTAATTGTACTTGGAAACCGCTCACACCACCTAAAGTGCCTTGTGGGGCACGAATCTCCGCAGGAAAATCGGGTAGAGTACTGATTTCGTTACCCAAGATAGCGCTCAGCGAGGCAAACATGGTGCCTGTGAGTTGCATACCATCGCCCGAATCGCCACAGAAGCGAACTACTACATGTTGCTTTTGCATGGAAATCAACAGTTAATAATTAACAATTAATAGTTAATATTTTACAAATTTGTAAAAACGGCGACAAAATTACTATATTTTTTGCATATACGCAAATTTTTTACTAATTTTGCAGCCGATTATAAATTAGGATAAGAGTGGCATAAAATTGATAATAAAGATAATATGAAGAATATACGAAATTTTTGCATTATCGCTCACATCGATCATGGCAAGTCCACCTTGGCGGACCGACTGATAGAGTACACTGCTACGGTGGATAAACGCTTGATGGAGAATCAAGTGCTGGATGATATGGATTTGGAGAAAGAGCGTGGTATCACCATCAAGTCGCACGCTATCCAGATGCAGTACAAGGGCTATACGCTCAACTTGATTGACACTCCGGGTCATGTGGACTTCTCCTACGAGGTGAGTCGCTCCATTGCTGCGTGCGAAGGTGCTCTCCTTATCGTAGATGCTTCACAAGGCGTACAAGCACAGACTATCTCCAACCTCTATATGGCATTGGAGCATGACTTGGAGATTATCCCCGTGATGAACAAATGCGATATGGATTCGGCTATGCCAGAGAAAGTGGAGGACGAAATCATCGACCTGCTGGGTTGCAAGCGCGAGGAGATATTGCGCTGTTCGGCAAAGACAGGCGATGGCGTGCCCGAGATATTGGATGCTATCATTGAGCGCATTGCACCTCCTGTAGGCGACCCTGAGGCGCCGCTGCAATGTCTGGTGTTTGACTCAGTGTTCAATCCTTTCCGTGGTATCATTGCCTACTTCAAGGTGGTGAACGGAACGATGAAGTCGGGTGACCGTGTGCGCTTCTTTAATACAGGCAAAGAGTACGATGCGGACGAGATTGGTGTGCTGAAGTTGAATATGCAGCCAACGAACGAGATTTCGGCAGGTAATGTAGGTTATATCATTTCGGGTATCAAGACATCAACCGAGGTGAAGGTGGGTGATACCATTACCCATGTGGCGCGCCCTTGTACGGAAGCGATTGAGGGCTTTGAGGAAGCTAAACCTATGGTGTTTGCGGGAGTGTATCCGATTGAGGCAGAGGATTTTGAGGACCTGCGCGCTTCGCTGGAGAAACTGCAGTTGAATGACGCGGCGTTGACCTTCCAACCCGAGTCTTCGGTAGCATTGGGCTTTGGTTTCCGCTGCGGATTTTTGGGACTGTTGCACATGGAGATTGTGCAAGAGCGTTTGGACCGTGAGTTTGATATGGATGTCATTACTACGGTGCCCAATGTGAGTTATAAGGTCTATACCAAGGATGGCGAGATGCACGAGGTGCACAACCCTGCGGGTATGCCTGATATTACGGTGATTGACCGCATTGAGGAACCTTATATTCGTGCCAGTGTGATTACAACCAGCAATTATATTGGTCCGATTATGACCTTGTGCCTTGGCAAGCGCGGCGAATTGGTGAAGCAAGAGTATATCTCTGGCGACCGTATGGAGATATTGTACGATATGCCGCTCGGAGAGATTGTGATTGACTTCTACGACAAACTCAAGTCTATTTCCAAAGGGTATGCTTCGTTTGACTGGCACCACAATGGCTTCCGCCCAAGTAACCTTGTGAAACTGGATATATTGCTCAATGGCGAGCAAGTGGATGCATTGAGTACCTTGACACACAGAGATAATGCCGAGAGCTTTGGTCGCCGTATGTGCGAGAAGCTCAAGGAGTTGTTGCCTCGTCAGCAGTTTGATATTGCTATTCAAGCTGCCATTGGTGCGAAGATTATCGCCCGTGAGACGGTGAAGCAGGTGCGCAAAGATGTGTTGGCAAAGTGCTATGGCGGTGATGTGAGCCGTAAGCGCAAGCTGCTGGAGAAACAGAAGAAAGGTAAGAAGCGCATGAAGCAAATCGGTAATGTGGAAGTACCACAAAAAGCCTTCTTGGCGGTGTTGAAACTGGATTAAATTAGTCCTGATAGCCGAAATAGTAGAAAAAGTCGAAATAGATAAGTATAAAAATAAAAATGTTATGGAACAACTTGTACATAGTGCGTGGAGCATGATTCCTTTTGGACTAATGCTATTGACCATTGCGGTAGCACCATTGCTGGCAGAGCATTGGTGGGAGAATAACAAACACAAACTGACAGTAGCCCTATTCTTGGGCGTACCTACTGCTATCTGCTTGATTATGGGAGGTATGTTGCACGAGTTGGAGCACCAACTCTTTGGCGACTATGTGCCTTTCATCATTTTGCTGCTGGCATTGTATGTTGTGACAGGTGGTATTCACCTGTCGGGTGATATCAAGGCAACGCCTTGGGTGAACACCAGTTTCTTGGGAGTGGGTTGGTTGCTGGCAAGTATCATGGGTACTACGGGTGCTGCTATGTTGCTGATTCGTCCGCTGATTACTACCAATCAGCAACGCGAATACAAGGTACATACCATTTTGTTCTTCATAGCCTTGTGCGCTAACTGTGGTGGATTGCTGACCCCGCTGGGTGACCCTCCATTGTTTATGCTCTTCTTGCGCGGCGCTGACTTTACATGGTTTATGTCTATGTGGGCACCTTGGTTGTTTACGGGTGCAGTGCTGATGGCAATTTACTATGTGCTGGATACTATCTATTATAAAAAGGAACACGCGCATGCGTTGCAGGCAGACCATGAGCAACAAGTGCCGCTTGTCTTCAAGGGTAAGCATAATCTCCTCTACTTGGTGGGTATCGTGTTGGCGGTAGCTTTCATCAATTCGGGTACTATTCCAGAAATGGCAAATCCTCATGCTCCTATGTGGTTGCGCTATTTGCGTGAGATTGTATTGTTGTCGTTGACATTGGGTTCGCTCTATACCACGAAGCGCAATGTGCGCTACGGAATGAATAAGTTCTCATGGGCGCCAATCATGGAAGTGGCTGTGCTGTTCTTGGGTATCTTTACCACCATGACTCCAGCACTGGCGTACTTGAATGCTAATGCAGCTTCGTTGGGATTGGATGCAACATGGCAGTTCTATTATTCGACAGGTCTGTTGTCCTCTTTCTTGGATAACACGCCAACCGCGGTGGCTTTCCATAGTGTGGCTACGGGCTTGACACCAGACCAAATGGCAGTCTTTGGTGGGGACATGATGGCTGGTATTCCAGAGATACTGCTGAAGGCTATTTGTATTGGTTCGGTGTTCTTTGGTGCAATGACCTATATTGGTAATGGACCAAACTTTATGGTGAAAGCCATTGCTGAGGAGAACGGTATTAAGATGCCATCGTTCTTTGGCTATATGCTGAAGTTCTCGTTGGTGGTATTGTTGCCTGTGTATATTTTGGTACAACTGATATTCCTATAATTAGGCGACGAGGCGAAAGGCAATTAGGCGAGAGGCAAGAAATAGCGGCTTTGCCGCATGCCCCAGCCTTTAACCTCTAACCTTTAACCTTTAAACTGATAATAATATGAATCTGTTCGATCAAATTAGCGAGGATATCAAGAAAGCGATGCTCGCAAAGGATAAAGTAGCGTTGGATGCGCTGCGTGGTATAAAGAAAGAGTTTCTGGAGGCGAAGACAGCCAAGGGTGCTGATGGCGAATTGCACGACGACCGTGCGTTGCAGATATTGCAAAAGATGGTGAAGCAGCGCAAGGAGGCAGCGGAAATGTTCCGCGCTGCCAATCGCCCAGAGTTGGCAGAGGACGAAATGGCGCAATGCGCAGTGATTGAGCGCTATCTGCCTGCTATGATGAGCGAAGAGGAACTGACAGTGGCATTGCAAGCTATCATAGAGCAAGTGGGTGCTACGGGTCCACAAGACATGGGTAAGGTGATGGGTGTGGCAACCAAGCAATTGGCTGGCAAAGCCGAAGGCAAGACCATCAATATGGTCGTGCGCGGCTTGCTGGCGCAGTGATTGTTTGCTAACGACGACATAGACAACCATTCCGCTTCGCCAACATTGCTTAGCGGTGATGTGAAAACAATATGAAGATTGTACTTGCTAAGGGGATTTTACCCAAAATTAGCCGATAAATGCAAAAAAGTGCGCAAAAAATGCACTTTTTCGCAAATATATTTGGTCATGTCAAAAAAAAGCAGTAATTTTGCAGTCGCTTTTGAAAAAGAGCAGGCCCAGATGGCGGAATCGGTAGACGCGCTGGTCTCAAACACCAGTAGGTTCACCCCTGTGCCGGTTCGACCCCGGCTCTGGGTA
>JAZNRY010000077.1:0-14640 GCA_045590995.1 Paludibacteraceae bacterium | reverse complement strand
AGAGGGGCTACAGTTTAGAGGCTCAGAATATTGGCGAGAGATGACGAAGCATGATATTAACTCTATTGTGTGTCACTGTGCGCAGGAGTACGATCCGAATATAACGAGTAGAGAAGTGATGACTGCACTCCAATCGGATCTGATACCCGATGTACACCCGCTGAGGGAGTATGTGTTGTCGTGTGGAGAATGGACGGAGGAGCAGCCTGATTGGATTGATTGGGTTGCGCAGCAAGTGACGGTAAAACCGTTAGGCGATGAGGCTAAAGGCGATAAGGCGAGAGGCGAGGGATTATGGCGGGGATGCTTCAAGAAGTGGTTTGTGGCGATGGTTGCCTCGTGGATGAAGGACGAGGTAGTGAATCATCAAGTATTGGTGCTAATCGGTAAACAAGGTATCTTCAAGACGACTTGGTTGGAACACCTTATACCGCCACATCTGCGTGCGTATGCGTGTAAGTTGGCGAATAGCAACGATCTGAACAAAGATGAACGGCTGCGTATTGCGGAGTTTGGACTTATCTCGCTGGATGAGATTGACTCGATGAACAACCGTGAGCTCAATCAACTGAAATCGGTGATTACCGCCACGGATGTGAACGAACGCGCTGCGTATGCCTACACCAAGGAGCGCAGGGTGCGGTTGGCGAGTTTCTGCGCGAGTGGCAATAGGCGGGATTTCCTGACGGACATCACAGGCAATAGGCGTTGGCTACCCTTTGAGGTGGAGGAGATACAAAATCCGTTTTACACCCTCCTGCCTTACGAGCGGATGTATGCGCAAGCATGGGCATTGGCACAAGATCCGCTATTTAGTTACTGGTTTGACTTGGACGAGATAGAGGTGCTGGAGCAGCACAATCAGCACTTCCGCGATGAGAGCAACGAGGAGCAGCTGTTGCCGATACTCTTTGATGTGCCTGCCGAGGGCAAAGGAGAGTTTATGACGACGGCACAGATAAGTGAGCGGTTGGTAACATACGGCAACATCAAGAAGCCGATGGCTTTGAGTAGGTTGGGGATGGTGCTCGGTGCTGCTGGATACCAATCAACACGACCTAAAATAGGAGGACGATTGATACGCGGATGGCTTGTATATCAGAGAGATACAGATGAAATAGCAAGTCTCAAGCGGATATTAAAGGAGTAAGAAGGTATCCAGCATATCCAGCAGAATATATAAACTCGTCCGCGCGTGTACGGGGACGAGGAAAAGAAAACAGGTGGATATGCTGGATATGGTGGATACCTAAATGCAGTTTGAGAGTAATAAACATAGAAAACAAACAAAATATAAACCAAACTAAATTGTAAGACTATGGCAAAAGTAACATTTATGGACGGAATTGCATCCGTCAGTGGGAGAATAGGTGATGTGGTTTTTCGTAAATCACCATCGGGAAAAACATATGCGTATCAAATGCGCAAGAAACCGAAACGGATACCCAGCGAAAAAGAAAAGAAACAAAGGCAACGCTTCTCAATCATTACTAAAATGGTGTCAGCTATCATGGCAGAACCTACACAACGCGCTGCATACGAGCAACTACAGAAAGATACATACGGGGCGCGGAAAATGACATTGCGGAAATTTGTGTTTCAAAAAGTGTCGGCTACATTGCTGCCAGTAACAGCCACAGAAAGCCCACAGATGTCCTAGAGATGTCCTATGGTGGGCGCGAAATGTGCAGGCATTTCGCGACAGTTTAGAGAACGCCCTGCGGGCTACAGTTTAAGAGCACCCCATAACGCCACAAGCGTTATCGGGAACCCCGCTGAGTTTAGAGACATGAAAATATGATAGTGAAATTTAAGAAACCAATAGAAGGAATACGCGGGAAGATACGGTTGGAGGATGGGTTTTTTATCCGAAAACTGCATGGGAAATATGTGGTGCAACGCTGTCCGAATAGGACAGGACATGTGGCAACAGAGAAGGAAAGGGAAAATCCACAACGGTTTATTCAACAGTATAGACGGCTACGCCGTGTTGATGGCTCGCAAGCGAGCGGTAGTGTCGCCGATGGGCGAGGTAATGGTTTAGAGGTTAAAAGCAAGGAAAAATGACAGATCAAGCACGAAGAAATAAGGCAATACGAAAATGTTTCTATGAACAATTAGGCAAAGGAATGCCTGTGATGGAATTATATGTAATGATTGGAAAACAGTTCTATTTGAGCGAGGAGAGAGTGAGACAGATTGTGGCGAAAAGAAAATCGCGATAAATAGTAACAAGTGGTGAAATTCACCAACAAAAAAGGGGTTTTATGTGTATCTTTGCACTCGCGTTCGGTAAGCAGATCGCAATGACCGATGCCTTGCATCGTTAGGCGACTGCTACCTCCGCTCTATCCTCGAACCCACGAGGTTCTCGGATGGATACAAGGAACACGCTACGCGATAAAAAAACGAGAAAATAGATGTCCTAGACATTCTAGATACTCTAGAGACATTGAAAATCCTAATTATTAAACCTAAATTTTAACTATGGCAATTATCAAAAATTCTACGCCTTTTGATTCGATTCAAAAGAAGTTCTCAGGTTCGGATGAGATTCATTTCCGTAACCGCAAGAAAGACAATGCCACCATTGGTGTGCGTGTGAAGAACCCTTATGACGGAGGCAACAGTGAGGCGCAGCAGGCAGTGCGCAATGCTTTCAAAGCAGCACAAACGCAAGCGACAACTATCATTGCGGATCCAGAGCAACGAGCTACCTACGAAGCAAAATTCAAAGCGCAAAAGAAGTACATCACACTGCGTGGGTATGTGGTGGCGCAAGTGTTCAAGCAAATCGGCGATTAAGCCGATTTGCAGACCGCTACAGTGTAGCTGTTGGAGGTGAGACCGTGCTGCGCACTGTTAGACCGCCTACGGCTGAGAGAAACATGAATTAAAAACCTATTAAAACTAAACAAAACTATGGCTGGAAGTGTATTTTATTTAGCGCCCGTGGATAATGCATCGGGCAAGATTTTCGGAAAGAAACAAAAATTTGTGGCAGTGCGCCGTAAGCGCGGTAAACGACAACGCGGATGCGCTGTGATAGGTGAGCGAACGACTCCATACGGAGCAAGTGAACTCGCTTGGCAAGAGATGTTTGCACAGATTTGTGCTGCTACTCGTGAGCGCATGATGGATCCAAACTACATCGCATCGGATCAAGTTGGTTTTATTAAGCAAACGAAATACAAGACATTCTATCAGTATGTTTGGAACTTGATGCGTGCGGAGATTGAAGGGAAATAATTCGGAATTTTGAATTATGAAGCGCCTTCAGCTTGTTCTCGCTACTGTATTGTGCATCTTCGGATGCACGATGCTGGTGGCAGGGTTTGTGACACCGCCTGTGGGCGAGATCCACCACTCGCTATTGATAGCGTTTGGAGAGATACTGACATTCTCGGGCTCGCTTATAGGCATTGACTATAAGTATAGATATAAGGAATAATATAAACGACAATTCTTGTCAATTAAGTTCTTATCTCGCCATACGGCTCGAACGACCTGGCTCATTCGTTGCACTCGTTCGTCCGTACGTCAATTTATGGCAATTTTAGAAACAAAAATACGCCCTCTGAGAGGGCTACAAAAATAAATAAAAATAAGGGAAGATATTTTGTTGTTTGGGCAGAAGAATATAGGACGCTATATTAGTGCCAACAACAAAATTATATTCTAAGAAATGATGCGAATATGTATATACGATTGATACGAAATGAGGCAAAAGGTAATGCCATTACTGGGCGGCTGGTGATTGATGGCAGATGGTATTGCAACACGCTGGAGCGGAAGGGCGTAGAGATTCCTGCACTATGTTATCATGTCTGCGTGACACAATCGCCACGATTCAAACGATTACTTCCTATTGTGCAAAATGTACCACAACGCTCAGGCATACGCATACACAGAGGTAGTAAGCCAGAACATTCAAGCGGGTGCGTGCTGGTAGTGGCGGACAACACATTGCGCGGCAAGGGGATTGGACGAAGTGCGGCGGATGTGGAGAGAGAACTAACGAGTTTAATTCTAAAAGCACAAAATGAACATGAAGAGATTATTTTGGAAGTCAGCGACTTTCGTGCGGGTACTGAGTATGGGTATAATCATCCTTGCGAGCGCGAGTTGCAGCAGTACGAAATTGATGCCCGTCGTGCAGAGCAACGATACTACGAGCTTCATCCAGAGGAGTGCAAGTAGCGATACAGTCTATTTGAGAGATAGCGTGTTTGTGAGCGAGAGGATGCGAGGTGACACGGTGTATCTGACGCGGGTGGAGTGGCGGGACAGATGGCGGACACGGGTGGAACGCGATACCGTAGTGGATGTGCGAGTAGAGAAAGAGGTAGTGCAACTACCGCCAGAGCGGTATGTGCCACCTTTTTATAAGCGATGTACCATCGCATTTTGGGCTATTGGGATATTGGCTATAGGCTATGGGGCGTTGAAGTGGTGGCTGCGGCGTAGATTATAGAGTAGAGATAATGGCAGACGAAACATGCTAAATCACGCGAGTGGAACGAGCAAAATACTAGAATTTCTCCCCAACGCGTAAGCGGCCCTTTGAAATTGAAGCACAATCTCGCATTTCTTTTTGCAAGGAGAAGGGGAACTCTTTATTGCCTGCGGTGGAGCAGGCTACACAAAGAGAGCCGCTGGTGTCAGCGGCTCTCTTTTGCATATTCTCTTGTTGAGAGGAATTCTTGAATTACTCTTGGGTGTTGTCCCAATTTGTGGACAACATGCGCAGGTAGCTGCGGTAGCGCCATTGAGCGTTCTCGCGAGCGGCAGCGAAGAGCTCGGCTGCCTCTTGTGGGTATTGCTTAGCCACTGAAGCGAAACGAACCTCACCCATCAAGTAGTCTTGGAACTTATCCCATTGTGGCTCCTTGCTGTCCAAAGAGAATGGGTTCTTGCCCTCTGCCTCGAGTGCTGGGTTGTAACGCCACAAGTGCCAGTAACCACACTCAACTGCTTTCGCCTCCTCGGCTTGGCTCTTACCCATACCTGCCTTCAGACCGTGGTTGATACATGGAGCGTATGCAATCACGAGAGATGGACCTGGATATGCCTCTGCCTCGCGGATAGCTTTGAGGGTTTGTGCTTGGTCAGCACCCATAGCAATTTGAGCTACATAGACATAACCATAGGTGGTAGCAATCATACCCAAGTCTTTCTTGCGTACGCGTTTACCCGCAGCAGCGAACTTAGCGATAGCACCGATAGGAGTAGATTTAGATGCTTGACCACCGGTATTAGAGTAAACCTCGGTATCGAGTACGAGGATATTCACATCTTCGCCCGAAGCAATCACATGGTCAAGACCGCCGTAGCCGATGTCGTAAGAAGCACCGTCGCCACCGACAATCCATTGGCTGCGTTTAACGATATGGTCTTTGTAGTTGAGGATCTCTTTGCAAGTATCGCAACCGCATGCCTCGCAAGCAGCTACGATAGGTTCGTAGAGGCGGTTGGTGATAGTAGCGTCGTTTTGGTTGTCGAGCCACTCTTGGAACATCGCCTTCATCTCAGGGGTGCAGCAAGTGCAGCTGAGTGCCTTGGTGAAGAGAGCCGCCAAACGCTCGCGGATCTTGCGGTGAGCGATCTGCATACCGAGACCATACTCGCAGAAGTCCTCGAAGAGGGAGTTAGACCACGCAGGACCATGACCCTGTGCGTTGGTGGTATAAGGAGTAGAAGGAACAGAACCCGAGTAGATAGAGGTACAACCCGTAGCGTTGGCTACGATCTCACGGTCGCCAAAGAGTTGGCTAATGAGTTTGAGGTATGGAGTCTCACCGCAACCCGAGCAAGCGCCAGAGAACTCGAAGAGAGGAGTAGCGAACTGGCTGTTCTTGACATTGGATTGGATATCTACGAGGTGTTGTTTAGACTTCACATTATCGGTGCAGTAAGCCCAGTTTTGTGCCTCGAGCATTTGGCTCTCGAGTGGCACCATTTGGAGGGCTTTGCCAGTCTTAGGATGACCAGGACAAACATCCACGCAGTTGCCGCAACCAAGGCAGTCGAGTACGCCCACTTGCATGCGGAAATGCATACCCTTCATAGCCGCAGGAGCTTTCATCTCGCGTGTGGTGCCTTGGATACCCTTCACCTCTTCCTCGTCCATTACGAATGGGCGGATACATGCGTGAGGGCAGACATATGCACACTTGTTACACTCGATACAGTTCTCAGCAGTCCACTCAGGAACGAAAGCCGATACACCGCGTTTCTCGTACTTAGCTGTACCAGCAGGCCATGTACCATCCTCTACGCCCTTGAAAGCAGAAACAGGAAGGAGGTCGCCGTCTTGTGCGTTGATTGGGCGCACTACATTGGTGATGAACTCTGGTTCGCAGCCATAGTCCTTAGCAGCATCTGCGCCAAGGTTAGACCATGCTGGGTCAACAACGAGTTGTTGGTACTCGCCACCGCGGTCCACTGCAGCGTAGTTCTTGTTGACTACATCCTCGCCCTTCTTGCCATAGGACTTCACGATGAAGTGCTTCATCTCCTCGATAGCTTGGTCTACAGGAATAACGCCCGTGATACGGAAGAAAGCAGATTGGAGGATAGTGTTGGTACGGTTGCCAAGACCAATCTCGCGAGCGATCTTAGTAGCGTTGATGTAGTACACCTTGATATCGTTGTCAGCGAAGTATTTCTTCACTTTGTTTGGCAAGTTCTTTGCGAGTTCCTCGCCTTCCCAGATAGTGTTGAGCAGGAAGGTACCACCCTTTTGGAGACCACGGGTTACATCGTACATCTGCAAGTATGCTTGTACGTGGCAAGCCACGAAGTTAGGAGTAGTAACGAGGTAAGTAGAGTGGATTGGTTCGTCACCGAAACGGAGGTGCGAGCAAGTGAAGCCACCCGACTTCTTAGAGTCGTAAGAGAAGTATGCTTGGCAGTACTTGTCGGTAGTCTCGCCGATGATCTTCACAGAGTTCTTGTTAGCACCTACGGTACCGTCAGCACCAAGTCCGTAGAACTTAGCTTGGAACATGCCCTTACCACCCATAGCCACCTCTGCGCCCACAGGGAGAGAAGTGAAAGTAACATCATCCTCAACGCCGAGGGTGAAGTGGTTCTTAGGCATAGGCAAAGCGAGGTTCTCGTAAGCAGCGATGATTTGCGCTGGAGTGGTATCGTTGGAACCGAGACCGTAGCGGCCACCTACTACGAGGATATCGCCCATGCCGAGCTCTTGGAGTGCGTCTTTTACATCGAGGTACAATGGTTCGCCATTAGCACCTGGCTCTTTGGTGCGGTCGAGCACGCAGATACGTTTCACAGAAGCAGGAAGAGCCTCCTTGAGGTACTTGAGTGAGAATGGGCGGTAGAGATGCACATTGATCATACCGAGTTTGTTGCCCTTCTCTGCCTCGTAGTCGATTACCTCGCGGATGGCCTCGCATGCAGAACCCATACAGATGATGATGTTCTCAGCGTCAGGAGCACCGTAGTAGGTGAATGGGCGATAGGTGCGGCCGGTGATCTTGGATATCTCGTCCATATAGTCGCTAACGATGTCAGCTACCTCGTTGTAGTATGGGTTGCAGCTCTCGCGGTGTGCGAAGAACACGTCTGGGTTCTCAGCCATACCACGCATGACAGGGCGCATTGGGCTGAGAGCACGCTCACGGAACTCTTGGAGCGCCTTCATATCGAGGAGAGGACGCAAGTCTTCCATATCTACTACCTCTACCTTTTGATACTCGTGAGAAGTGCGGAAACCGTCGAAGAAGTTGAGGAATGGCACGCGGCTCTTGATAGTAGCGAGGTGGGCAACACCTGCGAGGTCCATGACCTCTTGTACGCTACCCTCAGCCAACATAGCGAAGCCCGTTTGGCGGCAAGACATCACGTCTTGGTGGTCGCCGAAGATACAGAGGGCGTGGCTTGCCAAGGTACGAGCAGACACGTGGAAAACAGAAGGGATGAGCTCACCCGCAATCTTGTACATATTAGGGATCATGAGCAGGAGACCTTGGCTGGCAGTGAAAGTGGTAGTGAGAGCACCTGCGTTGAGCGCACCGTGCACAGCACCTGCGGCACCTGCCTCAGATTGCATCTCTTGTACCAACACTGTCTCGCCGAAGAGGTTCTTGCGACCTGCTGCAGCCCACTCGTCCACGTTCTCCGCCATAGGAGAAGATGGGGTGATAGGATAGATGGCAGCCACCTCGGTGAACATATACGCGATATGCGCCGCAGCAGCGTTACCATCAAGGGTTAAATACTTTTTTTGTTTCATAATTGTTATAGTTTTTTTTAATGATTGATTCGGGAATCGGGAGTCGGGAGTCCTTTGTTTTGGAATCGGGAGTCGGGAGTCCATCGTTTTGGAATCGGGAGTCGGATTAATAAAGGAAACCAAAGAGCCACAGCGGAATGTTCTTTTGGCTGCCGACTTCGAGGTCGCCAATAGCGCAGTAACGGATACCCGTCTTACTTGGCATAGTGGCACAAGCATCCATATTATACTTGCCATCGATGATGAACATCGGACTACGGTCGGTGGCGTTAATCTTATGATTGCCATGCAAGGCATTATAAAAGAACGTCTCGGCAATAGTCTGCGCATCTACATCGCGGGTGCTGGTAGCATAACAAAGGTTCGTGTTTTGCATATACACCTTTGTAGGCTTGAATGGGAACTGCTTGCCCTCAGGATACAACATATTCAAAAGGCGCGCATCCTTGAGATACTTGATATAGTTCATCGTGGTGGAACGCGAACACTCGATAGCCTCAGAGATATTGCTCACATTAGGACTACAAGGAGTGTCCTGCAACATGATATGCAACAATTTGCGCAACTTAGGCAACGAACTGACCTCAATCTGCTTGATGAGCAGAACATCCACCTCAAGAATCATATTCATCATCTTCAGCAAAGACTCGGAGAAATCGTGCGGCTCCAAGAAAAGCGGATAATAGCCATGATGCAGGTAGTCCTGGAAGTACTTGAGCGGACTAATGATTTGCGTAATACGACGCGCGATATCCACATGACGCTGCAAAATATCTTCCAACGTGAACACAGGCAGTTTCAAGCCCAACGTAACATTGAGATACTCACGGAAACTGAAACCACGCAAGTTATATGGGTGGACAATAGAGCCAATATCCTTGTTGTCCTCCACCAATCGCATAACAGATGAAGCCGTGAAAATAATATGCAAATTGGGATAGCGGTAATAGCATTGACTGAGTTCGCGCGACCAATTGGGATACTTGAACGCCTGATCGATAAGCAACGTGCGACCTCCCGCAGCAACAAACTGGCCTGCAAACTCCACCAACGAATGTTCGGTGAAATAGAAATCATTGAAATTGACATACAACGTATGCTTGCTCAATTCCGTGTCGCTCTGGCGCAATTCCTTGGCATAATTGAGCAGGAAATCAGTCTTACCTACCCCACGTCCACCTTTGATTGCAATGAGTCGGTCACTCCAGTCGATTTCATCCATCAACACTCGGCGAGCAGGCACTTGCACATGCTCCACCAAATAGTTATGCGTCTTATAAAATGCTTCTAACATACCTGATACATTTGTTGTTTGCTATCAAACCATTCTTTCCACGCTGCAAAGGTACAACTTTTTTTCCAAATTTGCAATATCTACATTACATTTTTAGCAAAAAAATAAAAAACGAGCCCCAAAAGCGATGCTTAGGGGCTCCAGTCAAAGCAATTTGCAATTTATCCTTTGGAAATTGCGCCACTTGGGCAAACATCAGCACAAGTGCCGCACTCTGTGCACAAGTCAGCGTCAATTGTGTAAATGTCACCCTCAGAAATTGCGCCCATTGGGCACTCATCAATACATGTACCACATGCGATACAATCTTCAGAAATTACGTAAGCCATAATCCGATAATTTATAGTTAATAATTAATAATTGATATTTCAAATGTTTTATTTGCGACTGCAAAGGTACAACAAAAAAATCAAAGTACCAAATATTAGGGATTAAATTTTTCAAAAATTTTGTATTATTTCTTTTTCTTGGCTCCTTGCATAGCCGCCAATAGTCGGGCATTGGGTCCAGTTAACTGCTTGTCCACCAATCCTTTTTGTTTGGCAAAAGTGGTCCAATTCTTGGCACCTTTCTGCATTTGTGGCATCCCTAATTGCAGGTAATGGCAATAGGCTATACCCAACGCATCTGTAGCATCCAGTTTCTTGGGCATCTGCTCGTCGGGAATGTGCAGGAAGCGTTGGAGCATGGCAGCCACCTGGTGTTTGTCGGCATGTCCGTTGCCCGTGATAGCCATTTTGACCTTCATAGGCGAATATTCCTGCACAGGCACATCCTTGGAGAGTGCAGCCGCAATAGCCACGCCCTGTGCGTGCACAATCTTAATCATCGTCTGGGGATTCTTGTCCACGAACTGCGACTCAATAGCCAAAATAGTGGGATGATATTTGTCGATGATATCCTGCAAGAAGAAAAACTCCTTCTGCAAGCGTGCATACTGGTCTTCTAACTTGTGCACATCATAGACACCAAAATCAAGAATCTCAACCCGACTTCCGACCGTGTGCAAGACAGCATAACCCATGTAGAGCGTACCTGGGTCCACCCCGAGAATAATATGTTCTTTTATAAGTTTGTCAAGCATTTCACCGCTTCATCTATCAATTGCTCTTTGGCATATCGGAGGGAGTCCACGACAATCACATTCTTGTGCAAGACCAATGTATCATTGGGCACGACCTTCTGTGTGAGCGAGAAACCGATGACATCCTGTTTTTCTACCTTAATGGGGCGTTGCGTGACCAATGTGCCATTTTTGGTCAGGTGATAATTCATGGCACTACAAACCTGCATATTCACAGGTTGAAGTTGCATCCACGTCCAACACAAGTCATCGCCCACATAATTCATCAGCGGATACCATTTCTGCGCATCATCGCCAGCACTAAGGATGGACAATATGGTAATAAGTCCCGCATAATTGATAGACTGCACCTCGTAGTCCAAACGCATACATTCCCTCTTATCAAGCATGAGTTGTCGTCTGGCAATAATCTTGATGGTATGCCCCTTGGGCGAAGTGGCCGTAACGTGTCGCTCCAACATAGGCTGATTCTTATGCAAACAACGATAGAACTGCTCCACCCTCCACTCGTGCAAATCCAAACGCTCATCATTCAAACGCACCGAGATAGCAGATAGGTTCAAGATAGCCGTGTCTATACCTTTTATATATGTACACAAGCGTCGATCACCCGAATAATGTTCCTCAAAGTGCGCCGTTTGGCATAGATAGTCATTGGAGAAAGTGAGTTGTTGCTCTATGGCAAGTTCCTCGGCAGGGTTCCAATCCTGCTGCTCAATGGTCCAAGTATTATACTGTAACATAATCTCTAAACATTACTTCGTTGTTTCTCTGACAATCAAGTCGGTAGGCACCATTTCTGTTTTCGGGTGTTTGTCATCGCCATCCAGACGGTTCAACAACTTGGTCATTGCGCGTTTGCCGATCTCCGCTCCGTGCTGCTGCACCGTGGTGAGCATCGGCATGGTGGCTCTACAAATAGGCGCATCCGAAAAACCACAAATAGCCAACTCATCGGGTATATTCACGCCCAGAATCTTACCCCCGTGGCCTCCTCCCGCAGCACAATCATCATTGACACAGAAAAACGCATCGGGTCTAAGCCCTGACTGCAAGATAAGAGGAGTATCCACAATCGCCCTCATGCGTGTGTCGCACTCCACCACCCAATCTTCGCTGGCAGGCACACCATAATGCAGCAACGCATCACGCCACCCCTGAAAACGACGGCGAGAAACTTCCAACTGCTTGGAAGAGGTCAGGCATATCACACGTTTGCAACCCGTCTGGAGCAGGTATTCTACTGCGTTATATGCTCCCATATAGTCATCCGACACCACCTGATCGCACTTCAACGACGGACAAGGGCGATCATACAAGATGAGCGGAATACCATTGTCAATCACCTCCTGCAAATGATGCAATTCGGTAGTCTGCTTGCTCACGCCCACCAATATGCCTGCCACGCGCGTGCTAATCAGCGTATGGATAGCCTCAATCTCCTTCTGCACATCTTCGCGCGTCTGGCAAATAACAATATGATAGCCCGCCTCATTAGCAGCCTGCTCTATACCATCCAACACCGAAGAAAAGAAATGGTGATTCAACTCGGGAATGACCACACCGATAGTAGTATTCTTGCAGGTTCGCAAGTTACTCGCCATCAGATTGGGCTTGTAGTTCAACTGCCTGGCACACTCCTGCACGATCTGCTTGGTACGCTCACTAATATCAGGATGATTCTGCAACGCGCGACTCACCGTTGAGACAGATATGTTCAACTGGCGCGCAATGTCCTTGATTGTAATGGGTTTCATATCAATACACTATGTTATTCCCTGTTTCTAATAGCACCACGAAATATCACCAACACTGCGCCAGCCACCAATACATAATCCGAGTACTGCCATTTCATAACACTCAATACCGCACCCGCCAACAGCACAATCAGACCTGCAATCAATAACACATTACTCCATTTCATCATACAAAAATTCTTAATTCATAATTCTACTCACTCCACCACATAGACGTCCTCGTTGGGTGCGTGCATACGGTACTGCTCGCGTGCAAAGCGCTCCAAACTATCCACATCATCCAACACACGCATGACCGATTGAGCCTGCTCTATCTCCTGTTGTGTCATGTCCAATTGCTCCTCCAAGGCGTTCATCTTCTTCGCACGCTTGAGATACTGCACCAAACTGTGATCACCCAAAAACATAAACAATAGCGCAAACACATACAACGTGATTGCATACTTGTTAATCAATACCTTACGGATTTTTTGCCACAATTCTTTTCGTTCCATATCATTTAGGTTTATTAGTTATTCCCGCAACATTTTTCAAATCGCCTGCAAAGATACTGCAAATATTGCAAACTTCCAAATCTTTTTGCAACAATTTTTGAATAACCCCTACTATTTCACAGTTTATGGGATAAATTATGCACTTTTCGAGTATTTTTCTGTGAAAAATAACATAAATTTCGGCTACTCATTTGTTCAAATCGTATTTTTTTACTACCTTTGTCGTCCAAAGTGTAAATGTCAATGAAACGTATCTTATTTTTATTATCCATATACTTGTGCGCGCAAAGTTTCACGTTTGCGACAACAATTGTTACCATCAGCGACCCCGAAACATGGAAATATACCGAACTAAGTAAGTATCAGGGGCAAACGGTGCAATTTGATGTCCCATTTTACGTGTGCAACAATTATAGTGGAATCACCATTTCCCCTCGTAGGATTTATCAGCCTACGAATCAGGCATTTCCGCTATCGCAGGAGTATAATTCGCTCCTATCCATGAATGCGTTAGGGACTATCAAACTGAGCAATGTGAGTGGCTATCATCGTTTGGGCGAGCGATTGCACAATCTGGTTGTTAAGGTGAACAGCAGCAACAGCGTGAGCCTGGTATCGTGCGATTGGCGGGGCAACACACGTGCAGAACTGGAGAAAGGCTACGACACACAAGTGGTGAAGCAACGCGGCGAACCATCAGTCATTGTCTGCTGCATGAACTTGGAGTATTATCTGGTGGAGAACTTAGGGGGCGATATGGGAGCCAGCAACTACAGCGAGCACCAAAAACAACGCGCCAAAGTGAGCAAAGCATTGGCTAAAATCAATGCCGACTTATACGGTTTCGTTGAGATAGAACAGGGGCAAAGCGCTTTGGCAGAAATAGCCAATGACCTGAGCAAAAACACAGGCAAACACTATACATACATCAACGACGGTGGCTCTGCCAGTGGTACATACACTAAGTCGGGATTCGTATATTGCAGCGACGTATTGGAGCCCTACGGAAAATTGCGCGAAAACGACACGGGGGTACAAAACCGCAAGAAGACACAAGCCTTTGTAGAAAAAAGCACGGGCGAGAAGTTTCTCTTCTCGGTCAATCACTTCAAAGCCAAGAGTGGCAAAGGCTACGGCGACAATGCGGACCAAGGCGATGGACAAGGCACCTACAACGGCGACCGCGTCAAAGAGGCAAATAGCCTATTGGACTACTACGAGCGCGACTGCAACTTCTACAACGACAGCGACATACTCATCATGGGCGACCTCAACGCGTACGCTATGGAAGACCCTATCACCGTGCTGCGCGAGGGAGGAATGATAGACTTGCACCGCACATTCCACGCGGATAGTAGTTATTCGTATGTATATAGAGGACAAATAGGTTATTTGGATCACGCCCTGTGCAACACTACATTGTATCCTCAAGTAACAGGTATGGTGGCGTATCACATCAACTCGGATGAGAGCGACAATTACACCTACGACAAGTCCAACGACCAGACAATGTTCCGCTGTAGCGATCACGACCCCATCATCGTGGGACTGCGATTGGATAGCACCCTCACCTACACACCCGAGATTGCTAATCCTAAAATGGAAATATACTACGCAGATAACTGCCCACACATACGCCATGCAGAGGGAGGATATTACATTGTATATCAATGGGATGGACAAATCGTAAAACAACAAGCAATTACAAATATCGAAGAAGCCATCACGGGTCTTAGACAAGGACTATACAT
>JAZNRY010000076.1:0-7522 GCA_045590995.1 Paludibacteraceae bacterium | reverse complement strand
CCATAAAGTAATTAGTGATATAACACCCAACAATATAGATGTCTTTATATCCAGATTGAAATAATTACTACCAAACATAAGTATAAGAACAAGACCGCCTAAACTAGGCACGCACCATGTCCATACTTTCCATTTCACAGATTTTATTAGTATTTCTTTAAGCATATAAGATTATGTTATGAATTTTATCGGTAATATTTCACTCTTTCTCTTCTAACATCCAAGGTGGAGGCAATCTGCGCCCAGCCCCTTTCACATCCTCTTTTTGAGATTTGTTTCTCTGAGATGATAATTGTTTCTTCAATTTTTGTTCCATAATACTTTTTCTTTATTTTACTTCAAACTCACCAGTCATAATGGTGTTACCAGAGTAAATTTGTATAGTGTATGAACCTGCTTGATCTATAGTAGCCTCAATTTCATCTACGAACTCTTCTTCTACGACAACTTCGCCTGTTTCTTGATCAATAACCTCTACATAAAGAGGATAAGCTGTACTTGTATTCACATGCAGACGTGTATTATCAATAGTAGCACGAATTTGATTTGGATCAGGACCTTCTCCTATGGTCTCATTACCAGGGTCATCTAATGGCATAATCGTATACATTTCACTCAAGATAATCTCTTGAACCATTCCAAACATAGACGCATTGCTAATACCTAGTAGAAACAATGCAATAAATAAAATTTTTCTCATGATAGTTATATGTTAAAATTTTCTGCAAAATTACAACAATATCACGAATTGTGCAATAGAAAAATAAAACCGATAAACCAATGGAGGGGGGTAATTTGTTGATTATCAATAAATTACAATTGCAATCAATAAAGTGTTGCAATTCCCCTTCTACATCTCCTTTGACATTTCTTGCAAATAATCCACCAATTGTGTAGATGTTATGCCTACCTTTTTTACAACATGGGTCCTAATAACTTGTACTCCTCCCTTTGTCATACACATGAATTTAGCAAGTTCCTCTGCAGAAAGATATGGATAAAGGAAGATAAATGTACACAGAACTTTTTCTCTATTGGTCAAATTCAACTCTTCTAATGCTGTAAGCCAAGTGCTCAAATATGGGTTAATGTCAGTCTTTAATCGGCAATAATCATTCCACTTATTGGGCGGAGTTGGATATTTGATACGAATCTCATCAATCATTTTAGTTTGATGATTCTTTTGACACGCTATGTTAAGTTCATTTTCTTGTTTTTCCAATTGTGTCGACAATTCTACGATATGTTCATTGGACATATGCAATTGAAGTTTTGTGCGTTTACGATAAATAAGAATGCCAGCGATTAAAACACCGCACATTGCTATCATAAGGGCCAGTAAAAGCCATACCCAACGCCAAGGATAAGGGTTGAATAAATATTCTTTCAACAAAGGAATTGCTTCTGAGTAGGAACTTATAGATAGATCTAATAATCTATTTGCATCCTCTCGGGCATGAGCATAATCGCTTAATAATGATGTGTTAGTGTTTATCTGTGCATCAAGCATTAAACAAAAATATGCATTTGAAATATAATTTGGATTTTTTGAGAAAGAAACAATTTTTTGAGCATAATTCAAAGTACTATCGATATTTTTATAACCGAAATAGTATGATTGCATTATTTTCAAATACCCAAAGCATTTATCTTGTTCGTTGTCTCGAAAGTTTAGTCCGAGTTTAAAGCATATCAAAGCAGAATCATATTGTTGCTGCTCGTAAAAATAAACCCCTCGTACTTCATAAAAACGTGCTTTATAGGAGCTATCTAACTGATGTGTTTTTGCATGTTGCCATAAGCTATCTGATTCTTTGAACTGATGTAAATGTGCATGCCTTAAACTAACATTTAATAAGCTTTGTGCATATCTCCATTCGTTACCGCTTTCTAAGAAATCTTTACTTGCATGCTCATAGAATATCAACGCCAAACTATCGCTATTGTTTTGAGCACAGATATATCCCATGCACGAATTCACTCGTCCTCGATAAATCGGGTCATCTATTTGCAAGCGGTCTGCTTCAATGTAGCACTCGGCAGCTTCTTTTATCTGATTAGATAGGCTATAGTTGCGTCCCATATAGTAGTACGCCTTGCCCAATGTATTAGACATCAAAATCCTTCCTGCTGGATTATCTAATGAACAAATCACCCTCTTTAATGCCATGGTATCATCATAGATTACATGCTCAGTTTGATCAATACTATCAGCAATTACAATTATATTCTTTGCTTCCTGCCAGTGACAAGAAGACATAGAATATAGGACACTTAATAGCAATATAACTACTCGTACACGATGCATAAAAGACTATATTTGAAAAAGTTCTCTTTTATTTTACTTCCATTCCCATGACATTGTAGGTCTTATCTTCATGTTGAATCCACAATTGTCCTTCATGAAGCGTCTTATAAAAAGAATTGATAGGTGAATCTATAATTTCCACAGTTGAACCTACACCACCATCACACAAGCACTCTGTATTCAAACTGTCCATTTCAGCATCGTCCATTTGATAAATAAGCACCCCATCGCGACTGACACATACCAATCGTTCGCCATAATAGCAAGTGGGGACATCAAAAGGATGTGCTAACTTAACATATTCGCCAGCATATTTACCAACATTACCAATACCTTCTACATAATAATCTCCTATCTCCCAATCATAGCCAAATAGCCACGCTTTGTATTCATGTCCATCTAAGAATCTCATAGTTGAAATATCTTTCACTCGTTTCTTTCCTAATGGCTTTTTGACAATTGTTCTATTTCCAAATTCGTCATATTCCTCGTATGCAACATAATCCACTACAGCAGTATATTGAAGCTCAGGGAAAGAGTATGGATCAATACCAAGATTTTGCAGCGAATCGCCTATTTCCAATGTCCAATCATACAAAACAAAATCTTTCTCATATGGAAAACTATATATCAGCACTTTAGAATTTTCTTCACGCAAAAACACACCACCATATTTAGCATATAGTTTTCCGTTTATTTCTTTGATTTCATCAGCATGCATTAGATAAGTTTTATTTTCTTTGCAATCAACATATTCACTACAAACTGTTCGTTGCAAGCCCGCCAGAGTTGGGAACAACTCATTTGGAAGGTCATTTTGAGAAAACATCTGTACACTCATCAATGCACAAAACACTAAAAGTAATGCTCGTTTCATAGGCATGAAATTTTATAGGATTTTACTTTCGGTTACAAAGGTACTACAATTTCCCCATATTTGCAACCTTATTATTGTTTTTCAATTAAATAATACATCGCGGTAGTATAGAAATCCGACAAATACGGAATCTGCAAACACTTAGGCAATACGCATGGACGCAAACCGAACTTTATCTCATAGTTTGGGTTAATGAGATAGTGAGTGTGCTGCAATACCTTGTATTGCTCCTTATGTATAATTCGCTCAAATCGGTGCAAACTGATACCAGTTGCCTTGATCTCCAAAAGGGCTTTGATGGTACTATCCGACTCTCCGCCCCATTGCAACACTTTACTATATAACCAATTGGGCAGCAAATGCAACCAAGGCGTATGCGATAGCCATTTGTTTCTGCATATCTGATGATGACCCCCAAAAGGATTACACCAAACTGGAAAACCAAAGAAAACAATCGATTCGCCATGCATAAATCCCTTCAGATAGTGCATAAACCGCTCTTGATTGGGTATATGCTCTATCACATCTCGAAGCACAATAATATCAAAAGTGTCTATTTCATCTGGTGTAACTGTATAAATATCGCGCGCAATGAGGGTAAGTTTCTCATCGTGAGAATAATCAGAAAGATATTGCTTAGCTTTTTCTAATTGTGCCACATCAATATCCACACCCACGCATTGGCACCCAAGTTCCAAGAATGGTTTGAGATTGCCGCCTTCGCCACACCCAATCTCCAAAATCCGAAGATTGGGTGTAACGGGCAACACTTGCTCTATGTATGGAATCACATATCTTCGAGTGCATTCTGATTGCTCTTGAAAATATATCATCCTATCTCGGTGACGTTGCTGCATAATTTACTTTAGTGTATTTTCAATTCAGCACCGTCCTCCATTGATAGATACTCAATGATTACTGTACCTCCATTGATAACTTCCAAAGAACCAGTATCGGTTATTTTTACTTCTCCCAATCGAATGGGTTGTATAAGCGAACTATCTATAGGAAATTGTACGTTATTACCTAATCCACGAATTTCGATTTCAGTATCAATCATTTGTAATCCACCAATTTGAGTTTCTTCACAACCTACTACAATTCGTTTGTTCTCAATAATTTCAGTTGTGATCAAACAACTTGCCTCTGCGATGTATGGGATATAGTTTTCTTTTGTAATAACGATAGTACAACTGCCAGGTACATCTGTAAATGTTGCAGAAACGGTATTTGTATCTGTTACATAGTAATTACCTCCATCTGCAATATCACTAATGGTTATTGTACATCCTTCTACACCACCTGTATTTACTACAAGATTACTACCATTTCGTTCAAAACTTACATTCTCAAATTCATTGGGGATAGTTGTGTAAATAGGTAACTCTGCATCTCCTATAGCATTATTTGATAAAACTAACCAACGAGTAGAGTTATATTTGTTCAACGAATAGGGACTATAAGATGATTTTAATAAATCAATAATCTCAGCAAAATGAAGTGATGTATTACCAAATAAATAGGTGAAAAATTTTTTGTTCATTTGGAAAGAAGCACCTAGTCCACTAAGACTACTACTGGTCCCCC
Source organism: Paludibacteraceae bacterium (assembly GCA_045590995.1). Taxonomy (GTDB): domain Bacteria; phylum Bacteroidota; class Bacteroidia; order Bacteroidales; family Paludibacteraceae; genus Colicola. The sequence continues at coordinate 2,750 of JAZNRY010000076.1, read as the reverse complement.
AACCGCTGCGAGAACTTCCTAAGTAGGCAATAGCTCCACCTATAGGTTTATGTATAAATGCTTCGCTTAAACATGGTTCAATTAAGTCAAAAGCATTTGTTGAACATGCCATAGTAACGACAACCATTGGTTCGGAATTTGTAAGCGACACCACATTAGATGAGTAATAACTCCCCGTTTCAATAGTCCAAGAACTTGGGCTTCCATGCGTGGCAAAATGCAAAAAATTGTAATTATTACTCAATTGAGTCGTCAAATTAGCCGTATTTAATTGGTAATTAGCACCTTCAGAAAAATCTGTAAATGTATCATAAAATCGAACGATATTCCCTGTAAAGTAAGGACTAATACATTGAGCAATAAAATTGTCACTTTTTAAATGCGCATCACTATAGTTTGTTATTGTGTCATAATTCCATAATTTTTGTGCACATAGTAACATTGAGGGAGTAATCATTGTCGGTGTTTGTTCATAATGTAATAATTTATCAACATATGCTTTTACATGCGACATGGTTCTTATAGGTAATCGAGATATATTAACCTCTTGATCCAATATGACATTATCTGCCAATTCTCCTATCGTATCGTTTCCATTTGCATTCCAATCATATGCTCCATTGAAACATCCATAGAACATATCAGCAGGTATTGATTCTGACACAGTATAATATATTGAGTCTACGGGATCATATGCTAAAACCTCAGAATGTGCATTTACTGTAGGAATAATTGTATTGTCTCCACCAAGTAATAGCCATTTTAATCCATAGTTGTCATAGTAATCTTGGACACATTGTTTTATGCGCAAATATTGTGTTGAACCGCTATAATTGGCTTCAATCTCCCCAGTTGTAACAATCTTTGTATATACTCCTTTTTGAGTCTTCCAAATACGCAACGGTTCAAAACTACTTTTTAAACTATCTGCGGTAATAATTAGGTAGTCAATATTTTGTGTAGAAGTTCTTTGGGAATTTTGGGGATAAAACAGGTCAACATCATTAGGATTATGAACAATTCTTTTAATCACGCGATCTCGTGTAGGGAAGATAGCATTTGTCACATTGTTATCTGCTAATTCTATGCTTATATTAACTTGTGACACGAAGGATAAAGAACCAGTAATTGCATCATAAACAAAAGGAGTTATCACAAAACTAACGTATTGATAACGGTCTATAGTACTTAATCCTCCGTATCGAACAATGGAATCAGGATATACCTTCAAATCATATGTACACGGAATGTTTGGACAATCACCTCCATCTGTAGGGCATTCCACTGGCATAGCCTCTAATATAATATCACTCTGCCAATTTGATGTAGTATATGTAAGTGTGAAATTGTTTACTTTTTTATTAGGAGGTAACAAAATATTCTTCACACATGAAGGAAGTATAGGATCACAAGTATTGCATATCGCATTAAAACTTGCAGGATAATCAATCATGTGCTTACCATTATTTTCTACTATTGAGAAGTCAGCAGTAGAGAATGTAAAATTATATGTCTGCGAATAAGATGTATTAACAAACAGACATATCAATATAAATAGAAATGTCCGTTTCATACCTTATTGAGTTATAATCATTTGTTTTGTATCAATTAATTTACCATCTACCACCAACGAGTAAAGGAATGTTCCTGCATAAAGTTCATTTGCACTAATAGTAACATTACCATCGCCGAATGCACTAATATCGTATTTACTCAATTGTTCTCCCAACATATTATAGATGTAGATAGACGCCTGTTGTGCCTCAGTTGGTACAATATACGAAATAACCGTTTCTTCTGTGAAAGGATTAGGAGTGTTTTGATATAGTGTTGCTGCAATAGTTTCGGTATTACCTTCTTGTTGTTTAGACGCTTGCTTGCGGGCTGCACTCGAAGAACCAGACAATGCACTCACCTGTTCAGACAAATCTTGCACTGCTTGAATCAAAAGCGGAATAAGTTCTGTGTAATTGATACTCATTACACCTGCTGCATCTTCATGTACCAATTCTGGATAAAGTTCTTTTACTTCTTGTGCCAAAAGACCATAATGGATTTTGTTTGCTCGTGCTAAATCTTCATTTGATGTGGTCATTGTCATGGTGGAGGCAGTATCGCTTTGCTCTGTGTTTGCGAGAGCAATAGCATTACCAGATAGCATCGTATATTGAACAGGATTTAGTGCTGCAATTTTTGTTAAAGCGGTAGAATTAATCTGTTGAATATTTGACTTATAACGAGCATCTGACAAGGTGGTTAGTTCACCCGCTGTCAATACACCCGTTACATATGTGTCACCATAAAAGTAACCAGCATATCTTCCATTGATTTTAGGTGGGTGTAATGCCGCTGTTCCAAATACGCCTGCACCATCTGCAGTACCAGCTAATTCTCCATATATACCATAGTTGTAACCTGAAGAGCGGTTGCCAGCAACTCCATACACGCCATACGAACGGCCATTAGTTCTTATCGTGGATTCAGCTGCGTATCCGCGAATTGCTATCTGACGATCAAAAGTGTATTTTGCAACACCATGTACAGCTGGCGCCCATGTTTCTGTAGATTCAATAACAGAATAGATACCAGCTGTGTAATCTCCTTCTGTGTTTTTTACTTTTGTATCAAATGGCATTTTGTTTCAATAGATTAAAATTTTGAGTGCAAAATTACTACAAATAAAATATTTATACAATAGCTCAAACCAACCAATAAAACAGCACGAACATAACATGCTGATTAATAACAAA
>JAZNRY010000075.1:0-11604 GCA_045590995.1 Paludibacteraceae bacterium | reverse complement strand
TGACAACAAGCAACATGGAGAAGTAGATTTCTTAATAGACAATTATTCTACACTATCTGTCGTTCCTTTGGAAATTAAATCTGGAAAAGATTATTATGTGCATAGTGCGCTCAACCACTTTGTTTCTAATAAAGAATATGGCATACAAAATGCTATTGTGTTATCAAATAATGCTGAAGTAATTCAAAAGGACAAAATTATTTATATGCCTATCTATTTTGTGATGTTTATAAACCCAAACTGAAAATAATAACCCTAAGTTTGTGTGTCGTATTTTGGAATATACTCAATCGCCATTTATGTTTTCGGGCATAAATGGCGATTTTTCATATTTTTTACCTGCAAGAACTCAAGGTTTTGTCACACCAAACGCACCTATAAATCTTAGGTGATTCTTAGGTTATTCTTAGGTGATTTATAGGTTATTCTTAGGTTATTCAGCAACCTTCCCTATAGAATCACATTGTACTGCCCCCTATATCCCCAATAGACGAAACGCCGTCCCATAGTTCGTTATGCGAGCGTCCATTATCCAGCAAATAGCGAAAAAAAACGCTATTTGCTTGCAAATCCGTAAATTTTGTAGTACCTTTGTGACGAAAATTCTAAAAATCAATTATAATTCATGTTGCCTATGAAAAAGTTATTCTTATTTCTGCTAAGTCTATTCTTATGTAGTGTGAGTGTGCCGCTTCTTGCTCAGGATGCCGAACTTGTACCTGCGATGGTGCTGCAAATGGCAGATGGCACAGAGCAGGTGGTGCAATTGGACTACACTTCGGTGACAGATTTTAGTGTGTTATCCAGCAAGGGGAGTCTTGCTGTAAGTGTGCCTGAAGCAGAAGTCACAGGTGTGCGTAGTATCACTTTCGCCATGGTGGAGAAAGATAATACGACCACTTCTATAGAAGAAGTATCTTCTTTGGACAATGCCACAACCGACAAAGTCCTATTCAACGGCAAATTATTTATCTGTGCCACCATGCCCGATGGCACGCAGGTTTGGTATGATGTGATGGGACTGAAACTCTGAAACATTGAAACTTTGAAAAAACAAGCGCTTCGCGCGTGAAACTTTGGAACTTATAAAATAATAACAATATGAAAAAGATGTTTATGGCAGTCATCGCCTTAATGATGACAATTAGTGCTTCTGCACAGTTTTATATTTATTGTAGTGATGGCAATGTCATCAAGGTGGATAGTATCAGCATGGTAGCTCCAGCGGAATCCGAAGACCCATATAATGGTTCTGAGTACGTGGATTTGGGTTTGAGTATAAAATGGGCAACCTGCAACGTGGGTGCAACGAAGCCAGAGGAGTACGGCGATTACTTTGCTTGGGGCGAAGTAGAACCCAAAGAAGTATATGATTGGAGTACGTATAAATGGTGCAATGGCTCGTATGATTCACTAACCAAGTACAATAATAGTAGCAGTTACGGTATTATAGATAATAAAACAGTCCTTGATGCGTCTGATGATGCCGCTACGGCTAATTGGGGTGGTGCATGGCGTATGCCAACTAAAGAGGAACAAGACGAATTGCGCGAGAATTGTACTTGGACATGGACTACAGAAAACGGAGTAAATGGTTATAGAGTGACCTCAAATAAGGAAGGTTACACCGACAAGTCCATCTTTCTCCCCGCCGCAGGCTACCGCGACGATAGTTCGCTCAACAGCGCAGGCAGCTACGGCTTCTACTGGTCGGGTTCGCTCCTCACCCTCACGGACTACTCGTACAACGCGTATGAATTGGACTTCAACTCAGGCAGCGTGTATTGGAGCAGCAGCGGTCGGGGCTGTGGGCAGTCCGTGCGTCCAGTATGCCAGTAGTTGAGAATTACCCTTTCCCAAACGGGCAAAGGTTTAAAATGAATACATTCGGTGAGATTTGCCAAGCGGGGTGTGAATACCAAAAGGTAACTTCTACAAATATATCTATCCGATGCAACTTATCAAGATGTCAATTTGATAAAGTAGGACTTGTTTTTCATCACGAGAGGGTGTGTCAACCGACACACCCTCGTTATTTACATACACATAGAAAATTTTATATACTCCAAAATTTGTACATCTCGGAAAAAAATAGTAACTTTGCACCCGAAATAATATAACGAAATGAATTGGGATTTTCTAATAAAAGATAAAGATTCGCTTTGTGTGAGTACAGACACACGCAATCTGCCTGCAGGTTGCGTGTTCTTTGCATTGCATGGTGAGCGTTTTGATGGTAATAAGTTTGCCAAACAAGCCCTCGAAAGCGGTGCCTCGTTGGCTGTCATCGACAACCCAGAATACGCCCTGCCAGAGGGTACATTATTGGTTCCTAATACCTTACTCGCTCTGCAAGACCTTGCACGCGCTTGGCGTCGTGAACTCGGATTACCGATTATTGGTATCACAGGTACCAACGGAAAGACAACCACCAAAGAACTCTTGGCAACCGTTCTTTCCACCAAATACAACCTCCACTACACGCAAGGCAATCTCAATAACCAGATAGGTGTACCCCTCACCCTATTACAAATCACGCGCGCACACGAGATAGCTATTGTGGAAATGGGAGCTTCACACCCAGGTGACATCAAGGAACTGGTGGACATCGCCGAACCCAACTATGGACTCATCACTAATGTCGGTCGTGCACATTTGGAGGGCTTTGGCTCTTTTGAGGGCGTGCAACGCACCAAACAAGAACTCTACGACTACCTCGTAGCTCACAATGGCACCATCTTCCGCAATGCCGACAACCCTTACCTCATGCGCATGCATGAGAATGCTCTTGCCTCTCGCCTTTCGCCTCTCGCCTCATCGCCTATTACCTACACCACTGGCTCCATGCCCTCTGGCACAAATCTTGTAGGAGAGTATAATGCGGAAAATGTGTCGGCAGCAATATGCGTAGGAGAGTATTTTGGCATCTCTCGCGAACAGGCATTGGAGGCAATTCGCCAATATGTGCCCACCAACAACCGCTCGCAATCGATGCAAACGGCTAACAACCAGCTGATTGTAGATGCCTATAACGCCAATCCTACATCCATGCAGGCAGCTATCAATGCCTTCAAAGGCGATACATATATCCTTGGTGCCATGCGTGAACTCGGCGAGTACGCGCATTTAGAGCACCAGAATATCGTGAATATGTTGGCAGAGCGCAAAGCAGACACTGTCTTCCTCGTGGGAGAAGAATACCTGCAAACCACTTCGCCATTCCCAGTATTTGAAAATGTAGAACAATTGCATAAGTATTTAGAAGACAATCCAATAAAAGGAAAGCATATCCTCCTCAAAGGATCACGCTCTACTCGAATGGAAAAACTATTAGATGTATTATGAATAAGAACAAGTACATTGCTTTAATTATAGGCACCGTAGTGTTAGCGCTATGTGTGTGCGCCCTCGTTTTTATCAACTTCCAACAGAAAACCGAGATGAAAGAGATGGTCGAAATCATGGAGTTTGAGAAAGAACAGTTGGAAGAAGAGTATGAAGAATTAGCTATTCAGTTTGATGGGTATCAAACAACTGCCATTCAAAACGACTCTTTGGTAGAACTTCTTTCGCAAGAGAAACAGCGTGTGCAAGACCTGTTGGAGGAGTTGCGTATTACTAAAGTTACCAATGCACGCCGTATTACGGAACTTAAAAATGAGTTAGCTACCGTGCGAAAGGTCATGGTGGAGTATGTGCATCAGATAGATTCGTTGGATCGATTGAACAAGCATTTGACCACCGAAAATCAGCAATTCAAACAGCAATATCAGGAAGTGGCACGCCAAGCCAAACAGTTGGAAGAAGAAAAAACACAATTGGCAGAAGTAGTTAGTCGTGCATCAATGTTGGAAATCAGCCATTTTCAAATGACATTACTCAATAAGCGCGATCGCAAGACAACCATCTATTCGCAAATACAAAAGTTGCAATTTGATTATACTATAGGTCGCAATATTACCAATACACCGGGTATGAAGATATTGTATTTGCGCCTTACTCGTCCTGACGGAGAGGTTATGCAAAAGGATATGAATCATGTGTTTGATTTTGAGAATAGTGAGATAGCTTATTCCATTTCCAAGACATTTGAATACGAGGGCGAAGAGGTTTCGGGTGCAATGTATTGGACGGTAGAAGAGATTTTGCAAGTGGGTGTTTACAATGCCGATTTCTTCGTAGATGGCGAACTGATAGGTTCTTTCCCTTTCCAAATCCACCAATAATCGATGAAAAACGCAAGTTTCTGCGGAAAAATTTGCGTATATCAGAAAAAAGCAGTACTTTTGCACCGAATTTCGAACTAAGGGTTCATAATTCTTAATTCAAAATTCATAATTACGATAGATGTGACATCGTTTGGATCGTAGCATCATGCGAGGTCATAATTGTTTAACTAATTAAATTCAAATCACAATGTATTTGACATCTGAGAAAAAAGCAGAACTCTTTGCTAAGTATGGCAATGACGCTAAGAACACAGGTTCTGCAGAGAGCCAAATCGCTCTGTTCACTTTCCGTATCAACCACCTCACCGAGCACCTCAAGAAGAACCACAAGGACTTCGGTACTGAGCGCGCTTTGACCATGTTGGTAGGTAAGCGTCGTCGTTTGCTTGATTACTTGAAGGCAAAAGACATCGAGCGTTATCGTGCTATTATCAAAGAGTTGGGTATCCGTAAGTAATTACCTGCTACTCAATCAAAAAACGCTGCATCATCCGATGCAGCGTTCTTTTTTATACCTCAAACTGTTTTGTTTAGGGATATATATACTTGTTGGTACCATACATTATTTCCTTGTCGCGCCAGGATGTTGATTGGCGCGAAAGTTGTTGGGTTTAAGTTGTTTAAGTTGTTGATTAAAATAATTCGTGTTGTTTTCGTTCTGATGTCAACTCGTATATAGTTCCCTTTATTTCTGTGCCAACTTCATCACTTCCTCTGCGATGCGTTTTGCCGAGTCGGGTAGGGCAAGCGTAAGAATGTGCTGCTGCAACGACTCCAATTGTGCTTTATCCTGAATGAGCGAAAGCGCAGTAGCCACCATCTGCTCGTTGGCATCCTTATCTTTCACCAATACTGCCGCATCTTTTCTCACCAGCGCCATAGCGTTATGCGTTTGATGATCTTCTGCCACATTGGGTGAAGGCACCAAGATAGATGGCTTTCCCAGTAAACACAATTCCGAAATAGAACTTGCCCCCGCACGCGAAATCACCAAGTCTGCCAACGCGTATGCCAACGGCATTTGGCTCACAAAGTCTGTGCAGATGATTTGGCTATTAGTGCTTGGCAATTGGCAATTGGCGAGTGCTGCCTTGCAGTGTGCAATGTAATTCTTTCCTGTTTGCCAAATCACTTGTATATTGCTTTCTATCAGCGTACTAAGGTGCGTAATTACACTCTCGTTGATGGTGCGTGCGCCCAAACTGCCGCCGATAATGAGCAAGGTCTTCTTGTCTGCGGTGAAGTTCGCGCCAAATGCCTCGTTGAAGTATTTGAGTGCCTCATCCTTGCTACCCGAAGTCAAGTTTTGTCGTACAGGATTACCCGTGAGAATGATTTTCTCCTTTGGGAAAAAGCGTTCCATTCCTTCGTATGCTACACAAATCTTTTTAGCATCGTCTTTCAGCAGTTTGTTGGTCACACCTGCAAAGCCGTTTTGCTCTTGCAGCAGGATTGGCACACCCATTTTCGCTGCCACTTTCATGGCTGCACCGCTGGCATAGCCACCTACTCCAATTCCCACATCAGGGCGGAAGTCGCGTACGATTCGGCGTGCTTGAATCATGGAGCGAACCAGATCTATCACCACGCGCACATTGCGCCATGGACGACTACGGTCAAAACCCTTGACTGGCAGTCCCACGATAGGGTAGCCCGCTTGTGGAACGCGTTCCATTTCCATGCGTCCGAGAGCTCCTACGAAAAGGATTTCACAACTGGGGTCTGCTTCGCGCAAAGCGTTTGCTATACTCACTGCGGGGAAGATATGTCCTCCTGTTCCGCCACCACTAATAAGGTATTTCATGATTTTATGGCTTGGTTGTTATTAGTCGAGTTGAATCTCTGGCACATCATCTAAACTCTCATTGATAGCGGCTTGTTGGCGGTTGCCTAACTCCGTTTGTTCGCGTGAAACACTCATGATAATGCCAAAATAGATGCTTGTAATCAATGCACTGGTACCACCGCGGCTAATCATTGGTAAGGGTTGTCCTGTGACTGGTCCAATGCCTACAGACACCATCATGCTAATCAATGCTTGGCATGTGAGCATGAGTGCCAACCCCATCACCATGAGCATGGCGGAGTAGTCGGCATACCGACTGCTCTTTAGGCACGCTCGGAAGAGAATGGATAAGTACAATATAATCAGTGCGATAGACCCTATTATTCCCCATTCCTCTACAATGATAGCGAATATGTAATCGGCATACGCTTGTGGTAGTACATCTCGTTGAATACTATTGCCGGGCAATACGCCGAAAGGTGATTTACCTCCGCGAGCTACAGCAATCTTGGCATGCGAACTTTGGTAATTATCATCTGTAATGCGAAACTCTGCATCGGGTGTTTGGTTTTCCTCACGCATATCATTGATACGACCTACCCATGTGATGGCGCGACCAAGAATACCCTCCATCTTGCGATTTTGCTTTACATATACTTCATTAACAAAGAAATAACCACATATGAGGAAAACCATAATGGCTGCTACCAAACTACCCCAATACTTGATGTGTACTCGGGCAAGAATAGCCAGCAAAATCACAATGCCGCCCAAAAGTACCGCTGTGGAGAGGTTGCCAATGAAGATGATTCCGCAAATGACCATCGTAATACCAATGGCGATACTGAAATATTTACTTTGATCTTCTTTGCTTTTGATTCGACTAAGGAGATCGCTCACCACAATAATCAGCGTCAGTTTGGCTAATTCAGAGGGCTGGAATGTGATACCAAACAGTTTCAGCCAACGCTTGGAACCATTGATTTCCACGCCCAGCGGGCTGAATGTAAGCATGAGAAAAATAATAGAGACGATAAGTCCGATATATCCCAAAACGCGAATCCATTTGCTCGGTATGAACTGCAAAATAAACACCAATACCACACCAGTTGCAATGAAAACCATTTGCGACAATATGGGGCCTAATGTGCTATTTCCTTCTTGAAAAACAAAAAAACTACTTGCAGAAAACAATGCAATGGAAGCCATTAAAATCAGCCCAACGAACATAACCCAATAGGTGCGGTCGATATACTGCATTTGTTCTCGAACATATTTTTTTATATCTGTAATGGTCATAACAAGTTCGTTTTATAAGGTTCGTACCATATGCATAAATTGTTTGCCTCTATCTTCGTAATTCTTAAAGAGGTCGAAGCTTGCGCAGCAAGGCGACAATAGCACGGTATCGCCGTCGTGAGCAGACTGATAAGCAGCTTGTACTGCATCGTGAAGACTGTCGGTAGAGATATATTTCACGCCCATACCTCCGAAGTGCTGAATCAGTTTGCTGTTGTCCTTACCCATAAAGATTAGTGTGTGGCACTTCTCTTTTACCTGTTCATCAATCTCGCTATAGTCATTGCCTTTGTCCGTTCCCCCGAGAATGAGTACTGTAGGGCTGGTCATGCTCTCCAGCGCATACCAGCACGAATTGACATTCGTTGCTTTGCTATCATTCACATAGCGTACGCCTTTCACTGTCGCTACATACTGCAAGCGATGATCCACGCCCGCAAACTGCTGCAGACTCTCACGAATCACATCATTATGTATGTTCAATATCTGCGCAGCCAAACCTGCCGCCATTGAGTTGAGGCGATTATGCTTTCCCTTCAGACTCAGTTCCTCCAGCGGTACGCGCAACGGCGTCACTTCTGGCTTGCTATTCACCACTAAATGACTACCGTCCGTATATGCCACATTCTGTTCGCTACTTCCAAACGGATAGAGGGTCGCCTGTGGATGAATGCGTGCAATCTCACGATTAATCACAGGATCCTCACTCCAATAAATGAATGCATCGCTCGCTGTTTGATTGCGCGTAATACGGAACTTGGCATCTACATAGTTCTGGAACTGATGGTCGTATCTATCCAAATGGTCGGGCGTGATATTCAGCAAGATAGCAATATCTGCTTTGAAATCGTAGCAGTTGTCTAATTGGAAGGACGATAGCTCTATGACATAGTATTCATGATCTTCTTGTGCCACCTGCAATGCCAGCGAGTTGCCTATGTTTCCAGCCAACCCAACATCCAATCCTGCGCGGCGAAGCATGTCAAAGATGAGCGATGTGGTGGTCGTTTTTCCATTAGAACCTGTGATGCAAATCATTTTGCCACGCGTATAGCGTGCTGCAAATTCAATCTCAGAGATGATAGGTGTTCCTTGTGCAATCAATTCTTGCACCAAGGGGGCGGTTAATGGAATACCCGGTGATTTGATGACTTCGGAGGCATTAAGAACCTGTGTTGGGGTGTGCTTCCCGCTCTCCCAAGCGATGTGGTGCTTATCAAGCAGCGCTTGATACATGGGCGAAATCTCTCCCATATCGCTCACAAAGACATCATAGCCCTTGCTCTTTGCGAGTATGGCAGCGCCTGTACCTGATTCGCCTGCACCTAAAACAACAATTCGTTTCATAGTTTATCGTATTTTTAATGTTAGGATAGTCAATGCTGCAAGAATCAGCGTTACAATGCAAAAACGGAGTACAATTTTCGTTTCGTGTTGCAATTGTCCTTTTCCCTTGAAGAGCACTTTGCAGGTGGGATCATAGCGTAGTACTTGATCCATCGAAGTGCGATAGTGGTCGTGTAGTGGGGTACGCTTCCATATGCGCATGCGCATTCCTCTCTTCTTTGCAAATTTATACACTTGTGTTTGAAGAATTACACTTACGCTCTCCATCAGGAACACACCGCACAGAATGGGCAATAGCAGTTCCTTGTGAATAATCACAGCGCTAACACCAATGATTCCGCCTATGGTCAAGCTACCCGTATCGCCCATGAATAATTGTGCTGGGAAACCGTTCCACCAGAGGAAGCCTATCAATGCCCCAATGAAGGAAGCCAGGAAGACCACCAATTCTTCGCTGCCAGGGATATACATCACATCGAAGTAGTCGGCAAAGACCACATTGCCGCTCACATACGATAGCACCAGTAGTGCGACACCTATAATGGCAGAGTTGCCTGCACACATACCGTCCATACCGTCGTTCAAGTTGGCACCATTGCTTACTGCGGCTACTACCAGAATGGTTAGTATCACAAAGAAAATCCACCCTGCTTTGTATTTGTTGCTTTCCCCTAAGAAGGAAAACATGTCGGCATAGTTGAAGTTATGTTCTTTCACAAATGGAATAGTAGTACGGGTCGATTTCACTTCCGATGTTTTTTCAAATACCGTAATATTGTTTTCGATATGCGAACTCACACGCTCATTCATTACTGCCTCTGGGCTATAACGGAGAGTTAATCCTACTATCAAACCCAGTGTGATTTGTCCCGCAATTTTTATCCACCCATTCAATCCTTCTTTATTTTTGCGGAAGGTTTTGATATAGTCATCTGCAAATCCTATGGCACCTAAGATGACGGTGGTCAATAGCATTAATTGCAGATAGACATTGCTCAGTTTGCCCATCAATAGGCATGGAATCAGCATGGCTGCTATAATCACTACGCCACCCATGGTTGGCACTCCTTTCTTGGCGGTATTAAATGGGTCGGTTTTTTCGTCGCGTTGTGTTTCAGAGATGTTTTTGCGTTTGAGCAATTGGATAAACCAACCGCCTACCCAAATGCTGATACAAAGTCCCATTACGCCTGCCACGATTGCACGAAATGAGATATAACTCATTAATCGTGCACCGGGAAAATCACTTAAAAATTGAAATAATTCGTATATCATAACTCTCTCCTTTCAGTTTTCACCTTTCACCTATAAACAGTTTTTCACCACCTCATGGTCATCAAAATGGTGTTTTACGCCTTTGATGATTTGATAATCTTCGTGTCCTTTGCCTGCAACGAGTATCACATCTCCCCCTTTTGCCAATACGCATGCTGTTTTGATGGCAGAAGCACGATCTTCTATGAGCAACACGCGCTGCAATTCTTCTGGGCTTAATCCTGCCGCCATATCTTGCAATATGGCATGTGGTTCTTCATCGCGGGGATTATCGGAGGTGAGTATCAATTGCGTGCTGAGGTCATATGCAATGCGTGCCATGATAGGGCGTTTGCCTTTGTCACGATTGCCTCCGCAACCCACTACGGTTATTACTTGTGCCGATGTGGTTTGTTTTTTGGCTGCTACAATCTCGTTGATGGTTTTCAGCACATTCTCCACGGCATCGGGCGTGTGTGCGTAGTCTATTACGGCTGTCCAACCTTTGGGCGAATGGATGGTTTCGAATCGACCGTTTACGGGTGACAGACCACTCAGTATGCGCAGTGCTTCCATGGCATCTTCGCCCATTGCCACTGCGCAACCGTATATCAGCAGCAAGTTGCTCACATTAAATCGTCCTACCAGTGGCACAAACACTTCTGTATCTACTGCTCCGATGGTGCTTTGTATGCGCAGGAGCATACCGTCGAATCCTTCTTCCAATATCTTTCCGCGAAAGTCTGCCATGCTATGTGTGGAGTAGGTCAGTACACGACAACGGCAGTTTTGTGTCATCACCAGTCCATTGCGGTCATCTATATTCGTAATCGCAAATGCTTCTTTGCTCAATCTGTCAAATAGTTGCTTTTTCGTATCGCGATAGTTGTCAAAAGTCTTGTGGTAGTCCAAATGGTCGCGCGTCAGATTGGTAAATAATGCTCCCGCATACTCCAGTCCTGCAATGCGCTCTTGCGCAATAGCATGACTACTTACTTCCATGAACGCATAGGTGCAACCTGCTGCTACCATTTGTGCCAGCAAGGCGTTCAGTGAGAGTGCATCTGGAGTCGTATGTGTGGCTGGAATGGCTATCTCATCTACATAATTAACCACGGTAGATAGCAATCCCACTTTGTTTCCTAATGCTTTGAAGAGGCGATAGAGCAGGGTTGCGGTCGTGGTTTTGCCATTGGTACCTGTTACGCCCACCAGTTGCAGATGCTTCGTGGGTTCGCCATACCAATAGTGCGCCATTTTGCCCAAAGCCTCATCGCTGTTTTTCACCTGAATATACACTACGCCATTGCTTTCCGAAGGCATATAAGTGGGGTTGTCCAAGACAATAGCCACTGCGCCTTGCTTCACGCATTGAGTGATAAAAGTGTGTCCATCCACAGCTGTACCTGCTTGTGCTACGAACACATGTCCTTTTTCTACTTTTCGCGAATCGGATTGAATGCCACTTACCGACACTTGGCTGTTGCCCACTACACGAACAACATCAATATTTTTTAATAAATCGCTTAATAACATGGCTGTTTTATTTTGGGATTTATATATCAGTTGACACTTACATGATATTCCTTGAGCGCGGCAGGGAGTTGATTGCCGCGCAAGTTGTTGAAAAAGAAATGTTGTTATTGTTGTTGATTGACATAATTCTTGTCGTTTGGGGTTGCAGTATCA
>JAZNRY010000074.1:0-46007 GCA_045590995.1 Paludibacteraceae bacterium | reverse complement strand
CTTGTATTAAAGCGCATATTGAAGATAATCGTTTAGTATGTAAAGTGGTCAATAATTTGATTGCCGATTACAAGATATTAGAACCTGAAGATCAGTTCGCGATTCAAAATACGGATTATACATTAGACAATAGCGATTGGGATGCGATACAAAAAATGACTATCAAAACCCTATCGTATAAGTATTGGAAGCAACTATCTAAGGAAAAACAAGATGCTTTGCTGCAAAATATAGGAGAAGCGTATCAAGAATTTTTCCACAGTAATAAACGCGATTATGTAAATAGTTTGCACCTTGATGATGCGTTAATCCAATTGATAGAAACCAACTTTATGGATTATGTGCAACCACACTATGCACATAAACTTTTGGAGCATAGAGATATTTTGTATCACCCATCAGTTGTGAATATCTACAATCCAAGCACTACTCGCACAATTATCGATGGAGATATCACTAGAAGTGTAAAACTATTGGAGAGCCCTGCTACCAATGTATTTCGCAATCCTGTGGTAATGCGTGTGCTACATCAATTACGCAACACCTTGAACGAGTTAATCACTCAAGGAATCATAGATGAATCAGATACTAGCGTAGTTGTAGAAACAGCTCGTGAGATGAATGATGCGAATTGGCGTGCCGCTATTAATAAATATCAACGCGATCGAGAGAAGGAAAATGCCAAGTATCGTCAAGACCTGATGCAGTATATGCCCGAAAGTAAAATTACATCAACCGACATAGATAAAGTACATTTGTGGGAGGAACAGGGTAAAAGATGTCTCTATACTGGCAGAAACATTACAATGTCTCAACTGCTCAATCATGAGTTTGAGATTGAGCACACAATACCAAGAAGCATCTCTTTTGACGACTCATTGGCTAATAAAACTATTTGTGATACTGCGTTTAATGGATATAAGAACAATCGTTTCCCATCTGAATTGCTAGAGCACGAAGCAATTTTGCAGAACATTAAGCCATGGATAGACAAAATTAAAAGTCTAGAGAAACAGATTATCACTCAACGCAACAATAGCAAAAGTGCTGCAACTAAAGAGGCAAAGGATCGCGCTATCACAAATAGACATGTATTAGAAATGGAACTATCATACTGGCGAGATAAGGTATCACGATTTACCGTTAAAAAAGATGAGTGGAAAGAGTCTTTCCGCAATAACCAGCTCAATGATACTCGCATGATTACCAAGTACGCGTATCATTTCTTGAAAACAGTATTTGGTGATGTTACGGTACAACGAGGAGAAATGACAGCTAATTTCCGCAAAGCATTAGGTGTACAAAGTTTGGATGAGAAGAAAAACCGTGATTTACATTCACACCATGCTATTGACGCGACCATACTGACACTGATTCCTACAAATACCAAGCGAGATAAATTATTGGAATTGTTTTATCAGAAAGAGGAATTGCAGCGATTAGGAAAGATAGAAGAATATCAACAGGTTGAGAAAGAATACAACAAAGCACTCAAATCGTGTGACATCAAAGGTGTAGAAAATGTTGTACCATATATTGAGAATAATATCATCATTCGTCATCAGTCAAAAGACCAAACATTAACTCCTGCCCGTCGTCGTCAGCGTGTGCGCGGGAAAGTGGTAACAGATGGTCAAAATGTACGATGGATAACAGGTGATAGTCTGCGCGGAGCGTTGCATCTTGAAACATGGTATGGTGCTGTGGCTATGCCTAAATTGGATGCTAACGGAATAATGATGCGAGATGAGAGGGGCAATATCATCCCTGATACCGATAATATCAAATATGTCGTTCGTTGTCCGTTGAAATACAAAGAGTCTGCTACGGCATCTGGATTCAAAACTTGGGAAGAACTAGAGAAAGTTATTGTGGATAAGGCATTATATGAATTGATGCATAATCAACATCTCGGACTTGATTTCAAAACTGCTTGCGAGAAAGGTATTTATATGCTTGATAAGGATGGAAGCAAAATCAATAGAATTCGCCATATTCGTTGTTTTGCTACGACGACTAATCCTGTATCAGTAAAAGCACAAACTTATCAATCTAAACATGAGCATAAACAACAATATTGGGCAAAAGTTGGCGATCTATCCTATATGGTTAAGTATCAAAGCGAAGATGGTAAAGTTACGCAATTTATACCATATAGTTTGTATACAATCAGCCAAAACCGAAAATATGGATTGGGAGATATTCCTCAATCTATCTTGGGTAAGAAACAGCAGAAGTTGAACTTGGTCTATGCATTACGAAGTGGTATGAATGTATTATTGTACCAACATCATTTTGACGAATTAAAAGGTATGCCTAATAATGAATTATCTAAACGATTGTATGTTATAGCAGGGTTTGAATCTGATGGTAGAACCAAATTTGTTCATCATCTATCTGCTAAGAAAGATTTGGGTAACGGAGAAAAGATAGAAAATTGGACACAATTACCTGAAAAAATCCGTTGTGGCATTCGTACTATAAAGTTTTTAATAGAAGGGATAGATTTTGACATCACAACTAATGGTATAGAATTCAAATGATCAAACGCATTCTTTGTTTCTCCAATCCTGCCTATCTGAAATTAAAACTCAATCAGATAGTCATTGAGATTCCTGAAGTGGTGTATGGAAAAGGTGTACCTGATAACATGCGCCAAGAAGGAGTGCGAACAGTGCCAATCGAAGATGTGGGAGTGGTCATTCTTGACCACAAGCAAATCACTATCACGCAAGCACTCATGGCTGCGCTGTTGGAGAACAATTGCGCTATCATTACGACAAACGACCAACATTTGCCTGTAGGATTACACCTCCCCTTAGACGGACACAATCTGCAAAACGAGCGTTTTCGTGAGCAGTTGGATGCTTCAGAGCCACTCAAAAAACAGATGTGGCAACAAACGGTCGCAAGCAAGATTCTTGGACAAGCAGCCATTTTAGCAGAACAAGAAGTTGAAAACAAGAATATGCTCGCATGGGCAAAGTCCGTTCGTTCTGGCGATGTGGAGAATATGGAAGGACGCGCTGCTGCCTACTATTGGCGTAATGTATTCCGTAATCCTGATTTTGTTCGTGGGCAAGAAGGCGACCCGCCAAACAATCTGCTCAATTATGGCTATGCTATCGTGCGAGCTATGGTGGCACGGGCATTAGTTGCCGCAGGACTACTGCCTACTTTGGGTATTCATCACCACAATCGCTACAATGCATACTGCTTGGCAGATGATATCATGGAGCCCTATCGTCCTTTTGTGGATCAACTTGTAATATATATGATGAAGCGGTATGAACATATTTCGGAGCTTAATACCGAAATGAAGCGCGACTTATTGATGCTTGCTTATACGGATGTGATTATTGACGGCAGACGAAGTCCAATGCAAATAGCCATTCAAACCACCGCCAATAGTGTCTATAAATGCTTTAGTGGCGAAGCACGCAAAATTATTTATCCCGATTGGTAAACGCATCTATTTTAGGTGCGTTTTCTATTTAGATTTAGCGCACAAGCGCAGCGAGGAGCGGTCGCAATTTCTTACGGAGTACGCAGAAATTTAGTTGAGATTATTTAGATTTCGTGAGCGTAGCGAGCAGGAGATTATATATATATGTCACGATTTAGCGAATATAGAATTATGTGGGTGTTGGTTTTCTTTGACTTACCAACTGAAACTAAGAAGGAACGGAAAGCAGCAGCGAAATTCCGCAAAAACCTCTTGGAAGATGGCTTCACTATGTTTCAGTTCTCAATTTATTTGCGTCATTGTCCGAGTGCAGAGAATGCCGATGTGCATATCAAACGCGTAAAACGGATATTGCCCGAGTTTGGGAAAGTAGGTGTCCTGCGAGTGACAGACAAGCAGTTTGGAGATATGGAACTCTTTGACTGCAAACACGAGGCACCCTTACACCAACCTGTGCAGCAATTGGAACTATTTTAGGATTACAAAACTGATAAAAACAAAAACGCAGACGATAAAAATCGCCTGCGTTTTTTAATCCTGATTATTGCTTTATTTTGCTGATAATCAACATGTAATAAATAGTTTGTTGGTTGTTTTATCAGGATTTCAAAGATACTTTTGTATGCAATACACAACTTCAAAATGCAGATTGACGCATTCGTAGCAGTTGGTTGTTTTATCAGGATTTCAAAGATACTTTTGTATGCAATACACAACCGTATTGTGGTAATACTCCCTCTTTCCTTGTTGGTTGTTTTATCAGGATTTCAAAGATACTTTTGTATGCAATACACAACTCCCTTCCGGTTTCCCCTTGGTTAGTTACTGTTGGTTGTTTTATCAGGATTTCAAAGATACTTTTGTATGCAATACACAACAACTCAAAAGGTATTAAAAAATCAATTTCGTTGTTTTATCAGGATTTCAAAGATACTTTTGTATGCAATACACAACTACCTTAATGTACTGTTGTGCCATAGTTGTATTAGTTTTCAAATTCGCTGCAAAGTTACTAATAATTTTACTTACTTGCAAATAATTTTCATTATTTCTTTCGTAAAATTGTATTTTTCTTGTATTTTATTTGCACGTGTCAAAAAAATGTACTACCTTTGTGCCGTGATTGATATTGCAGTATGACAGATGGGATCGAGCCCTAACCGCAGAAGCAATGTCAATCACAACTTTTTTATACAATAAGGATGTTCTTTTAACGGACTTTTTTCATCTTTAATTGCTTCGCATTTTAGAAGATACTTATTTCCATCGTCTGCGGTGAATGTATATTTTGTGTAATACTTTACACCTCGCTTTCGTTTGTTTTCTGTGTTCTCTTTTTCGATTAGTTCTTCTCTTTCTCCATTAGACAAAGTTGGTAGGTATTTATCAATAGACAATGCTATTTTGAACTCATCGTCATTCTTGCAATGCTTGATAATATTTTTAATATCAGTTTTGGTACAAACTATACGCTTTGTGTAATATTGCTCTCCTGTGAGTTTGTTAGTTTTCCTTTCCTGTGGTATGTCAGCAATCGTGGCTCTTCTTTTTTGAGTTAGTTCCTGCCTTGCTTTTATCTCCTCTTGTGTTAGTTCTTTTTGTTGTTTTTGTTTTTCTAAAGTTTCCGAAGTATTAAACTTCTGTAATAGTTGCATTGCAGCAGCGGCAGAACTCTTCTTTTTCTGCTCTTCTGTTGTTTTTTTAGCAATTGTTGGTCTAATCTGCTTAAACTTATTACGCAATGCGATAGGCACAACCGCATCAGCCACTGGCACGAGCTGGTGGCGGCAGTTCCAGCCACCGCAGTTGCATTGGAAGTTCTCGGGCGTAGTTCCCTCAATCATGCCATAGGGGAGATTGGTCTTTGGGTATAGAGGCACTTCCACAACCTCTCCGTCTGGCATCTCAATCTTGCCATTGAGAATAGTCGGGATTTCCGATTTATGTATGTACTTTTTTTTGGTCAGTTGCTCGCAGAACTCGCGCGTGGTCTCTTTGTTGCTACCTGTGTACATGTACCATTCTGTGTCCAATCCGTCACTCAGCAGTTTGTTATGGTTGTTTTATCAGGATTTCAAAGATACTTTTGTATGCAATACACAACCCTCATTATCATTTTATATTGTGGTCAAATGTTGTTTTATCAGGATTTCAAAGATACTTTTGTATGCAATACACAACACGCTCGCATGGCTATTTTGGATGAGAAAAGTTGTTTTATCAGGATTTCAAAGATACTTTTGTATGCAATACACAACCATAGTAACCTCCTTTCATTGATTAAAGGGTTGTTTTATCAGGATTTCAATGAACAATTTGAAGGATATACACAACGCATACTGCCCTCACCCATCACCAACCAAGTTGTTTTATCAGGATGTCAATGAACAATTTGTCTGCAAAAGTACAAAAAACATATGAAATATGCAAATTTATATGAACATATTTTGTTATTTCAATGAAAATACTACCTTTGCACCAACTTATTTGAAGGATATACACAATAAGTGTAAACATTCAGAGTGGCACGCAAGTGTCGCTCTTTTTTTGATTTATTAACAGTCGATACTTCTTATCATTTTCAACCACCCTATTTTGTTTTGGGTTGCCAATGTGTCTGAGCACATTCTTTCAACCCAACAAAATATACCCCTCTAAATTGACAATAATTGACATCAAAATTGACCATAATTGTATTTATTTAGTGTCATCATGTAATAAATGGTCAATTTTGTTTTTTACATCACCGAGCGCGCAATATGTTGTTTTGCGCGCAATAGTTGTTAAATAAAGTTGTTTGAGTTGTTGTCATAACACAATGTCTCGTGGAATCATTTATTTCTTTATTCCAAAGTACCTCATCACATCCTCAAACATGTCTTGGGCTTGTGTATGCGGAGTTTTTTGCCGACATCGGCAAGTTTTTTGTGTAAAAAAATACCAAAATAGGCCTTTTTTGCCGATAAGCCCATTGTGATGAGCACGCAAGTGTCGCTCTTTTTTTAGATTTATATATCAGTTGATACTTGTTTTCATTATCAATTACCCTATTTTGTTTGGGATTGTCAATGTGCCCAAGCACATTCTTTCAACCCAACAAAATATACCCCTTGAATTGACGATAATTGACAACAAAATTGACAATAATTGTTTTTAACAAATTCCCTATCACATCTATACACTAATTGTGCAAGATAACTCCTTCGAGGAAAATTTTCACACCTATCAGAATAAGAATCACCCCTCCAAGAATAGTTACATTCCATCGTAGGCGAGTACCAACCAGATGACCAATTACAAAGCCCGTCATGGAAAACAAGAAACAGGTCGCTGCAATCACTCCTACTGCAATCCAAAGCACCTCTGGATGAGGAATAAAGATTACGCCCGTAGCCAATGTATCCATTGAAGTAGCAAACGCCAACGATAGTAAACCAAGAACAGAAAAATCAGCTAAGTGCGCATTATCATCATCGCCTTTGAGCGAGTCGTAAATCATTTTCCCACCTATAAATCCAAGTAATACAAGGGCTATCCATGGGGCAAAACGCTCGAAGAACGCAGCAAACAAACTGCCCGCGAAATAGCCAATCAGCGGCATGCCCGCATGAAATACGCCAAACAGCAATGCCATCAGCATAGGCTTGACATACCGAGGCACATAGCCATGAGGCGAAGTCAATCCCTTGCACACCGAAACGGCAAAACAGTCCATGGCTAAGCCAACGGCAAGTAATATTATTGTGAGAAGACTCATCGTTTGGTGCGGTAGCGAGCAGCCACTTTGCCTTTGGCAATATTGGTGAGTTTAGTCTTCACGAACTGACGGCGAATAGGCGAGATTCGATCCGTGAACACATGTCCCTCCAAGTGGTCATACTCATGCTGGATGATGCGTGCCGCAAAGCCGTCGTAGGTCTCTGTATGTTCGGTGAAATTCTCATCCATATAGCGAATAGTGATGCTGGCTGGACGAATTACATTCTCTGAAATACCAGGAAGCGAGAGACAACCCTCCGAGAATGTTACATCCTCCTCGCTCTCTTCAATAATCTCAGGATTGATAAACACCTTCTTAAAATCCTGACACTCAGGATAATCCTCTGCCAGTTCGGTGCCATCCACGATAAAAAGACGGATTGCCTTGCCAATCTGCGGAGCTGCTAATCCACAACCTTCGGCAACAGCAAGCGTTTCCCACATATCCGTGAGCAACTGCTTGAGATCCAAAGACTCAGGGGTAATATCTTCTGTGGGCTTTCGCAACACAGGTTGACCATATAAATATATAGGTAAAATCATTGTAATTTACTATTTGACAATTTACTATTTATAGCGTAAAGGATAAGGATTCGTGCGTATATCCGCTAACGAATACTATCCAAATAACCTTCCAATATGATACACGCAGCCAATTTATCCACCACCGATTTGTCTTGTCGTTGACTCTTCTTCATTCCCCCTGCAATCATAGCTTGGTGAGCCATCACCGAAGTGAAACGCTCGTCATACTCCTTTAGCGGCATATTCGGGAACACTTTGCGAAAGCGATTGATGAAAGGTTGGATGTATTGCATGGATTCGGAGTCCTCGCCATTCATCTGATAAGGATGACCTATTACTACTTCGTCCACTTGTTCCTTTGCGAAGTAGTCTTTGAGCCAGTTTTCAAGCGTATGTGTAGGGATAGTAACAAGCGGATTAGCCGTTATACGGAGCATGTCCGTAACGGCTAATCCTGTTCGTTTGCGACCAAAGTCTATCGCAAGTATTCTTCCCATTAGTCAGCGAGAGCTTCGTACTTATCGTTCATACCAAGACGGTAGTAGAGCGAACGAAGTGAGCGCTTATAATCATTGTTGTCTGGCTCCAACTCATATGCCTTTTCGAAGTATGGCAAGGCCTTTTGGAAAGCAGCATCAATCTCAACCTTTGCTTTAGCATATGCCTTGTTATCCAAATACGCAGCGTCATCATTGAGTTTGTTGCCAAGATCTACATACGCAAAGCCCAATGTCTCCAAGAAAAGCGCATTATTTGGCTCAATAGCAATAGCTTGCTCAAATGCCTTGAACGACTCCTCAAAACGACCAATACGAGCAAGAATAGAACCCTTAGAATTGTAGTATTGACCTACATTAGGTTCGCGAGCAATAGCCAAATCCAAATACTCAATAGCTTTCTCTTCTTGACCAGAATTGATGTAGAGATTTATCAAGTTTTGCATAAACCAAGCCTCCTCTGGGAACAATTGAATACAGTTTTGAATAAAATCCACTGCTTTGGCTGTATCTTGTTGCTCGATATAGATTTGATAGATGTACTCGTTCGCGAAGATTACCTCTTTTCGCAAAGCGTTTGCGTTCGCATGCTCGCTATTCATACGATCAAGTGCTGCTATTGCCTCATCGTACATTTTTGCCTCATATGCAAAACGACCTGCGTAGTACAAACATGTGTAATAACTGGTATCACGGAGCAACTTCTCTAACTCTGCAGGATTCGCTTGCAATATTGGCAACTCAGGAATATTGACATGAGCGATAAACATTTCGTATGCCAATGCTGGATTGTTTGCCTCATACGCATTAAAACCCGCAGCAATCAATGGTTGGAATTGGAAATACTCAACTACTTTAGGAAGAATATTCTTTGGAGTACGAGTATCGTATTTTGCTTTACCTTTCTTGTCATAAGTAGGTATTTGCGACAACTCAAATGCTTTATCCCAATACTTAAGCGATTCAAATACAGCAGCACCCCATTGGTCAATATCAATATTTTGCCCCATTTGGCGCTTCAAGTTATTTGCAGAAAACTCCTTATATCCAATCAAACCTGCCACATACCAAGTATTGGCTTGATCTTTGGTTTCATCATTTTGCAATGCCTCTTCGATAGCGGCGCGAGCACCTGCATAATCTGGAGTCTCTGCATCAGCCAAACCACGAGCTTTACTCACATTCGCTTTTTGTGCAAAGCAGCCTGCGCTTATCAGCACAAGGGCTGCAAGAAAAATTGATTTTTTCATATTTGTAACAGTTTTAAAAGTTCTATACATTCTTATTATTTCCCACTGATTGCACTAATTTCCACCGATTATTATCCGTGAGCTCAGTGGAGTTTATTGGTTACTCTTCTGCAGTAGTTGCCTCCTCTGCGGTTGCCTCCTCTGCGGTTGCCTCAGGTGCTTCAGTAGTCTCTTCTACTTCCTCTTTTGGAACTACGCAGCCGAACATGAGCGTATCGTTGCGCTTTTGGAGTTCGATGAGTTTCACACCTTGCGTAGCACGACCCATCACGCGGATAGTATCCATCGCCATGCGGATAGCGGTACCCGACTTGGTGATAAGCATGAGGTCTTGCTCGTCTGTAACTGCCTCAAGACCAATCAGATTACCCGTCTTATCGGTGAGGTTCATGGTCTTCACACCCTTACCGCCACGGTTGGTGATACGATAGATTGGTTCACCATTCTCGTCGTCGAGGTCAGTACGCTTGCCGAAGCCCTTCTCCGAAATAACGAGTACAGACTCCTTGCTACCCTCCTCCACACAAATCATGCCAATCACGCGATCTTGACCATCTTCATCCAACTTGATAGCACGCACACCTGTAGCGGTACGACCCATTGGGCGAACGGTATCCTCAGGGAAGCGAACCACCTTACCATTGTAGGAAGCCACTAACATTTGGCTATTGCCATCAGTGAGTGTCACGCGGATAAGGCGATCACCCTCACGCAATCCAAGAGCAATAATACCATTAGCACGCGGACGGCTGTATGATTCCAGCGTAGTCTTCTTCATCAAACCGTCTTTGGTAGCGAAGATGAGGTAGTGATTTTGTACATACTCCATATCGTTGAGATTCTTCACATGGATGAACGCACAAACCTTGTCGCCCTTTTGGATGTTAATCATATTCTGCAATGCACGACCCTTAGACTGGCGGTTACCCTCTGGCAACTCATATACCTTGGTCCAATAGAGACGGCCTTGCTCGGTGAAGAACATCATAGTAGAGTGCATGTTCGCTTGATGAACATACTCGATGAAATCCTCATCGCGCGCAGCGCTGGCTTTTGCACCTACGCCACCACGACCTTGCTGACGGAAGTCTGCCAATGGAGTACGCTTGATATAGCCCAAGTGCGAAATGGTAATTACCATATCGTCGTCGGCATACATATCCTCTGGATTGAACTCGGTAGCCATCTTGATGATGCGTGTGCGACGCTCATCAGCATATTTCTCTTTGATTTCAACCAATTCGTTCTCAATCACTTCGTAGCGCATCACCTCGCTGGCAAGCAAAGCGTTGAGGTGTTGGATAAGCTCTTGCAACTTCGCATATTCCTCTTTCAACTCGTCAATACGCAAGCCTGTGAGTTGCGATAAGCGCATATCTACAATAGCTTTTGATTGCAAGTTATTGAGGTTGAAGCGTGCTTCCAAATTGGACTGTGCTTCGGCAGGAGTGCGGCTTGCACGGATAATCTTCACCACCTCGTCGATATTATCTACGGCGATGATCAATCCCTCCAGGATATGCGCACGCTCCTCGGCTTTCTTAAGTTCGAATTTCGTGCGGCGAACCACCACTTCCATACGGTGCTCAATAAAGTTTGCCACCATATCATGGAGATTCAAGAGTTGTGGACGACCTTTCACCAATGCAATACTATTCACAGAGAAGCTGGATTGCAACGCGGTATATTTGTAGAGTTTATTCAATACTACTTGCGCATTCGCATCGCGCTTAATCTCAATAATAATGCGTACATCGCGTTTGGATTGGTCGCTAATACCCGAGATACCCTCAATCTTCTTGTCGTTCACAAGGTCTGCGATATTCTTCACGAGGTCAGACTTCACCACGCCGTATGGCAACTCGCCAATCACAATGCGCTCGCGACCATTATCCTCGGTCTCAATCTCCGCTTTGGAACGAATAATAATACGACCGCGACCAGTCTCGTAGGCGTCGCGTACGCCTTGGTAGCCATAGATTGTACCACCTGTTGGGAAATCTGGCGCCTTGATATGCTCCATCAGTTCTGCCACGGTGATTGGCTCCACTTCTGGGTTCTCCACGCGTGCTACAGCATTCTTCACATAGGCAACACAACCATCAATCACTTCGCCCAAGTTGTGGGTTGGCATATTCGTAGCCATACCTACCGCAATACCGCTGGCACCATTCACCAACAAGTTAGGGAAACGGCAAGGCAAGACCACTGGCTCGCGCAGCGAGTCGTCGAAGTTTAGTTGCATATCCACGGTATCTTTCTCTATATCGCGGAGCATCTCCTCGGCGAGTTTAGAGAGGCGTGCCTCGGTGTAACGCATAGCAGCTGCGCCATCACCGTCAATCGAACCAAAGTTACCTTGACCATCTACCAACACGCCACGCATATTCCATGGCTGTGCCATACGCACCAATGTGCCATAAATACTGCTATCACCGTGAGGGTGGTACTTACCCATTACCTCACCCACGATACGAGCGGATTTCTTGGTTGGCTTATCGCTGGTGTTTCCCAGCTCGTTCATTCCGAAGAGCACACGGCGGTGCACTGGCTTAAAACCATCGCGCACATCAGGCAACGCACGCGCCACGATTACACTCATCGAATAATCGATGTACGAGGTTCGCATTTCCTCGTCAATCTTTACAGGAATAATTCTGTCGTTATCAATCATCTATATAAAAGTTTTAAAAGTTTCAAAGTTTTAGTCCCCATTTTTCCACGCTGCAAAATTACTACAAATTTTCGACATATGCAAATTTTTGCGTTTTTTTTTGCATTTTTCTTTATTCTTAGGGGAATATCGAATTTGAATATAAAATGTCTTAAATCGCAAATAAAGCCACAATATGGCTTTTACCATAAATACTACACATGCGCGCACTGGCGCGCGAATCGGCTCATCAAGCCTATTCGTAATGACAACATCATAGATATATTTTTAAGCAAAATTTGTATATTTCAAAAAAAAGCACTACCTTTGCGAGTTGATTATGCAAAATACCCTACAACATATTATAAAACGCCTATGGGGCGTGTTGGCATGTCTATTGCTGACCAGTAACTTGTATGGAAAAGAAGTACGAGTCTTTGGCTATGTACTGGATTCTGACAATCGCAGTATAGAATTAGCCAATGTATATATCGAAGAAAACACTACAATTGGCACAACGACTAATCAAAACGGCTACTATGAGTTGTTTGTAGATTTACAAGATACACTTACACTCGTATATTCTATGATTGGCTACGAAACGATTCGCCAACAAGTATATACCGAGCGCGAAGTGATTGGCATAAATGTCATTCTCCCCACCAACGAAGAACTATTGGGCGAAATCACCGTGCGCGCCATTCAGCGGCAGACCAACACCATGGACCGTGTGGACATTGGTGCCGCACGACTGATGCCTGACGCTACGGGTGGCGGTATCGAGAACCTGCTCATCACTTTTGCGGGCGTAAGGCAAAACAATGAGATGAGTAGCCAGTACAATGTGCGCGGTGGTAGTTTTGATGAGAACTCGGTGTATGTCAATGGCATAGAGGTACACCGTCCACTACTCATTCGCAGCGGACAACAAGAGGGACTGAGTTTCGTGAATACCGACATGGTGGAGAATGTGGATTTCTCCGCAGGTGGCTTCGACGCTAAGTATGGCGACAAGATGTCATCCGTATTGGATATCCGCTACAAGCGCCCTACCCGATTGGAATCGCGCCTCAACATGAGTTTGCTGGGCGCAAGTGCTTATGTCGGTTGGGGCAATGGCACACAAAGCCAAATGCATAGCATCCGATACAAGACTTCGCGCTATCTGTTGGGCGCGCTCGAAACTGCGGGCAATTACAACCCCAACTTCATCGACTATCAGACACAGATGACATGGAATTTAGGCGATGAGGCGAGAAGGCGAAAGGCATGGGAGATAACGCTGCTGGGTAATTTCTCGCAGAACAGCTACGAGTTTGTGCCAGACTCGGTAAGCAGCAGTTTTGGTACGATGCAGCAAGCACTGAACAAAACCATCTGGTACGAGGGACAAGAGAAAGACATGTTCCGCACCGCTTTTGTGGCACTGAGTGCTACCCATCAGCTCCGCAAAAACATCCGTTTGGGTTTCGACCTGAGCGGTTTCTATACCCACGAACAAGAGACTTTTGATATCAGCAGCGAATATGTACTGAGCGAGAAACCTGCTGACGGCAGTTCGTCTCCCCCCCCCAGCGGCGAGACGATCAATGGCAATCAACCCACTGGTAGTGTGTTAGGTACGGGCAAGTTCCACGAACACGCACGCAACACCCTGCAAGCTGGCATGCTGACGCTGGCGCATAAGGGCGAATGGAAAAAAGGCGAGAACACCCTACAATGGGGCGTGAGCGGACAAGTGGAAATGATCAACGACCGCATCAACGAATGGGAATGGCGTGATTCGATGGGCTATAGTCTGCCTAACCTCAGCCAAGAGATGGCGCTCTACTATGCGCTGAAAGGCACATCGCATATGATTAACGGTCGCGTGCAGGCATACGCACAAGACACCTATCGTTGGACAACCGCACAAGGCGATGTGCTGCTGACAGCGGGCATGCGCCTCAACTGGTGGAGCTATACCAATGAGGTATTGCCTTCGCCACGCGTGAGCGTCGTGTGGATGCCAGGTTGGAAACGCGACTTCACTTTCCGCGTGGCTACTGGACTATACTATCAAGCACCGTTCTATAAGGAACTCAGACAAGTGATAGCAGATGAAGGAGGCGTGAATCGTATTCACCTCAACAATCGTTTGCGCGCACAACGCTCGTGGCAATTGGTATTGGGTACCGACTACTATTTCCGTGCTTGGGGACGCCCATTCAAGTTCACTGCCGAAGCATATGGCAAACTCATCGACCGCATGGAGAGTTATACGGTGGACAATGTACGCGTTCGTTATTCGGGTATCAATGACAGCGAGGGCTACACCATCGGACTGGATTTGAAACTCATGGGCGAGTTGGTGCCAGGTGCTGACTCGTGGATTAGTTTCTCCACCATGCGTAGTCGTATGCGATTTGTGGACAACGCCACACAACACCCAACCACGCTACACAACACCGATTGGATCCCCACCCCACAAGAGCAACGCTACAACCTGACTATGTATTTTCAGGACTATGTACCACGCTTCCCACAATACAAGATTCACCTCAAGTTTATTTGGAGCGAGGGTCTTCCGTTCGGCTATCCACGCAGAGAGGACATGCGCTATTTGGGTCATATGAGCGATTACCGACGCATTGATATTGGTGCAACGCGTACTTTTAGCGCGGCTACCGACAAATGGATGAAGAAGTCAAAACATGTGGATAGTTGGAGCATACAACTGGATATTTTCAACCTCATTGGTTGGAAGAATGTGAATAGTTACTATTGGGTGACAGCCGCCAATGGCATGCAATGGGCAAGTCCAAACTACCTGACGGGCAGAATGATCAATGTGAAATTTGATGTCATGCTCAAGTAGTTTGATTTATTTATCATGGAAGTCGCGATTGAAAAGCGCGAGGCGTTGGTCGAGGAGTTCGTATTGCTCCTCACGGATACACGACACGCAACCACGCATACCTTCGCGCTTAGCACCTGTGCTGGCAAGTGAGATTGCCGATATACCGTAATAAATCAGTTTGTTAACCATCTTCTCACCCGTCCAGTCCTTATAACCAAAGGTAAAGAAGAAACCATCGCCCACCTCCTGTTCATCCGCATCTTCGTCATAAACGATATGGAAACCATTGCGAAGCATGATTTCCTTGACCAACTTAGCCCTTCGCGCATATTCGCGAGTGGTTGTCACGAAGTCTATCTTGCCCTGACATGCTGCCTTGAACATAGCTGCCATAGCAAACTGCACACTGTGTGTCACGCCCGAAGAGAGGCTATAGAGGACATTATAAATAAAGTTGCGCAGGAACTCACCATCGTTCTGATAACGCTCCGCCAATGTGGCAAATCGGCGGTGTGCCAGATACGGGTTGATAGCAATAATCGCCGCACGCTGACCTGCATAGGAGAACATCTTGGAGCAAGAGATCATGTGCAAGCAGTTGTTGGTATAGCGCCCCACTGTAGGCTGATAAGGTGGCTCGTACGGCATACCACGCTCGGCATCACGGAAGTCCATATTCAAGTATGCCAAGTCCTCAATTACCAGCACATTATACAACGAAGCCAAACGACCGATAATCTCCAATTCACGCTCCGTGAGGCACATCCACGAAGGGTTATTGGGGTTAGAGAATAGCATGGCTGCTATCCTACCCGACTTGAAATGGCGCTCCAGTTCTTCGGCTAACTCTTCGCCACGGAAATCTGCCACATCAAACGAATCCACACGCACGCCAATGACCTTGCATTGCTGTTTCTGCACAGGAAAGCAAGGATCAAGGAAGAGAATCGTGTCACGCTTTTCGTCCAATTGCGATACCAGCATATTGATAGCAAATGCCGCTTGCATGCTGCCCACCGTAGGCACGATGCACTCGGTAGGAATATCTAAATTCATAAACGCACGCACAAACTCGCTACCCCAGTGCTTGACTTCGGTGATACCTGTGATAAGGGGATATTTGGAGCCCATGCCCGCCTTGAGCGCCTTGTGCTCGGCAGCGATACCGATTTGCTCGGCAGGTAGTCCGGGTTCGCCCAATTCCATATGGATAAACTCCACGCCTGTTGCGCGTTCAATATCCTTGACTACGCCCACGAGTTGGCGAATAGACGATGCACCGAGTTCTTTGGCGTTACGCAGACCAAAATCAATACATGTTTGATCCACGAGTTGTTTATTTAACGGAAAACTCATGGTAATTTTGAATTTTGAATGATGAATTAAGAATTACCATTGTGTTCCAAATAATTTCCACAATGTCGAACTATGTACATTCTCGTAGCCTGCTTCAATGGCGGCGAGGTTGGCGGTGACGATAGCTTCGCCTTTGCGGGCAAAGATGCGCTTCACGCCCTCTACAATCTTGTCATGGTCAATGCCTAACATTGGAATGGCAGCGCCAAGCAGCACCATGTTGGCTGCTTGCAGTGGTGCGCCTGCTTCTTTTGCCAATGCCTCTACATCCAATAGCACATGATGAGGAATAGCCTCAATATGCTTGATTACCTCCTCTATATCAGGATAATTAGGGATATTCACAAAGGGTTTGTTGCTGGTAACAATCCAGCCATCTTCCTTCAGATAAGGTAGATAGCGCAATGCCTCCATTGGTTCGAGTGAGATAATAATATCTGCCCCACCCTTTGGGATTAAGTCCGAATAGATAGGCTCGCTGGAGAGGCGAAGGTTGGACTGTACATCACCGCCTCGTTGGCTCATGCCGTGTACTTCGGCTTGCTTGAGATAAAGTCCCTCGTTGAGGGCTGCATCACCTATGACAGTGGCAATAGAGAGGATACCTTGTCCACCTACGCCTGCTAAGATTATATCGCGTTTCATCGTATGTGTTTTTTATTTCCCACTGATAACACTGATTTGCACTGATGTTCGGTGTATCCGTGTACATCCGTGAGATCCGTGGGAGATTAATCATTTTTTGTTTTGCTTGAGGTGGCGTTTGAGTGTTTGGATGCACTCGCGGCGAGCGATGACGACAGAAGTACCGTTGTATGCTACCTCCTCGCGAAGCACTTGTTTGATCTCCTCCATATGCTTTGGCAATGGCACTACCACGCGCACATGCTCTGGCTCAACACCCAAACCAAGGCAGATAGCCTCCAAGCGCCCCGTACCCGCCGAATCTTGTCCACCAGTCATACCTGTGGTGAGGTTGTCGGAGATAAGCACCACCACATTCGCTTTGCTATTCACGCAGTCCAATAGTCCTGTCATGCCCGAGTGAGTGAAAGTAGAATCACCAATCACCGCAAACGATGGGAACTGCCCTGCATCAGCAGCCCCTTTTGCCATCGTGATACTCGCACCCATCTCTACGCAAGCGTGGATAGCATGGAATGGCGACAACGCCCCCAGTGTGTAGCAACCTATATCGCCGAAGATTTTCGCTCCCTCATGCTCTGCTGCCACTTCGTTGAGTGCCGCGTACATATCGCGGTGACCACAACCTTGGCAGAGTGCGGGTGGACGACCTACGACTATTTCAGGAATCTGGCATCCGTGAGCCGGCATCTGGTCACCCACTAACGCTTGCGCTACACAGTCGGGGGTCAGTTCGCCCATGCGAGGGAGGTCGCCCGTCAGACGACCTTTCACGGATACGGTTGATGGTACCATACCGCGCAGCAGTTCTTCCACTACGGGTTGTCC
This sequence comes from Paludibacteraceae bacterium, assembly GCA_045590995.1. GTDB lineage: Bacteria > Bacteroidota > Bacteroidia > Bacteroidales > Paludibacteraceae > Colicola. The sequence goes on along the minus strand of JAZNRY010000074.1, from coordinate 28,189 downwards.
CTCTTCCATGACCAATATCTCCTCTGCGCCATCGGCTACCATCTGGTCAATCAATGCTTTTGGCAATGGGTATTGAGTTATCTTCAGCACACTCGCACCTCTCACCTCATCACCTTTCACTTCCATCAGGTAGTTATACGCAATACCTGTGGTTACAATCGCCTTGGTTGGTTGTGTACCTTTGGTATAGGTGTTGTATTGCGACTCCTCGCTGGTTTGCACGAAGTCAGCTTGCGCTTCTACCAGTTCGGCGTAGTTCTTTCGCGCGAATGCAGGCAGGAGAATAAAGTGATTGGTATTCTCAGGCGCGGACAGCGCATTTTGCTCACGAGGGGTATCTATCGTTTCCACTACGGCGCGCGAGTGCGCCATGCGTGTAGTCACGCGAAACAAGATAGGTGTACGCAACGACTCCGAGAGGTCGAACGCATAATGCATCATGTCGTATGCCTCCTGCTGGTTGCTTGGCTCAAGGCAAGGAATCATGGCGAACTTAGCATAGAAGCGCGAGTCTTGTTCGTTTTGCGAGGAGTGCATGGATGGGTCATCGGCGGCGACCACCACTAATCCGCCATTCACGCCCGTGATAGCGGCATTCATAAATGCATCGGCGCAGACATTCATTCCCACATGCTTCATGCAAACAAGCGCGCGCTTGCCCATATAGGACATACCCAAAGCCCCCTCCATAGCGGTCTTCTCGTTGGTAGCCCATTGGCAAAAAATCTTGCCTTTCACCGCTAAACCAGCGGAAAGTGCTCTGCGCTTTTCGCTCAATTGTATATACTCTGTAATCTCAGTAGATGGCGTGCCTGGATAGGCATACACGCCACTCAGTCCTGCATCAATAGCGCCCTGCGCTATGGCTTCATCGCCTAAAAGAAGGTGCTTCATGGTAGTGAGTAATTAACAATGAATAGTTAATATTTTTTAAGGTTAAATTTTTATGGTGCAAAGTTACAAAAAAAATCGCACTTATGCAAATGCAAAGTGCGATTTCGGGTCTATATATGTTGTAAAACATTTATATTTGTTCTTCCAACAGTTTCCACAGCGTATCTTCAGGCACAGGAGCAGTAATCGAAATAGGCTGTTTGCTGACAGGGTGAATAAATTCGATTTTTCTGGCATGCAATGCTATTCCACCGTCTGGGTTACTGCGTTTAGCTCCATATTTGAGGTCTCCCTTGATAGGAGAACCTATGGCTGATAGTTGGCAACGAATCTGATGATGGCGACCTGTCTCAAGATTTACTTCTATCAGCGTATAGCGGTCGCTTTGAGCAATAGCTCTATAGGAGAGAACAGCGCGCTTGGCATCTTTCGTTCCTTGCTTAACAATAAAGGACTTATTCTGTTTCTCATTGCGCCATAGATAGTGTTCGAGTTTTATTGCCTCTCCGTTTTCCGTTTTCACCTTTCCGTTTTCCGTTCTCTCCACAATCGCCCAATAGGTCTTGCGTATCTGTTCATGCGACTGAAACATAGCATTGAGACGCGTCAATGCTTTGCTGGTGCGCGCAAAGAGTACCACACCCGTAGTAGGACGGTCAAGACGATGCGTAACACCCAGAAAAACTTCCCCCGGCTTTTGGTATTTCTCTTTGATATACGCTTTCACCATCTCAGAGAGCGGCGTATCGCCCGTCTTATCGCCTTGTACAATCTCGTGGCAAGTCTTGCTGACAGCTATTATATGATTATCTTCGTATAGTATAGTCATGTTGATTAGCAATGTGACAATTTTATGATTTTACACTTTCGTATATATCCTATCATTTCGAATTCCGTGCAAAATTACAGAAATATTTTGAATTGAGCAAGATTTTTGCAATTTATGGTAAATATTTCAATTTATTTTTGTACCTTTGCAGCAGATTTATGCAAATTGGGGAGTTAGAGCAATTATTTGCCCTACATCCAGAGGTGAATGTATTGGCAAAAGAATTAAGTAAAAAGTGCGAAAAACATTTTTTACTCAGGAATCTCTTTGCCTCATCCCAAAGTTTATTACTCCATGCGGTACACCAGCAGTTGGTAGCAGCCAAGCAATGTCGTCCCATCCTCGTTGTATTAGACAACGCCGATGACGCACAATATATGTATGCCGATCTCCGAACACTAAGTGGCGATCAAGGTGTGTATTTCTTTCCTTCTTCCCATCGCCGACGCCAAAAAACCGACGAAGCCATGCTTGTGCAGCGAACCGAAGTACTCACTGCCCTCAACAACACCACGCCACACAATGCTACACCACTCCAAACCACATCTATCATTGTCACCTATCCTGAAGCATTAGCCGAATCCGTTCCCCACCCTAACACCCTACAGCAGCAAACGATTAGCCTACACACCGAACAAGAGATAGCACAATCCCTACTCATCAAACAGCTACTCGAACTGCACTTCCAACGCGTGGATTTTGTGTATGAGCCAGGGCAGTTCGCTGTGCGAGGAGGAATAGTGGATATATACAGTTTTGCGCACGACAATCCCTATCGCGTGGATTTCTTTGGCGACGAAGTGGACTCTATTCGCGAGTTTGACATCGAAACACAACTCTCGCGGACACGCCTCTCGTCCATTGATATTGTAGGCGCTAACACCCAAGAGGAATCCACATACATCACGGAATATCTGTCCGACAAAACCCTGTGGGTAAGCAACGACTTTAATCTCATACAATACAAACTAAACAACGCTACACCACTCTCCACCACGCTAACCAACGCTTCACCACGCTATACTACCATCGAGTTGGGGCAAAAAAGCAGTTTCTCCACCTACGACACGCTGGATTTTGACACACTGCCTCAACCCACCTTCAATAAGAACTTCGATATTCTCACGGATGACCTCAGCGCGCGCATACGCGATGGCTATAAGGTATATATCCTCGCCGAACAGGTGAAGCAGACCGACCGCCTACGCGCTATCTTCGAAGACAAAGAGGCGGGCATCACATTCATACCTATCAACCAGACCTTGCACGCAGGTTTCGTGGACAACGCTGCCAAGATATGTTGCTACACCGACCATCAGATATTCGAACGCTACCACCGCGTCACACTCCGTTCGGAGAATGCCAGACGAGGCAAAGCCATCATCACGCTGAAAGAAATCAACCAACTGCAAGTGGGTGATTATGTGGTACATGTGGACCACGGCATTGGTCAGTTTGCGGGACTGGTGACCACCAATTTCTATGGTCGCCCACAAGAGAGTATCAAACTCACCTATCGCGGTGGCGATACCATCTTTGTCAGCATTCACAACCTCCACCGCATCTCCAAATACAAGGGGCGCGAAGGCAGCGAACCCACCATCTCACGCCTCGGTTCGGGCGCATGGGAGCGCATGAAAGAGCGCACCAAAGACAAAGTAAAAGACATCGCCCGCGACCTCATTCGTCTCTATGCCACCCGCAAGCAGCAACAAGGCTTCGCCTATTCGCCCGACGGCTATATGCAGCACGAGTTAGAGGCGTCCTTCTTCTACGAAGACACCCCCGACCAAGCGAAAGCCACCTTGGACATCAAGCACGATATGGAAAGCCCCATGCCTATGGATCGATTGGTCTGCGGCGATGTGGGTTTTGGTAAGACCGAAGTGGCGATGCGCGCAGCCTTCAAAGCGGCTACCGACGGCAAGCAAGTGGCAGTACTGGTGCCTACCACCGTACTCGCCATGCAGCACTACAACACCTTCCGCGAACGCTTCCGCGATTTCCCTGTGCGAATTGAATACCTCAGCCGAAGCAAATCGCCAAAGCAAGTGAAAGAACTGCTTGCCGACCTCAAAGACGGAAAAATAGACATACTGGTGGGTACACACAAGCTGGTGGGCAAACAGGTATTGTGGAAAGACCTCGGTCTGCTTATCATTGACGAAGAGCAGAAGTTTGGCGTGGCTGTCAAAGAGAAACTCAAATCGCTGCGCACCAATGTAGATGTGCTAACCCTAACCGCCACACCTATACCGCGTACCTTGCAGTTCTCACTGCTGGGTGCACGCGACTTGAGCATCATCAACACCCCACCGCCCAATCGCTATCCCGTTATGACAGAGTGCATTACGCTCGACGATGAAGACATCATCAAAGAGGCAATTCAGTTGGAGATGCAGCGCAACGGACAAGTATATGTGGTTTGCAACCGCATTGAGATGTTGCCCCGCATAGAGAATCGTATCCTGCGCCTGTGTCCCGAAGCACGCACTGTGATTGCACACGGACAGATGCCCGCGGGCGATATGGAAGAGCGATTAGAGGCATTTATCAACTACGACTACGATATTCTCATCTCCACCACCATTATCGAATCGGGTGTGGATATTCCGAATGTGAATACAATTATCATCCATTCTGCACAGCACTATGGTTTGTCTGACTTGCACCAACTGCGTGGACGCGTAGGTCGCTCCAACCGCAAAGCCTATTGCTATTTGGTTACACCAGACAAGGAACTACTCACCAGCGATGCACGCCGCCGACTGGACGCACTGACCACTTTTGCGGAGTTGGGTTCTGGTTTCCAACTGGCAATGCAAGACTTAGATATCCGCGGTGCGGGAAATATGCTGGGTGCAGAACAAAGTGGATTCATTTCCGACTTGGGCTATGACACCTATCAGCGCATACTCAACGAAGCCGTAGAAGAAATCCGTGAGGAGATGTTAGAATCCCCTGATAGCCAATATCCAACAGGCGGAACGCCGTCCTATAGCCCTCAGGGGTTCCAATATCCTAAGCAATGGTGCAGTGATAGTTTGCTGGAAAGCGACCTACCCCTCTCGTTCCCGCCTACATATGTCGAAAATATCTCCGAACGCATCACTCTGTATCGCGAATTAGATAGTCTGAGCGGCGAAGATGCTCTTCTCGAATATCAGAAGCGATTGATTGACCGTTTTGGTCCGTTGCCAGAGGAGGCAGAGCAGTTGCTGAATGTGGTGCGGTTGAGATGGTTGTGCTGCAAAATGGGTATAGAGAAAGTGATTTTGAAACAGGAACGCATGTCTATGTATTTCGTGAATCATAATCCTAAGTATTTCCAATCTGAGATCTTTGGAAAGTTAGTACAATATGCATGTTCGCGTGCAGAGCGTTGCCGCTTGGTAGAAGATAAAAACCGCGAAGGTAAACCCACAGGCAAACGCTATATGGTGGTGCAACAAGTAAAGACCATTGGCGGAGCACTGCATTTACTCAGCAAGATCAGTGGAGATAAAATATAGGTCAAATATCCCACTAATTACGGGTTCATGACGGGTTCATGACGGGTTCATTGTAGCACATCGTAAGCCCAACAATGGCAGATTCATAACTCATTCCTTGCATCATTTCTTTTTCCAAAAAGAAGAAACAAGTAGTGAAATTTAGAATTCTAAAGATTCTAAATTTTCTAAATGTCCTAACATACATATTGATTGCTATCAACAAAATCACAATCCGCATAACCGATTCTTTTTCTTTCGATTATGCGGATTTATTTTCTATTCGCCGATTTTATAGTTTTTCTTACACTTTATTTCAGTGTCATGGTTTCCCAAGTGCTGCTTGCTGCTGTACTTGTTGCGACTACAGGAGTTTGTGGTTTCTCGTTAATCAAGAACGCCTCTTTCTTCACATTCTTATTGATGTAATTTGCTAAATCAGAATAAGATACATTACCCTGTGTTTCTTGTAACTTCTTCAGTAAGAAATAGGTAAACAAACCATGTCCCTTCTCTGGATAGGTCATAGCGGTCTCATCTCCACTTGAAGCAGAGAATACAACTGATTTGCCTTCTAACACCTCTTTTTTCGCTTCGCGAGCTACACCGCGAGCAGCAACCAGCATACTCCCCTCTTTGTTTGCACCAGTAAAACAAGCATCCATAAAGTAGGTAATGTTTGATGCTTTGGTGTTTGCCAAAGTGCTATAAAGCGTATTCAAACTGTAGCAGGTAGTGGTGTTTGTTCCCTTTCCATCTACAGGAATGATATATGCATCACCTGTTTTCTCATCTGGAATACCATGACCGCAGTAATACACAATGGCTTTGCTACCTTCAAAGTTGTTGAGTGCATATTTCAGCCAATCTACTCCACCAGAAATAACACCATATGAAGCATTCGCGTAATAACGAATTTGACGTTCTGGAATACCCAATGTCTTGATACAATACTCTTTGAATACTTCGCCATCGTGTGCAGCAAAATTGACATCATCCACAAATTGATACTCCTCGTTAGCAATAATCAAAGCATATGTATTTTCTGATTTCTTATAACTTTGAGGAATGTTTCTATCAACATCGGATTTTACAACTTCTTTTTTGGGTGTTAAGATTTGATGTTCCTGTGCCAGTTGTACATGCTCTTCTTCTTTTTCCATTCGAAACTCAAAATCCTTCTGTTCTGGTTTCATTAATGCACCCGTTGCAGCATCCACTCCCCATCCCACAACATTTATGAGATTTGCTATTGTGGCTGCATTGTAAGTCTTCAGTACTGTTATTTCAATTGGCTTATAACCGTCGCTTTCAACAGTTATATTGCTTGGTTTGTAACCACGTTTTATTTTTACCTTATATGGCAAAGTTACATTATCGTAGTGCTTAACATCAGTTGTAATATCAACTGGTTGCTTTTGTTGTGGGTCATTGAGCGTAATTTTTGCTTTCACTCCTGAAAAAATTGTAGCACAAGACGATAATGTGAGTAGCAGTACGCACATTGTTAAAAATGACAAATGAATTCTCTTCATAATTATTTGTTTATTTGAATTGTTTTTTCTATTGTTTGCATCGTTTCATCATTGATGCGATTTTTGCGTAACCATTTTTGGAAGTCCTCTACTGACAATTCGGGAACAAACTCTCCCATATCCGAAGCTGGCATAGAAAATGCTTCTTTGGAAAAGACAAGAATAAAGGTATCAAACTCTACCGTCTTTTCAGTCACCAAAATCGTTTCTTCTTGATAGGGATAAATAGGGTCAGCAGTAGAGAGATAGGTATATTCTTTGTTGCTCTTCACCTCTCGTGCAGTGCCATCTTCATTCTCGTAAGGCATCATACAAGAGATAATACCAGCATTGTCATCACGGAAGAAGATCGCAACATATCCTGATACAGGTGATTTGAACAAAACTGAAACTCTATCACCGCTCCTAAATCGGTCAGATTCAAAACCATTGTTGAGTACTTGCATCTTTAACTCCACCTCTGCCGTTTGCAATTCACGTACTTTTCCACAAACGGAAGCAGTAATCACCATCACATCATTTTCGTATGCAATGCTTACTTCTGGCTCTTTTGTATCGCTCAACCAAATCGCTTTGGATTCAGTAGAAGCATAACTATCCGATTGTATTTCGGACTTGGTGTCCGAAGTGTGAATCGTTGTTGTGGTAGATTGTGAAACTACTTGTCCAAACTCATTGGCAATAGCTTCGTTGCGAGCTTTATCAATGGCTATTTGTTTTGCTCTATTCAGTGGTACCTCACCTGGAACAGTATAGCGATACTCTCCACAAATAGTTGCAACGCGTTGTGCGTGAATGGTTGCTGCAAATAAAAAGACTAATATTAGATTTATTATGTATTTCATTAGAAACCAAGTAATTTATCTAATCTCTCACGAAGTTTATCGCCTTTTTTCTCCAATTCTTCACGAACCGCTTTTTTGGCAGCCTCTTTCGCCATCTCGCCATTATACGCAATTCGTACCATTATTTCGCGGTTTTTGTTTGGCAATATACGATAACATTCTACCACAACAATAGTACGACCAATAGATTGGCTAATAAGATTCTTACTTGACATGATAGTCTCAGAGATACTTGCAGCATCTTCAGCTGCGAGTTGTTGGTTAGCAACGGTATTTTCAATGAGAGCAGTGACTTCGGTTTGAATTTGTCCAGCGAGATTAGTAATTGCTAAAGAGGTAGCAGCAGTTTTAGCTGCATCATAATTTTCTGCAATAGATTGTGCATTAGCCATAATGAATTTAGGGAATAAATTCTCATCTACTTGCATTTGCATCTCAAACGATCGCTGCAACATTTTTTCGAGAGGAAGTGCACCTGGCGAAACAACCCAACCTTCTTTAGCAAGGCGTTTTGCTTCTTTCTTGGTGGCTTTATCAACTTTTGCAGCCAATTCTTGCTTAGCCATTTTTTGAACAGCCTTGCGTTCTTTCATGATTTCTTTTGCATCTTGTGCAAAACTTGCGGAGCATGCTACCAGCATTGCCATCGCGAGAAATAGTAATTTTTTCATACGATTGTTGTTTTATGGGTTAATGATTAGTTGTTTATATTCTTTTTGCATTACACATATAGGTATACAAAAAACGTGGATTTCGACTGTTGTCGTTCCACGTTTTGAGGCCTTCGCATTGCCTTTCTCTATCGAACAACAACGCGAAGCCCACGCCGAATATAAAATATACTCTCGTGCTACATAGTTAAGGTACGCGTGTGCGCATATATGAATATGCAAAAGGCGTACCAATAGGCACAAGAGGGATAATCTATATCCCGTAGGACATCTACCGTTGCTAAGTCCTGATAGAGAAGTGAAAGTTGCGAAGTTTCAAAACGTCAGAACAGAGCGTCAATAAACGCCTTTTTATTATGTCCTAAAAGTCACGACTGGGGTCTTTGGTCAAATCTATTATCGAATTTTGGTGATAATTTTGGCTTTCCGAGAGGGGACATCTCCCACCCTCTAAACCCAGCGTTGGACTTTCGACTGCAAAATTACAACATTTCTTTGAATAATGCAAGAAAAATAATAAAAAAATCAAAACAACCGTATCAAATTTTATTCATTTCATCCATTTCTAATGACCGATTTGGGTTAAAAAACCTTCCTGCAAACTATTAGGAAAGTACAGGATAGTAACGAAATGCAAACGGAATGCTAACGGGATGCTAACGGGTAAAACTGCTGGAAGATGTTGAGAAAAAGGGGGAACGACGGGACTACCGCAAACATCAGCGTGCTAACCGAATAGAATGATAAAGTGTGGCATACCAACAAAAAAAATGTATCGAAAGTTGCATATTTCAAAAAAAAGCAGTACCTTTGCAGCCGCGTTTGAAGGAAAGTTGTCTGAGTGGTCGAAAGAGCCGCACTCGAAATGCGGTGTACACATTGCGTTGTACCGGGGGTTCGAATCCCTCACTTTCCGCAAAAAAAAGAAAAGAGTACTCCTCCACAAGGAGCACTCTTTTCTTTTTGAAAAGGCAGGGCCTTCTCAAACCACGGTCGGGGGCTCTTATCTCGGCTAAGCCTCGAACGATACGCGCTAATCATAGCGCTAACGAATCCCTCACTTTCCCCTTTGATATTACAATTTAATCCAAAAGCGGTCAGCTGGATGAAAGTCGGAAAGGACGATAACACCATCTTCAAGGAAAGAGCGCAAATGCTTAATGACAGTCTTCTGAGTGATACCACGCAGTTTAGCAATCTCACTTATGCGATGCCCTTGTTGGAGCAATACCATAGACTGAAATGCTGCTGACGAAACACGCACCTTGCGTTGCGTAGTATAGATAGTGAAATTAGGCTCTTTCAACCTAAACGATTGGCGAGCATGAAAGAATGTATCAGGCGATAATGCATTTGAGCTATTGTTAGGCACTGCTCCAAGAGCCGATTGCATGTGCATCATGCGCATAAGAAGCGCATACATATCCGTAAGACTCTGCTTAATCGTCGTAGCATCTGCTTTATCGTTGCTGCGTACAGAGCAATTCAATAATTTACCTATAATCTCCTTTAAATTAGGCGAATAATAACCATTAGCAGCATGCAATCGCTCTTGAAGTTTGGCGAAGTCCGATTGATAAATCAACAAGCGTAATTGTTGCTGAAAACGCTCTCCTACCCCATGCAATTCTTCCAGCATGGCAACGATAGAAGGAAGATAATCATCGTTATTATTCTGAACCGATGTCATCTTCTGCAACATGCGATTGAGCGCATAGCAATGGTTAATCAGTTCGCGAAAGTCATACAACGAACATAGCAAAATACTAAGATACTCGCTTTGTGCTATTGGCAATTGTTGTTGTGCAGCATCAAGAGTAAGTTGTTGCTGAGTAAAAGACAACACATCGCGCGCATTGGTAAGAGCATGAGACGGAATAGGTGTTAGCAGCGTAATACCCTCCAATGTGCGACAACGAGACAATGCAACATACACTTGTCCTGCCGCAAAAGCATCGGCAGCATCTATAACAACCTGATCAAAAGTTAATCCCTGTGCCTTATGAATAGTGATTGCCCACGCCAAACGCAAAGGATAATGCATGAACGAACCAATAACTTCACTCTCTACTTTATCCGATCCTGTTTCTGAAGTATAGCGAATATTCTCCCAAGTCTCTTTATGCACATCTACCACGGTGCCATCCTCGCAGGTAACATTAATAGCCTCTTGGGAAAGCGATGTAACAATGCCCAGTTTGCCATTGTAGTAGCATTTTTCTGCCGAAGAATCATTTTTAACAAACATTACACGAGCACCAACTTTCAGCGAAAGCGTCTGATCCATAGGGAACATGGACTCAGGAAAAGTATCCTTGATTGTAGCTTGATAACTATATATCTTACCATCCAACCTATTCATTTCGCGTTGGTTTATGGCATCCACTTTGGCATTGTGAGTAGAGAGAATGATTCCTTTATCTAACAAGTCGGAGATGTCGGACTTGTCGGATATGACACGGGAATTAAGCACAGCAAGGGACTCGGGCGTCAAAGCATTATTGCGCACCTGATTAAGTATTTCCACGAAGTCGCTATTGGTTTGGCGAAAAACATGGTCCAGTTCGATATATATAGGTCGCAGTTCGCGAAAGACGCGCGCTTGAAAAAAATACGGCCCTTCGTAGTAATCCTGCAACAAACGCCATTCGTCCTCGCGTGCAACAGGCGATAGTTGAAACAAATCGCCTATAAACAATACTTGCACTCCACCAAAAGGCAGATTAGGTCGATGCTTAAAATGTCGAAGTACAGCATCTATCGTATCCAACAAATCAGCACGCACCATACTAACCTCATCTATAACAAGCAATTCCATATTACGCAAAACGCGTTGCTTTGCTGCGCGCATCTGCATCTCGCTGAATAGCCAACGCCGCGCTTCATCCGTAGGCAGAAATAGTTGTGGTGGAAGCTGAAAAAGTGAGTGAATAGTCACTCCCTCTGCATTGATAGCTGCTACACCCGTAGGTGCCACAACTGTCATTTGCTTAGAACACTCCTGTTTGAGACGGCGCAAAAATGTAGTCTTCCCCGTTCCTGCCTTGCCTGTAAGAAAAATACAGCGATTGGTTTGCAGCACATAGTTATATGCTAATTCGTATACATTCATTAGCCGAATGTAGAGGACAATATGCCTATAGTTGGGATTAAAGAGAAAAATTGCCATTTGTGCCTTTGCACAAATGGCAATTAAAAAACAGCGTTACCTAATTATGGAATCAATAGTTTTTGCACTGCATTACCATCCGCACTGGTAACAGAAACGATATATACACCAGTACTCAAGTGAGAAGCCGAAGCATTATCAACGCCCTGTGCCACCAACATACCATGCAAGTTATATACTTGAATAGCACCATTAGCCACAATACTTCCATTTTCTATTGAAACACCAGATTGGTTAATCAGATTATCTATACCACTGCCAATAGATTCACTTTCAAACCACAATGCCAAGCCCATGTCATCAAGAATCCAAGGATTAGCAACATTATTGCCGAAAGCAAAAGCATGCGCACTCAACCATTCCGTAGTCAATTCGCTTTCTGCTATCGTAGCACCTTCTGTGGTGGTGTCGGTAAGAGCAATAGTAGCATCTACAGCTGCTAATTCAGAGAACACATAGTTGTTCTTGAATCCTTTCTCTGCAGAGAAATAGAGGCGTGGCCACTCGCTTTGTGGCTTGCTCCAATCTACATGGTCCCAATCGTACTCGTAGTTGTCACCACTGGAAAAACCTACTATACGGTGCGCAATCACATCTTTTCCCTCTGGTACCGTGATCGCAGAAACACCAACCAAGCAGTTCTCCACCAAAGTAGCAGTAGAAGAACCAGTAGCATCGGTTTCTACTTCGCCTACGATACCACCAACTTTACCTTCTATAGCGTTGGCATCAAGTGTAAGAGTACCCTCAACAACGCAATTGCTAATCAAAGAACGACCACTAAAACCTACGACACCACCCACGGTGTTGTGGGTATAGAGATCCGCATCTACACGACAGTTATATACAGGTTCGCTACCGCTAATCGCGCTGGTGATACCACCGACTACTTGCCCCTCCGCTTCACCTGTAAAGAGACAAGCATGGATATTAGTAAAGGTTTGTGATTTACCAATGACACCACCCACTTGAGCAGATGGAGCTGAAATAACAGCACCATTCACAGAACATGTATTGACATCTAAATTCAGTGCAGCTTCACCCACTAAGGTACCTACAATCTGCTCGTAACCAACACCCTTGATTGTTGGATTAAACACATGTACATTACTCAATTCTGCAAAGATATTTACACCATCGTCGGTTACACCACCTTGCATGTAATCAGCCAAGATACCAGCAGGGTTGAGATTCTTAGCAGAAAGAACCAAGACAGGATCTTTGAATTGCAAGTTGCGCACCTTGACACTATCCTTCATAGAACCAAACAAACCGCCGCCTACAAGACAAAGGTTCTCCAATGCATAGTCATTACCCTCCAAAGAACCCAAGAATGCTTTTTTAGGACCATCAAATGGCTCACCCAAGAAATCAATATCATTTACTACTTCATAGTAGGCCGCTGGATTATTATCTATGAGGCAGAAATCATATGCACATGTGAGTTTATACGGATCCTGTGCAGTACCGCTACCGTTGAGCGTTGTTGCATTCAAAGGAAGTGGTGTATAGTGCATAGTAAGTGCATTACCCTTTGCATATACGCACAAAATCATAGGAGTAGCCCCCTTATCAAAGAGATAAACCATATTTAGTTCACCTTTTTCAGCATCTTTGCCATAATCCAAAAGGATTTCGCCCTTCGTGTTGCAAATTAAGAATGCAGTCTCCTTATCAGAAGTATTCTTCGGGTTATAGCGTTTTACAAGCACCATATACTCACGCGCATCATCGGTGTTCATTACCCAAGGATTGAGAGCCTCTGCAACAATATTTACTTGAGCGGCTTCAATATACTTACCGAGATTAATATTCTCATAGCGATTGAAAGTACCATCAGCATTGAGCCATGCAATATCTTGGCTAATAGTTCCATCTGGTTCGTTGTTACCTTGGAGCATAGCCACTGCATACTCATAGCTATCGCCCTTAGGATAGCGATCAACTTGCGAAGAAATTGTGCGTCCGTCCTCCAAATAGATAGAAATCTCTGCACGAGTTTCGCAAGAAGGGATATCCACAAAGAAGAACTCACCATCGTACTCCTCTTTCATAAACAACCACTGATCCTCTTGACCTGCGATAGGACTCATCATAACACGACCAAGCGTATTCTCTGCTATCGTTTTCAACTTATTACCATTCACATCATAGAGATAGTATGAATTGACTGATCCGTCAGACTCCAAATTGTATTTCTCGTGCGTAATGATGTACGCAGGTACTTCACAATCAAAGTCCAAGACGATATCTTTCATACCATTCAATCCTCCAAGCATAGGGAAAGTATAAAGCAGTTTTTGGTTATCATCCTGCACCACTGGAATCTTGGTTGTATGAACAGTCTTATAACTTTGATTCATATAGGTGATTACCAAGTTGTTATTTGGTGTCACCACAGGATCTTGATCCCATGGCGTATTAGGATCAAAATATGGCTTCTCATACTGTTGGGTTACATAATAGAGCTTCGTGCCTTTCTTGAACATAAAGATTGGCTGTAAATCATTCAGTGCTGCTACATTAGCATATGGTATACGGAAAGTATGTTGTACTCCACCTCCATACACATATGTACGACGCACATCGAAGCAAAGAGTGTAGTTATTGGTGGTAGAAGCACTATCACGAGCAAAAATCATAACATAATTTTCGCTATAATCACCCACATTTTGTGCATACACTTGGCGTCCATCTACCGAAGCAATAGGAGTGGTAACAGTCTCACCATCTGCAATAGAGAAGACATGATTAAAGCTATGTCCTTCATAATTTGTAGTCTGCGCATGCAAAAAGAGCATCACCTCGTACTTATTGTCCTTATTAAAGAATTTTTGTGTCACTAATGGATTGATTTCAGCTTGGTTGATACCAGTCATATTTGGATTATCAAGCTTTAGTGAATCAACAATCGTTCCGACCAATTCTTTCTGACTATTATACACACTAAGTGTAACCTTCGTATAGAGGTTGTATTTTTTCTCAAAGGATGCGGTATATGTCCATGTTGAGCCATCAGGAGCATTGAGAAGACCGTAGTTATCCACAGGGCCAATGATTGACTCGGTTGCTACAGCATTAGCAGCTGAAGCAAAGGACGCAGCATGCACCTCTAAACTTAAGCATATTATTGCACATAACAATATGCAAACAAATCTAATACCTTTTTTCATCTTTCTGTTTTTCTTTTTATTTCATTAAACATTTTATTTATCAATCCACATCATCACTATCATCAATATAGTAATGTGAATCTTCTGCTTTCTTCTTTGTAAACTTATAGCGATAATAGTCGGCATATTTACCATATTTACTACCATAGCCATAGCGTTTCTTCTGTCCGTAACCATAGCCGTAGCCATAACCATGTCCGTAGCCATAACCGCCATATCCATAACCGTAACCATAGCCGTAGCCATAACCATAGCCACCCAATGCTCTACCTACCACGACATCAGACAATACGAGGTTTATTTTATCTTTATGATTGAGCGCCAATGCCTGCAGTGTTTGTTCTGCAAACTTCTTACTTGTTTCCATACAACGAATCACAAATAGCGTAATATCTGTCTTCTCAATCAGCGACAACGCATCCGGTACCATACCTACTGGTGAAGAGTCCACGATGATATATTCGTAACGCTGACGCAAGATTTGCATCAATTCAGCCAATTTATCACTACGCACAAGTTCACCAGGGTTGGGAGGAATAGTACCCGCAGGAATAACATCAAAACCTAACTCTTCGTGTGACAGAATAATATCCTCCAACTCGCAGTCACCAATCAAATAGTTTGTCACACCCATTGGTGCCTCCATACCCAACTTGTCGTGTACATTTGGTTTACGAATATCCATATCAAGCAATATGGTTGGGTGTCCTGTCATTGCATATTGTGCAGCTAAGTTTGTACTAATGAATGTCTTACCATCACCCGATTGCGTAGAAGTAATCGTAATGGCAATATTGGTCTTACGCTGAACAATAAATTCAATGCGCAAACGAATACTACGCATCATCTCCGCATATCCAGAACGCGGGTGTTTCTTAGCATGCAACGGATTTTGCGATTTCACGCGTCGCAATGTACCAATCAGTTTGAAATCACCAAGTTTCTCTGCTTCTTTCGGATTACGCACCTTGTTATTGAGCAATTCTGACAAAATCAATATGAGCAAAGGAATGACCAATCCAATAGCCATATATGCCACCATATTTTTGCGTTTCTCCTTGCTATTCATTGAGCGTGTTGTGCGCGCGCGATCCATTATTTCACTATCTGGCGTGTTGCGTGCTTTTTGTATTTCTGCCTCAGCGCGTTTTTGCAAGAAGAAAGTATAGTAGTTGTCATCAATACGATAGTTACGCTCAATAGCAACCATTTGCAACTCTTTCTCAGGCAAGTTTTGAATGTCACGCTCTACCTCACGCAAACGATTAGCAAGATCTTGCTTTTCAATCTCCAAAGACGCTTGCATGGATTGTACCAATTCTGCAATAGCAGTTTTCACATTATTAATGTCATTGGTATATTTAGCATAATAAACATTGCGTTCGCTGAGTTCGCCACGCTGAATATGCAAGTCGTTCAATTGTTGTACCAAAGTCATTAACATTGGTTCATTAACACCTACAGACACAGGTGCCACCACTGTCCCCTGCTCTATCTTCTGTTCCAGATAGTTAGTCAAATAATTAAGGTATGTTTCCTTCAATCGCAAAGCCATTTTCTGTTGGTCGTACTGGTTGACTTTAGCCATCAATCCACCCGCATAGGAAGATACATCAACAAACTTGTTCTCTTGACGGAAATCTGTCATTGCGCTTTCGCTTTGACTCAAACTCTGTTGCAGTACGCCTAATTGTTGGTTGATAAATTCTATCGTCTTGTCTGCAACCATGTTCTTTCGTTCGACGCTATGCAAGAGATATATCTCCGACAGTTTATTGATAAAATCACGGTCGCGTTCTGGTGTTACACCCACAAGTTGAATACCCAAGATGGTACTTCTATCTGTAACGAAGTTGAGTTGCAAGCGGCTTGAGAACTCATTGGTCAATCCGTCACGACTACGAAAACGGAAATACACATGTTGTCCCGCTCTCATCATCATATCCGTAGGAATGATTGTAGCCTCAAACAATGGGGTTTGTAGGAGCTGACCATATCGAGTCTCATAGGAGAAATTCATCTCATCGTTGTCTTCCACTGTGATTAACAAAGAGCCATCGTCTTGTACTGTACACTTATACATAAAGTTGTACGCCATTGGATCCAAATGCGTATATTCTACCAAGATAGGCGTATTTCTGTAGATATTGCGTGTTTTGAATCGCCCTTTGGTAATGTATTCAACATTCATGAAAGGCAGTGAATCCACAGTACGAGAAATCAAATCGTAACTACCCAAAATGATTAATTGGTTATTCACATTACGATAGCCAGCCTCCATACCGAAGCCTTGCATCAAAGCTGAATTGCCATAGCCACCTCCACCGCTGGACTCTTGAATAATCATCGTACCCGTAGTGAGGTAAGTTTCCATGACTTTTCGGTTCTTAAGATATGCCAAAGAAAATGCTATGATAGCAGCAATCACAAAGAGATACCAGTGATTAATAATCTTAAAAACCCATTCCAATATGTCAATACCTGAACTCTCCTCTTCCATAAATGGCGCAGGCGTTTGAGCAACTGGTTGTGATGATTGCACTTGTTGGTGCTGGAATTGTTCTTCTTGTGTCATATGATTATACTTATTTATTACATTATAGTTGGAACTACATTACCATATTCCGGGTATATAGTTCAGTACTGTTATCAATAAGGATACGGAACTAGTGATTAAACCGAGGAAACCGCTATAACTTGGTTGTTTATAGAAACTACCTTTGTCGCGACTAACATAAATCAAGTCGTTGGGATACACATAATAGTACTTAGAATCTATAATGGTATTGGTACGAATGTCAAACTCCAATACCTCTGGCTCATCGTTCCCATGAGGACGAATGATGCGCACATGGCGTCTATCACCTGAATTCATCAAGTCACCCGTCATTGCCAATGCTTGGAAAATGGTAAGACGCTCCTTATATATATTATATGTACCAGAGTTAGCATCACCTAAAACGGTGAAAGTCTTGTTGTACATCGCCAATTTCACATCGGCATCTGGTATAATTTCACGCATCGCTTTGCGCAAAGTGTCCTGTGCTTCCAACTCGGTTAACCCTTCCAATTTTATCGGTGAGAGGAAAGGAATATCCACAGTTCCATCGGAATAGATGCGATACGAGTTGGCATATTGACCACCTACGCTTGTGTTGGCGGACAATGTCTTAGCAATCGTCTCATCCATGGTAATGACACGATAGATTACCTCGTCATTCACTTGCAAGCGATATGGCTCGTATGCCACAGAATCATATTGTGGTAAATCCTCGCGTTCTTGCAAGATACCCACTTGACGATAACCATAGCAGCCTGTCATCAATACGGCTAAAGTCATCATCAATGCTATGTTCAATATGTTATATCTCTCTTTCATATATTTTCAGTGCTAATTTTCATCTATATACTACTTCCTATTTGCGTTTACCGCATTAATGGTTCTAACAACCAAACCATATACAAAACCACCAAACGCTAATGTAGTTGCTACAACACTGATTGTGGTCGTCACAGAATTGATACCAAAGCTTTGTCCTTTAATGCGTTGAATATAAATCACATCATTGGGTTCTATGTAATAAAACTCCGAATTGATAATATCTTCCGAACGCACATCAAATTCTTTCACTTGCGTTATTCCCTCTTTTTCGCGAACTATGCGCACTTTGCTTCTATCGCCAAAATCGCCAATATCGCCAGCCATAGCCAAGGCTTCGAAGATTGTGACTTTCTCCTTTTGAATATTGAATGTACCGCTTCCTCGATCACTAATCACGCTAAATGAACGACGCACGATATTCACCTCCACCGACATCATTTGATAGTCGCCATATCCCTTGATAAAACTACTCAGCTCATCTTCCAAGAGGTGTTTCACATCGCGTGTAGTCTTGCCTCGCACTGGAATATGTCCTACCATAGGAAAGTCTATAGTACCATCCTCTTGCACCAAGTAAGTGTATAGGTCATAGCCACCTGCACCACCCGCACTTTGACGCATCTGTGCGCTGGACACACCGCCACCCGATGGATTGAACATTTTGTCGATGCGCTCATCTACCGAATATACATAAATATACAAACGATCACCTATTCGCAACTCATAATCCTCATATGAAAGCGTATCTGCGTATTGAGGAATGCCATTTTTGCCAGGCTCTTGCATGAGGTTCACACGCTTACTGGTCACGCAGGATGCCATTAGCAAGGGCAAGAGAACAATCAATATTCTTTTCAAACTCATAACTCTAAATTCTTAAATCTTACATTCCCATCATCTCTTCTCATCCCAACCAAATGGGTGTTCTGCTAAAGGCAGTTTTGCCAATGGGTGATAATCTCCCACTAAGCCAATAGGCTGTGATGTGCGTATGGTGCTAACAATCTCAATGCTGGGTCTTGCTTCCGAAATACGGAAACCATTGCCTGCTAATATTTGGCGATAGCTCTCTGTGTGCAATTCAGTAAATCCTTGGCTAAACTCGAACTCCTCGCCATCAATCGCTAATGTACGATAGGTTTTCTTTTCGCCTTGTACCGCATTATCTGGCAAGCAAGCTGCATTTATGCTAAGGAAATAGCGAACACGCGCTCGTTTGAGTTGTAGGAATCCTGCCACACGGTCAAACGACATCACATGCACGATATTCTGCTCTATGGGACCAAAAATCCATTGCAGCATATCGTAGAAATGCACACCAATATTGGTTGCTATACCACCAGCTTTATGCACATCACCTTTCCATGAACTGTAATACCATTTGCCACGGCTGGTGATATAGGTCAAATCCACATCGTAGATTTTATCTTTTGGTCCTTCTTCGATTTTCTTTTTCAATGCTGCAATACGATCATGCAAACGCAATTGAAGAATGGTATAAGCACTGCAACCTGTTTCTTGTTCCAGTTCTACGAGGTTGTCAATGTTATAAGGGTTTAACACCAATGGTTTTTCGCAAATCACATTGCAGCCCAAGCGCAAGCCGTATCGAATAAAAGCGTCGTGCGTATAGTTTGGCGTACAAATACTCACCCACGACAGAGGATTGTTTGTACGCATTTGTTTAGAGCAAAATCGATCAAACTGCTCATGCTCAGTAAAAAACGAGCAATCAGGAAAACTGGAGTCCAAGCGTCCCACCGAATCGAACTTATCATAAGCTACCATCAGGTTGTTCCCTGTGTCACTAATAGCTTTTATGTGTCGTGGTGCGATATATCCAGCAGCACCTATCAACGCGAAATGTTGTGGTAAATGATTTTCGTTTTGTACGGTAATGTTTTTTTGCATATTTTTATTGATTTTTATTACGATTTTATATGGGCATAGCATTTTCGCCGCAAAGGTACAACTTTTTTTTGATATATGCAACTCTCAAGACATTTTTTTACTTTCTTAACCTATCCGTTCAGCCGAAGATAAGCCGAAGATAAGCCGAAGATAGTTAAAAATGTGTCGAAAGTTGCACATGTCAGAAAAATGTTGTACCTTTGCACCGTAATTTATATAAATTAGGGTGTTTATGCCAATCAACAAACAATGAAGACAAGGACGAAACAACTGATACTCTATATTTTTCTTGCAATGGCTATGTCTGCTTTTGCGCAAAACACATCGCACACTGCCATCAGCGGTGTCGTTGTAGATGCAGAAACTGGCGAAACATTGCCCTTCGTGCAAGTGTATTTCTTAAAGCCGACCACCAACAAAGGCATGGTACCATCGGGTGTTGGTTCTACCACAGATTTAGATGGTAATTTTGCAGTGAGCAACACGCTGGGATA
This sequence comes from Paludibacteraceae bacterium, assembly GCA_045590995.1. Classification (GTDB taxonomy): domain Bacteria; phylum Bacteroidota; class Bacteroidia; order Bacteroidales; family Paludibacteraceae; genus Colicola. The sequence goes on along the minus strand of JAZNRY010000074.1, from coordinate 7,795 downwards.
TACATTGGTTAATTTTCAGATGGTGGGATATAAGACGAAAACCATCACATTGAGCAAGGGACAAGACAAGAGCAATGTTAAGATACTACTTACGCCCGATGTCTATGGTTTGCAAGACATTATCGTTACTCCGAAAAACAAGAAAAAGAACTACCGTCGTCGTGGAAATCCTGCGGTGGAACTTATCAAAAATGTCATTGCTAACAAAAACAAGCATTGTGTTAAATCGCTTGACCACTATACGGCTCAGTCCTATTCACGCATGTCATTCGCATTGGATAACATCAATATAGATTGGAATAAGCCATTTTGGAAGAATTTCGCATTTTTGGATAAGTACATTGACACTACGGGTGTGTACCCCAATGTGACTATCAGTATTCGTGAAAACCTCAACGACGAGTATTATCAACACACACCGCTCAGAGAGAAGAAAGTACTGCAAAAAGAACGCATTTTCGGTGTAGAAGACTTAATCAGTTACGGTTCGTTTCACGAAAACATCAAAGCCCTATTCAAGGATATAGACATCAATCACAACAGCATGAACTTGCTGTACAACCGATTCGTTTCCCCACTATCTTCCACCGTAGCTGTCAGTTTCTATCAATACTACATTATGGATACCATCATGGTGGATGGTTATCAGTGTATTGATTTGGCTTTCGTTCCTGTCAATTCTGAGAGTTACGGATTTACAGGACACCTATATGTGGTGAACGACTCTACTTACCGTATTAAGAAGTACGCCATCAATGTACCGCCAAATATCAACCTTAATTTCGCAAGCAACTACTCCATCGAGCATAATTATGTGCAGTTAGAGAATGGTTTGTGGGCTCCCGACCGAACAACCACCTATGCTAAGTTCTATATTTTCAATAAGAAGCGCGGTATGGTAGCGCGACAGACTAAGATATATACGCATTGGGATTTAGAGAGTTCTCTGCCTTCTGACCTATTCTCCAATACTATGCATGCAGAAGAAGAAACTGAGATCAACGACTCTATGGCTGTTCACTATGGTGCAGCAGCATGGGACACCTTACGCCCCGAGCCACTCACCAAGTATGAGAGTTCTGTGTATGAATTGGTGCAGGAGGTAACTGCCGTACCGAAGTTAGCAAGTGCCATTGCTGCCGTCAATGCCATAACAACGGAGTTTATAGCCACAACACCTGCCAGAGACTTAGACCTCACTAAGTTTGACATTGGTCCTATATATAACTTTGTCAGTTGGAACAAGTTAGAGGGTGTTCGTTTGCGTTTTGGAGGTGCTTCTACGGCGAAGTTGCACGATCAATTCTTCTTCCGTGGATACGCTGCTTTTGGCACCAACGACTTGCGCCCCAAGTACAACGCCACACTGATTTACACCTTCGACAAGCACAAGAGCCAACCCTATGATGGCTTGCGCCACCATATACAATTGAGTGCGCAATACGATGTAGAAGAACCGGGACAAATAACCGATGTGATTCGAAGGGACAATATTCTCATGTCCATTCCTACAGGTACGCCTACGCTTGGCTTTAACCAATATGTATTCCATGCCAAATTGGAGTACATGAAAGAATGGAAAAACAATTTCACCATTAAAACAGCCTTTGATTTCAGCAACAACGAAGCTGCAGGTGCATTGCAATATAATCGTATTCTATATACGCCAACCGACAATGGTTTCTCTTCCTCTCTCTCATCTATCAAACAGTATCGAAACTACGAAGCGATGATGGAGTTCAAGTATTCTCCAGGTACGCGTATCTTCATTGACCGCATGGGTATAGAGAGTCCATTTGCTATGGATAAGGACGCACCTACTTTCAAACTCACCCACTATGTGGGTTACTTGGACGACCGTAGTTATGGAGGCAAGGGCTATGTTTACAACCGTACAGAAGCATTGATAGACAAGCGTTTTTGGTTCTCTGCATTTGGTATGTTCGATCTGCGTTTGCAAGGTGGATATATCTGGCAGCAGGTTCCTTTCACCAAGTTGTATATACCACAGAGCAGTACCAGTATTTTCTTAGCACAACGCGCTTTCAACCTAATGAAGCCTATGGAATTTCTCATGGACTATTATGTTGGATTATACGCCACTTACTACCTCAAAGGACTGATTCTAAACCGTATTCCTGGAATCAACAAACTCAAACTGCGCGAGGTTATCAGTTTCTCTGCTATTTATGGTGGTCTAACCAATAAGAATAATCCATATCATGCCACCGAGAATAACACGGGTTTGTATGATTTTCCACATGCTACTTTCACCAACGGGCATAATGCACAGGGAGATGTGAATTATGTTGATGGTGTACCATATATAAACGAAGACTTCCGCACCTCTTCGCCTATGGGACAATTGCCTTATATGGAATTGACCGTTGGACTTGAAAACATTCTGAAATTCATACGCATTGACTACATTCGCCGTCTTACTTACAACGACTACGAATTGCCCTATAAAGTGCCACAATTAGACAATGCAGGTAATGCGGTCTTGGATGAGAATGGCGAACCAGTTATGATAAATGCACGCCGTAAAATGGGAGCATGGGGAAGAAACGGAGTCAAACTCACTGTCCGTTTCTCATTCTAAGTCCAATAGCGATTATCTCCCTACTCTATTCGTAAAAAATCACTCCGAAAAATAGTTGTTTCTTATCAACTTATCCGATAGCACAAACGCCTCTTTCTCTGAGATGAGGCGTTTGGCATTTTTATCTAAGAGATTGACGCCAAATCCTTTCCAGCGATAATCGCTTACGCCCAACAGCGATAAACAAGTGGGATAGATGTCCATTTGATACGCATCGTCCGTATAACGCGGATTGCCTTGTATTTTGGGCGAATAAATGATGAAAGGCAAACTATTGTCCATTGGCTGCAAGTTCATGTTATGCGCATTTGCATACTGCTGCATTTGGCAGCGTTTCTCGTAATGCAAAATATTGTGATCTGCGGTGATAACAATGGTGTATTGTTGCAGTACAGAGTCTGTTTCCAATTTGCGCACAAAATACCCTAACCCATCATCCAATGCGTTGAAAGCACGAATGAAATTATACATCACCCACGGCATATCCTTTGACAAAGGCAAGTGCGAATACGCTTCGCTTACAAAAGGAGCATGCGTGGATTGTGTGATACATTGTATATACTGCTTTCCTTCTTCCACCAAGGAGTTCAATTTCTGAAAAAGAATTGTATCAATATCGCAATAACAAATAGTGGTGTCATAGCCATATGCAGGCGACATTTCGGTTTGATTCCATACGCGCAAGTCGTGGGGCAACAAACACACAGCAGAGTCAGGCGCAAACGACATGATAGCGGGATAAGTGTGTTTGCCATAATAGAGGCATGTGCCACCCGCATTGATTGGTAGCAAGCCCGTATTGATAATCATTTGCCCGTCAGCCGATGGGGCGCCTACTATTTGCGTACGAATACGATTGGCATAGAACACATGGTCATTCTCTGTCAGGCGATAGAGGTTTGGCATGATTTGAGGTGTCAGTACCCAATTCTCCAAACTCTCTAAGATAATGATAATAAGAGGCGAGTCTAAGGTGTCGGTTGGCTGCCCATGATCAAGCACAGCCATTTGCTGCAAATCATGCTCATTTAGCGGGCGCTCTGACAAAATGCCATTAATCATAAGGAAGTAGTCAGACAAGATGTAGGCAGGCGAATAGAGCAAACTGGTATTAGCCACCGTTGTCGGAAAATGCATGCCATAGACAGGTTCTCTGCGCTCACGCACGAAAGGCCATATATTAAATTCCGTCTTTTGGTCAATCACATAAAGCGATTCACCTGCCAACCTAAGCCCTACGGAAGCTATCACCACCACTATCCATACGCGCCAACTGCGTGTACTCTTGGTCGTATAGCGATAAACAATACAAAAAACGGCTGTCAACCCATAAAACAGCAAATCGATTCCCCACTCTATGTAAATGAGTACTGACCAAAAATAACCTTGTAGATTACTGGACATGTTAAACGCCTCTGCGTCCAACAATATATGGTTATTGCGCATATAAATGAGGTTGGCAATAAACCATGTATCTATAATGAATGAGAGAAGAATTAGCCAGCGTTTATCACGCAATAAGAAAGTGAACGAAGCAAAGAGCAAGGCTGCAGCAATCTTAACAACCAATTGAGATATACGCACCAAGAAAGATGGTTGCAATGCCAGCTCACGAAAAGCAAAATAATCAAAAAGTAATGTCTTGCCTAAGATAAACAAGGCAAACAGGGCAAACACGCACCAGTTAGCCCGATTGCCGATGGCTAACCACTGTTTTATACGCTCTCTCATACTTTAGCTATACAATAGCAGCCCGCCATAATCAATGCTAATCCAACCCAATGTATAGGCGATACATGCTCACGCAAAATAATCATACCTGTCAATACGCTGAAAACAAATCCCAAACTTGTTAGAGGATAGACCAACGAAAATGCATATTTATTGAGCAACCACAACCAAAATACATTGGCACCAATTAACAACCATAGTCCAGATTGCAAGTAGAGGTTAATAAACAAGTGTCCTACATTGCGCCAAGTCCATGTGAAGGGACTTTCCGCTGCCATACCCATTTTAAGGAGCAGTTGTCCTACTACGGACATCGCTTGCTGTACAAGCATAAAAAGCAGTAAATACGATGTTTTCATCTATTTCTAATTCTTCTGTTCTATTTTATTTCACTTGCCATGTTTGAAACGGTATGATTCTTGCAAATCACGATAACGCAAAGCCACCTCTTCCATGACGCTCTCCCAAGAACGGGAAATTGTTTTCGATGCCTTTTCTCCTACGCGTCTCATTTCCTCTCTGTGTTCCATTAAATACACTATCTGCTGTGTGAAATCCGTAGGATTATTACTTGTTAGGAAGCCATTGACTCCATCTGCAATAGCAGTAGCGGCTGTGGATTCACGCAGCAAGAGTGATGGCGTATGCATGGCTGCTGCCTCACGCACCACCAAGCCACAGGTATCGTACAAGGATGGGAACAAGAACATGTCCGCTGCTGCATATATGCGTTTGAGTCGTTCGCGGTCATGTATGCAACCCAAGAGTGTCACACGATGCGAGAGGCCCAACTGTGCTATTAGCGTACGAATAGCATGCACCGCATAGCCAGTGCCAACCATAAAGAAATAAAATGGTTGATCTTTCATCAATGCTAATGATTCGAGAATAAAACTGATATTCTTTTCCCATGTATGTTGTCCCACAAAAAGAAGCATGGTCTCGTTAGGTGCGATACCCAACTCATTACGCATTGCCTCACGCATGATTGCTATTTTCGCCTTGCTTGCATAGAAATCATTACCATTTTCTACCACCTCTACATGCCCCTTGAAGCCATATTCGCGCAATGTTTCCTCTACTGCTGGCAGTGGTATCCAAACTTCATCTGCTTTTTCATAGAACTGAATAATATGCTTTACCATCCAATCCACTATCGGTTTACAGCGCACATTGTGTTCAAAGTCCTGACGGTATTTACTATGGAATGTAGCCACAAAAGGTATTTGTTGCTTTTGAGAAATCTGATAAGCCAATTTGCCTGTTGTGAAAGGACAATGCGCATGCACTAAGTCGAACTTCATTTTATTCCACTGGTGCATAAATGAAATATCCAAATATGGCAGACCATATCGATAAGGCGATCGAAAAGGAATCGGAACAGAAATATAGCGATGAATCGGATATGAAGCAGTTGCTAACACCTCTTGCATATTAGGGGAATATGGAGTGATGACCGACACATCGTGCCCTATCTCTTTCAACCAATGGGCGTAATTCTGCGCCGTTATTCCTACTCCGTCCAAAACAGGAGGAAAATTATCATTAAAAATACCTATCATAATATGCTTGATGATGGTCTGTATATCATTTAAGACTGCAAAGGTAAACAAAAAATCTCATATACACAAACATACTGGACTTTTTTTTCATTTTTTTCGCCTACTACTACATCGGGTTGAAAATCATACAAAAAAAACTATTACATTTGCATATCTGCAAATATTTTTGTACCTTTGTCGCACCAAAATAATACCAAACATATGTTATACGATTTCAGTTATCAGAATCCTACGCGGATTCACTTTGGCAAGAAAGCCATCAACAAGCTGGCTGGCGAACTCCGTGAGTACGGCAATAACATCCTGCTCGTTTACGGCAAAGCATCTATCAAGAAAATCGGTCTCTATGACCAAGTAATGAATATCCTGCAAGCCGAAGGCAAGACCGTTGTCGAACTGGCAGGCATCAACGCCAATCCTCGCTATACCCAACTGCTCGAAGGCGCACGCCTCGTGCGTGAGCACAATATCGACCTTATCCTCGCTGTGGGTGGCGGTTCGGTCATCGACTGCGCCAAAGGTATCGCTTGCGCTGCCTATGCCGAAGGCGATGTATGGCAACGCTACTATGTCAATCAAGAGCCCGTGACCAACCGCCTCATACCTGTAGGTAGTATCCTCACGATGGCAGGTACTGGCAGCGAAATGAACTCTGGCTCAGTTATCACCAACGAGGCAGAGAACCTGAAGATTGGACGCGTCTATCCATTAGCATTGGTCACTCCACGCTTCTCTATCCTCAACCCTGAATACACCTACTCGGTACCTAAATATCAGATGATTAGCGGTATCTTCGACATCTTCTCCCACCTCATGGAGCAGTACTTCTCCGGCGACGACGACTGCACCAGCGACTACCTTTTAGAAGGACTAATGCTCTCGCTCATCTCCGCTTCGCGCAAAGCCATCGTAAATCCCGAAGACTACGAAGCACGCAGCAATATCATGTGGTGCGCTACGATGGGACTCAACAAGATTCTCGGACTAAGCAAAACCCAAGACTGGGAAGTACACATGATTGAGCACCAATTGGGTGCCTATACCGACTGCGCACACGGTATTGGTCTGGCTATCATCTCGCCTGCCTACTACCGCTATATCTACCGCGACGGCTTGCATAAGTTCGTGCGCTATGCCAAGCATATTTGGGGCGTAGAAGATAAGGGGCAGGGCGACGAAGCGATTGCATTAGAGGGTATCAACCGCCTTGAAGCATTTATCGCTGAATTGGGCATTCCTGCTACCCTCCGCGAAGTGGGTGCAACCGAAGAAATGCTACCGCTCATTGCCAACTCCACTGCCCTCGGCGGCGGCTACAAACAACTCAACGCCGAAGATATTCTGACTATCCTCAAAGCCTGCTACTAATCTGCCCTCGACATACCAAAACAACAATGCACAAGCCCAAAAGCTTGTGCATTGTTTCTCTAAATAGTAATCAAGATAAATTCTTCCTTGAGCGCCCCAGAGTGTTGATTGGGGCGCAATGTTGTTTGTGTTGTCGTTAATTTAATTATTTCGTTACTTCCCCACAAACGCTCTCTCCAAGCTCTGCGAAATGTTAATCATGAAGTCGCCCATGTGCTCAAGCTCGTTGATAATGTCGATGTAATACACGCTCGTTTGATAGTTCTTTTGGTTATCCTCAAGCGCCTCTATCTCTGCCTCGCGCAGCTCGTTGCGCAGCGCATTGATCTGTTCCTCAGCATCATACGCATTCGCAATGCTAGTCAGCGTACCCTCATGCGCAGCAGTCAGGTTGGCAATCATCACCTCATACGCGCTATCCACTTTTGCTATCATCAAGTTAATCTTCTCGATAGTCGCTGTATCAAAACTCTTCTTGTGCTCATTCCTGCGGCTAAGCATACGACTAATCGCCTCGCCCGAATCGCCCAAC
>JAZNRY010000073.1:0-15756 GCA_045590995.1 Paludibacteraceae bacterium | reverse complement strand
TCAAGGACAAAGAAGGCGGTCTTGTAGTTGACTATGTAGGCATTGCTGCTGCATTGAAGCAAGCCATGAACGACTACACCACCAGAGACAAGAAGAACTATGGCGATACCGATGTCAGCAAGGCTGCATATCCCAAGTTCCTTGAAAAGCTGTCTGTGTGCCGCGATCTCTTCCACGGATTTGGTTATGCGAAGTTTATGACCGGCTCTGATCTGGATAAGGCGAAGACCATCAGCGGAGGCGTAAACTTCATTCTCGGAAAGAGTGTTGCTGAACACGACCTACCAGACAATGAAAAGACGCAGAATGTGTATATTAAAGAAGCTCTGCTGCTCAGACAAGCTCTGTCTCTCTGCGGCAGCTTAGTTGATGAGAAGACACGCTTCGAGGCGGCATTCTTCGAGTCCGTAAGAACAATGATCGTCCGACTGATGTCTGGTGGAACGGGCAAGAAGTTCACACTTCCCGAAGTCAACGAGCGTATCAATGAGCTATTGAAGCACAGCATTAAGAGCGAGGGCGTAATCAACCTATTCTCCGATGTGCAGTCTGAGTTCTCTTTGTTCGATCCTAAGTTCCTTGAAGAAGTTGCAAACATGAAGGAGAAAAACCTTGCCGTCGAGCTGTTAAAGAAATTGATTGCCGAGCAAGTCTCCATCTATCGCCGGACAAATATCGTTAAGTCTGAAAAGTTCTCCGATCTCATTCAAGGAGCAATGAATCGCTATCTGAACGGAATGCTCACCAATGAAGAAGTCATTGCAGAACTGTTGAAGCTGGCTAAGGAGATCGCAGATGCAACCGCAGAAGGTGAAGCAATGGGCTTGACCGCTGATGAGTTGGCATTCTATGATGCACTCACTAAGCCTCAAGCGATTAAGGACTTTTATGAGCATGACGAGCTTATAGCTATCACGAAGGAGCTGACTGACCTTCTCCGCAAAAACCGGACGATTGATTGGCAGAAGAAAGAAAGCGCAAGAGCCGGAATGCGTCGATTGGTTAAGAGACTTCTCAAGAAGCACAAGTACCCACCGGAGGGCATGGATGATGCTGTCCAGACCGTAATGAGTCAGTGCGAAATGTGGACAGACAATGTGATGAAGGTGAACTAAATGGAAATGTCAGATCAAATATGCTGTTTCTTCGGGCATCATGACACATCACCGGAGGTAAGACCAAAGCTACGAGAAACCATTCTCAGCCTTATCGCAGAGGAAGGTATTTGCATCTTTCTCGTTGGCAATCATGGTGCTTTTGACGGGATGGTCTACACTGTTTTGAAGGAACTAAGAGAACAATATTCAAATATATGCTTTAATGTTGTCCTTGCTTATATGCCCGGAAAAAAGGAGGACTACAACTTTGTTGATCCAATGGACACTCTCTATCCAGAAGGGCTTGAAGCCGTCCCCAAGCGTTTTGCAATCTCTTGGAGAAATGATTGGATGCTCAAACAGTCCCAAATTGTCGTATGTTATGTGCGACACTCTATGGGAGGATCAGGTAAGTTCGTAGAAAAAGCAGAACGACAAGGCAAGCGTATAATAAATCTCGCAAAAAACGGATAGCTCGTAACACAAGGCAATTCGCGAAAAAAACAGAGAATGTTATGAGGCGTTGTTTACCTCAAAAACCACGAAAGGACAGGATGGTCATGGACAGAAAAAAGTACCAACCTAAATCACATAAGATAACAAGGATATGCGCCTTGTTTCTCTCTATGGTATTGCTATGTGTTACCTTTAGCACGGTTGCATTTGCAGCAGATGGCAAGTCAACCGTACCGGCAAAAGTGTTTACTCTTGAAGAGGGCAGCAAATATGTCGTAGGAGACACTACCCCTTCCGCTGGGGGAGCTATTGGCAACTTCTTCATTGAAGGAACAGCAATCAGCGAAGACGCTAAAAATGGCATTCCGGTGTATAGAATAACCTCTGAAAAGGCATACTATACCTATGAAATCAATTCAGAGATTAAAAACCGAGAAGCAGACGAATGGCATCTTATCGACCACAAGACCAAAAAGGTAAATGGTTTTACATTGGATGAAAACATCATGTCTGGCGCACTGATCCTTCAAACCTCTCTGGATGGAGAGACATGGGTAGATGAATTGAATATCTCGGACATCTTTGCTGATAATGCTAAAACCAGCAGCTTTTATGATGCCAAAGCTGTTCAGCTTCAAAACGGCTGTTACTACCGAGTGGTCATCGCCTATAAGATGGAAAGACAGCTTGAGGATTCTAAGATACTCTTTGTGACGAAGCACAACTACGAATATAAAGAAGTCGTTGAAGAGTATGTCTTCTATGCTTATTGCAAAACCGATGAGACAAGCCCTGATGCCACACCGCAGAAAAGGCTTGGAAGTAAGATCAATACGGGCAAGGACAACGGATATTCTGGTAACGAGCCGATTGATAAAGATGATCCTCACTATGGCTGGGACATCGGATATTTCTACATAAACGGCTATACCCGTGAAGAAAGCACTCAAGATGGTACTCCGGTATTCCTGAAAAATGTAGGAGACAAGGTAACTCTCTGGTTTCATTTGTCAGAAGACATTACAAAGCTGCATGGTAACGAGAAACTAACAATCAACGAAGATACAAACGGATATGATCGTGGTTTTGAAATCGAGCAAACTAATTTTGAACATGGAACACTCATCATTCAGTACACAGACGCGCAAGGCGTAGCCGGAGATCCCATCATCTATACTGACTACCTTGCTGCCAACGCCAGAACCGGAGCTAATACGAAGGTACAACTCTTCGAGGAAGGCGATTATGTTGTCTCTCTGAATTATGAGATCAAATCTATGGGAGGTGCGTTCGACGCGATTGCAAGCTACACCAACTATAAGATCATGTTCAAGTTCTCAATCCGTAATGGCAACTGCATGGTTTATCCCTTCGACACCATCACCGGAGCAGAGCTTCATGACAACGCAATCACTGAGAATGGCTTCAAGTTGGACATGGCAAACTCCAAATATCTCACGATTGATGTGCAGCGTTCTGTCCTGACTGTTGGAACAGACGGGTATTTGACTGAGGATATTAGGTTTAACCGTCCTGCGAAAGATGGTGAAGCATACACCAGCGAAGGCATCTATACATTCCGTGTAAGTAATCAATACACAGGAGAAAGCACAACTAAAACGATCTATGTTGGCTCTAACAATTACTTGAGGGCTTTGTCAGCAACAGAAATGTCAATAGCTGAACTGAATGAGAAAATCAAAGCCGGAGCAATCGTTCATGATGATGGAACTATCGAGGTTATATCAACATCTACGAGCGATCCTCAAGAAAACCAAGAAACAAGCAAGCCTACTGATGACCAGCCGAATGATACAGCATCCCCGAATAATACGACACCGGATGTAAAGCCCGATGAAAACAATGCAAATCCCCCGGAGAATGAACCAGAGTACGATTATACTCCTATTGTCATTATTGCAATCGTGATCGTAGGAGCTTGTAGTGCTGTATATACCGTAATGAAGAAAAAGAGAAGAGCTGCCATGCTTGAAGAGGAAGGAGGCGATGAGGAATGAAGCGCATAATCGCACTGTTCATGGCGATACTAATGCTTCTGACGGGCTGCTCTCAACCGGGAGCAAGCAATAGTCCGCAACAAGACGAGACACCGAATAATTCCCTGACCGATTCCTCAAATGTCTCTGAAAACAAAGGCAGTGATGAGCCTACTTTTGCTGCTGATGTGCAACCTAATTTCGCGTCCCTCAATGATCCAGCTCTTCTGCAATATGTTGAAGACAATTTGTATTCCGACTTAGTTGCCAGATTTGACAGTGAGGATTACATCGTTGAAGACATTTCAGCAGTATATGTATCAGAGGAATACCTTGAAGAAGTGGCATACAACTCGAAGAAGAATATCTATTTTGGCTATACTCTTGAAGAGCTTGACGCACAATTTCAGGGTACTCGCTACATCTTTTCCCTCGGTGAAAACGGAGAGACTGTTGTCGAAGAATTTGCAGCCTATGATGATACATACGAAAAAGTCATCAAGAATGTTGCAATCGGAACGGGAGTTATCCTTGTTTGTGTAACGGTATCGGTTGTATCTGGTGGTGTGGGCGCACCGGCAGCCGTCAGCATGATATTTGCTACCGCTGCTAAAACCGGTACAGTGTATGCACTCTCTTCCGGAACAATTAGCGCGGTTGCTGCTGCTACAATTACCGGTATTCAGACCGGCGATTTTGAAGAAGCAAAAAAAGCTGCTGCTTTGGCTGGCAGTGAGAGCTTCAAATGGGGTGCAATTACCGGTGTAATTGTAGGCGGTGCAACAGAAGCAGTCACTTTGTATAGATCAGCTACAACAATACCTACGCCCCGTGAGTCAGAACTTGTTGTTCTGGACAGAACGAAAGGAGCAAGTGAGCAGCTTTCTTATCTTGACGGAGTTGAAGTTCCTCCAAATACGCCCGGAGCCACAAGACCTGATGTAGTAGTAAAAAATGCAAATGGTACTGTTAAGGCGATAGAGGTCAAGAACTACAATCTTTCTCACAGCACAAACAGAAACCATTTGTTAAATGAGCTGGAACGCCAGGTCACGAGCCGAGCAAGTAATCTTCCGGCTGGCTCAACGCAAGAAATTGTTCTTGATGTGCGTGGACGCGGCTACTCTGATGAGCTGATTGAAGCAACAATAACCGCTATCAAAAACAGATTGAGCAGTGTTTACCCCGATATTCCGGTAACTGCTTTGAGGTACTAACATGATCATACGAACAACAGATGATAAACGGATGGTAGATGTAGGCAGCTACGGCATTTGGTACTCCGTCTATTCAACAGCCGAAGTTCGCCTATCTCCAATGAAGAAAAGCCTCTCCCTTGCATTGGCGTTCTTAAAAAGCGGAAAATGTTCTCATAAGGATGCCTATGAGACAGCGAGGCAAATCAATTTATTACGCGATGCTTTTTCGCAGATCGCACCTTCTCAAGCTGTCTACAACAAAGATGACTTGAGCGAAGCTGCCCCGTGGTCAGATAATCTGAGTGGAATTGTGACTTCTTGCGGCAATCTTTACACAACCGCAGACGGAAAGGACTTACTTTATGAATTGGTTTGCATCCTCACATTCGCTCACTACAAAAAAATTGATGTAACAATATCCGAATAATAAAGCAGAGCCTCAGCCTCCCCGAAGGAAAGCTGAGGCTCTGTTATTATGTGCGTCCATACCGGATAAATCGCATGACATTCCTTGTGGCTCTATTGGCGATTTGTTGAACTCTATTCACAGTAATTCCGAGTTCGTCTGCCAATGTCTTGTATGTACTACCGTCTCGCAGTCGTTGAAGGATGAGTCCATCTCTATCCTCCATGCTTGCAATGTATGTGTCAATACGCTCATAAAATTCAGGATCGTATATAGAAATGACCTCTGGCTTTTCACGCTTCTTTAATCTCTTGATCTCGGTGTTGACGGAATGAGGGACATTGTCATAATGGTATGCAAGCACAACATCACATTGCTCCATATACCAGCGATGTACTTTCTTGGAATGCTCGACAAAGCGATTTTCATACTGTTCTGATTTCCCCTCTATGCGCGGAGCATACTCTACTCTTGTGACTGCACCTCTCGGAAAACCATTTTTCACTTCGTCGTATTCGTCCACATTCCACTTTTCATTATATAGTGGATCGGAGACTGCTACTATATCAATCTGACTCGACGAAAGCACATCTCTGATTTCTAAAATGAACTGCACTGCCTTTTCTAAGAATCTCTCATGACAGCCAGAAAACCAGAACTCAAGATGCTTGTCTGCTTCTGCTAAACGGATCATTTCGACTCTAAGCTGATTGATAACCTCCTTGTTCATCGGGAAGGCGATACTGAGAAAACAAATCTTAATCAATAATCAATCCTCCTTTTCTACCCGTTGTGATTTCGGGTTGATTACGACAATGGGCTTGCCTTGTCTCTGAGCATACTGCACTGTCTTTCCGGTGCCGCTGGGTCTTCCGTCCCACACAGCAATGATGAAGTCTGCCTGATCAACCATATACCGGTTTCTCTTGTGCATACAGTCAGCCGTGTACTGACGCTGGATCATTGTCTCTTTATCGCATTTAGAAGCGATGTCATAATAACGGTCACGCTGTTCCTCTGTCCACTTCGCAGCCTGATTCTCGCAAGGAATGGCACTTTCCAGCGTAATGCCAGGATAACTTGACTTCAAGCCGAGAACTATTTCAGCAGCGTACATATCCACACCGATAGCCATGCCGGTGATGAAGTGCGTCACGCCGTTGTTTTCAATCTGATTGATGATTTCCTCTCTGAGCTTCTGCTTGAGGGCGATGCAGCGTTCATCTGCTTCATTAAAGCCAAACGGAAGGCTCTGCGGTCTATGACCGGTAAAAGCACATTTTTTGATGTTCATACTTTCTATATCTCCAATACTATGTATTTAAGCGCGTCTCTCATTCGCTCGTCCATAGTATATCATACAAATATGAAGAAAAATGTCGAAGCGTGACAGAAAAATAAAAAACTGCGCAAAAACTTGCGCAGTTTCGGGAAGATGGTCACATCTTGGTTTGCTTTTCCTGCTGGATCATGAGTTCAACCATTTGCAGGATGCGCTTCTGAGCTTCTGGGGATAGTGTCTCAAGCTCTTCGGAGAGCTGATTTGCCGTGTACTTCGTAGAATGCGTGACCACATCGCAGAAGATCGCGTCTGCCGGAACCTCAAGAGCATTCAATAATGTGATCAGGTTTTCACAGCGAGGAAAAGATGCACCGCGCTCCAAAGTGGAGATATAGTTTGCTGTAAATCCGGTCTTTTCCGCAAATTGTTCTTGCGTCAGTCCAAGACGCTCACGGCACTGCTTTATGCGTTTGCCTATTCGTGTATCAATCATGACAATTACCATGTCCTTTTCTGTATCGTTCAATATAATTATATGGATTAGCGGCATAGCTATACAGAAACGCTGATACAGAGACTATGGATTAGCATTAGAATAGCAGCAAATATTTACGAAAAAGACACAAAAACTAAGCCTCATTCTACACCCAACCGGGTATTGAATGAGGCTCTTGAGGAATTATTTTGCCTTTGTTCTCTTAAACTCGGATGCCACTGCTCCACCAATAATCAATATTGCTCCAACAATTTGATATGGTGTCATTTCTTCATTGAGAAGCAAGGTTGAAAAGAAGACAGCAGATAACGGCTCAAGATACCCACAGATAGCAACAGACTGAACTGAAAGATCGCCAATAGATGAGAAGTAAAAATAGCACCCGATGCCAGTGTTTATCAAGCCAAGAATCAGGATTGGTAACAAACTCGTTCCTTCTATATGAATGGAATAGCCTTGTGTTGATCCCACAAAAATTGCGACGGTAATGAAACTGACAAATAGCTGTAACATAGAGTTTTCAAGTCCAACAATCTCAGTAGCCTTTTTATTACATATCACCATTATCGAATACATGAGGGCAGACATGATTCCGCACACAAAGCCGAAAACATTCCCCGATGCTTCCGAAGCCCCGTTTACGAGAATAATACCTACAAGCACTGCCGCAAAACCAAGAAGACTATTTTTCGATAGTCTTTCCTTGAAGAGAATTGGTGTAAATGCCACCACAAATACAGGACCGCAATAGTATAGGAGGGAGGCGATGCTTACTCCTATCTGATCATAAGCCTCATACAAAAACATCCAACTTGCTCCCATCGCAATGCCAGAGAGAGCTAAATAGATATATTGTTTCTTGGATGATGGAACAGTGATCTTCTTGCCACTTGCAAAGAATAAAGCAATTAAAAGCATACTGCCGATGAGAGTTCTTAGCAAAACAATCTCATGGCTACTTAATGCAATGAAACTTGCGACAATACCATTAGAACCAAATAGTAAAAGTGCTGCTATATACTTAAAAAAAGACTTTTTCACGATTTTTCTCCTGATAACGACTTGAATTATTCATATTTATATTGTATCATAATATCATATATTTGAAAAGCGAATGTTTATCATGTTCAGTATAACAAAATCAGATTTATGGAGTAGAATTATGGATATGAATATCTTGAAATACATGGCGTTTATAAAAACTGTTGAATATGGTAGTTTCACTAAAGCTGCTGAAATATTGAATTACTCACAATCGGGTATTAGCAGAATGATAAATGATCTCGAAACAGAATGGAACATAACACTTTTAGAGCGTAACCGCACCGGGGTAAAACTTACATCGGATGGATCGCGTGTTCTGCCGTATGCAAAAAGTTTATGTGACGATTACCAAAAGCTACAAATGCAAGTGGATGATCTTCATGGCGTTCAGTCTGGAATTATCCGTATAGGAACATTTTCAAGCGTTGCTACCCATTGGCTGCCTAATATAATTAAGGCTTTTCAAAAGGACTATCCCGGAATTGACTATGAATTGCTACTTGGCGATTATACGGAGATTGAAGAATGGATCAAGGAAGGGCGCGTGGATTGCGGTTTTCTGAGACTTCCAACCAATCCAGAGTTTGAGACTATCTTGTTAGAGAGGGATAGTTTGATGGCAATTCTTCCCGAAAACCATCCTTTAGTGGAGTGTGATAAAGTTCCACTTTCCGCACTATGCGATGAGCCGTTCATGCTTTTGGAAAAAGGGGCTAAAGCAGAGGTTTCCGAAGTGTTTGAGCGAAACAATCTATGCCCAAAGGTACATTTCACAACATGGGATGATTATGCAGTAATGTCTATGGTAGAAAGTGGGCTTGGCTTGAGTATGCTGCCTCAGCTTATTTTGAAGAGAGTTCCATACCGCATTGTTGCAAAAGAAGTGGATGTTCCAGCATATAGAGATATTGCCGTTGCATTGAGAGACAGAAAAACTGCCTCGTTAGCAGTTAAGCGTTTTCTTGAGTATATGGATTTTCGCAAATAAAATAAGAGCCTCAGCCGACACCCATCCGGGCATCGACTGAGGCTCTTAGCGTTTGAATGGAGCTTAAACTATGCCGTAAAATCGACCTTTATCCTGACATTTTTGCATTCCGAGGCACGGATGGGAAAACATACGGGGCTATCTTTTTGCGCCGCTTACAGAGCGAAAAAACCTTGATTTTCCACCCTTTTCACGACACAAGTAACGCCCTATCTGTCTACTCTGGTGCGTTTGGAGATGTAGCGAGGACAACGGACTATTACTGTCCTGAAACTCTGCTTACACTCACGCACACATCGACGGCATTGATCGTTGTACTTGCGTCTGCCGTCTATGTCAAGAAAGAAGCTCCATTCGAGTTTCCACTTCTGGCTTTTGCTCATAACTCACGATCATTCTTCCTTTCCTTGTGGGGAGTAGGCTTGTCCTGATGAGGCTCAGACTTTGCAGCTTTGAGCCGATCCATGATGGAGGATTTGCTACCCTTTTCAGAAGACTTATCTTCCTTGTCCTTAGGTCCATTGTTGATGATACCGTCAATCATGCCGTAGTCATCCTCGGTGGACATCTCCGCAGCCTTGAGGGGATTCTGACGCTCAAGTGCAGCCTTCCATTCGACCTTTTCTACACCGAAAATACCGCCTTGAGCTGCGTGATCCTTGAGTTCGCTGGCATCCATGACCATGCCCTCAGAGTCATCGCCATAGAGACGATAAACGGTGCAGGACTTCATAACCTCCGCAGCAGCTTCTTCTCTCATGGGGAGCATACCACCCCAACCATAGCCGTATTCCTTCATCTCATCGACAGAGATACTGTCATCAGGCATCCGGTCAACGGGCATGACTTCCTGCCGGAGAAGATCAACAGTATGCTCGTCGAAGCCATCATAGACATTTGCCAGAGAGAGCTTACCGTGATCATCGACAATAATACAAGCAGCATCATCGCCGTAGGTGTCGTGTTCCATGAGCCAGAAGGTGTGACCATCAACCTCCATGTGGTCAATGGTGTGCCATGTACCGATATGACCGGCAACAGCCAGACCGGAGGTGTCCATGTTCATCTCAAAGTCCTTCTGTTCCGCTGCCTGATGCTTCTGCTGCTCTTCGGAGATCATGGGGATAGCAACGATTCTGTCTCCGAGCTTAGCGAACTGCTCAGGGGCTTTGAAGTGATCGGTGAACTGCTGCATCAGCTCAGGTGTCAGAGAGCCGAAGCTGTCATCGGTCAGACCGACCACCATGAAAGTACCGGCAACGATGTCATAGATGTCTCCATCCTCATCACGGAGAGCGCGGTTGAGGGGCAAGCCTTCCAGCTTTGCTTCTTCATTGCAGACAATGGCAACCGGCTCTTCAAAGGGGTACACTGCCTGAATGTAGCCGCCGACCTCATGCTGCAAGGACTCCAGACCGGAGTCAATCTCTTTGGCATAAGGCTCTTTTCCCGGCTCAACAATGAGAACAGTAATTGTGCTGTCTCTTTCAGGCTCACTGCCAGAGCCGGAGATACGGTACTCGTCAGGAATGTCCTCACGAGATCCGTCAAAGACGCGATCCCATCCATCACCGGTGTTGCGGATATAGCCTTCGTCAGTAAATCTGCCGCCTTCATCCATTGCAATGTCTCGCCCGAAACGCTCATAGTCAATGTAATTGGCAAGAGGTCCGAGCGCGTCCTGAGCGTAGATACCGGCATCATGAGCATAGTAATAACCGAGATCAGACTCGTCGTGAATATCGGGAATGAAATCGTAGCAGTCCAGATTGTAGGTCAGGTTGATGAGATCGTCGATGTTGCTGACCTCATCGCAGCCAGCCTCCATAATCGCAACGAACTTTTCCTGATCGTGCTTATCCATCTCATCAAGACGGGAGGCAAGGTAGTTGAGCTTATCAATGCTCTCGTACTCTCCGAGCATATCATAAACGCCATGCACCGGACATTCGTAGTCAGTGATAAACCATTCCTCATACACAGCACCGAACTCATCCTTAGAGCCGATACCGATACGCTCAAAGACCTTCTGCATTTCCTCTTCGGTTGTCGGGAACTTCACCCATTCACCGACGAGCGCACCTTCATTGTACTTACCGAGATTGGTGACAAACGCTTCAAAGTTTCCATCTAATACAGGCATTCACATCCTCCTTTCATTCCTCAAGCAGACTGTCCGGCACGATGTAATACTCATCGAACTCGGCGTCAGTCATGCCTTCGAGCTTCTGGACAGTCT
This sequence comes from Paludibacteraceae bacterium, assembly GCA_045590995.1. Lineage (GTDB taxonomy): Bacteria > Bacteroidota > Bacteroidia > Bacteroidales > Paludibacteraceae > Colicola. The sequence goes on along the minus strand of JAZNRY010000073.1, from coordinate 4,552 downwards.
TGTAAAGCAGCTCTGCCATCTCATTGTCCAGATCATTGAGAGGCAGATTCTTCATTTCAGCGATGAGCTTGCTGCGGCTGGAAGTGTCGAAGCAGCACATCAGGTTGGTTTCTTCAACAGTAAAGAACATAGTTATATCTCCATTTCCTTAGATTTAGGCTTCTTTTCATGAGTAGGAGCTTTCTTCTCAGATTGAGCCTTTGCAGCCTTGAGCTGTTCGCGGATAGACGGCTTCTCATGCTTTGTTTCCTGAGCCTTTTCTTTCTTGATGTACTCAAGCGTAGGTGTCAGCTCACGATAGCAGCCCTGAGTCTTCTTCACAGAATGGCGGCGATGAATGGCAAACATCGGCTCTCCGTTCTGTGTGACTGTGTTGCCTTCAATCTTCACCTTGTTCTGAGCCATGATCTTATGAGACTGATCAGAGGCTTTGTAGGTAGCTCTCATGCCATCATTGGAATAGGCAATCTGAGCTTTGAGTGTGTCCATGACAGCATCCTTGATCTTCTTTTCTTCCGGTGTCAGACGATGCTTTGGAGCTTCTTTTTCGGGAGGCTTTTCGGGGAAAGAAACACCGTTATGTTCTGCAAGCTCTCTAAAGTCAGAGGACAAAGCCTCTTCCAGAGCTTGCGGAGTGCTTGCGTTCCAGAAGACCTGAGCCTCGTCGATGATGAACTTATAAAGCTCGGCACCATGCCATGTGTTCTGACCATCCGTTGCAACCAGACCGTCTGCATCGAAGGACAGTTCAATGTCCTTCATTTCCAGATCGGCAAGAACATCGTAGAGGATTTCTGTTTCACGATCATAGACCGGCAACAGTTCCTCAGCTTCACGCGCCATTTCTTCAACCTGACGGTTTACCTCTATGACGAAGAGACTGACCAGACCGGGATTTACTTTGTCAACGATGAAGAAGTTAGCATCTTCGGGACATACTTCAATTTCCTTTGCCCAATCCTTGAGGGACTGATGAATGCGTCCATCGTGATCTTTGTGCTGGATGGTGTTTGCCAGCACATATTGAACTCTCTCCGGTGAAAACTGTTCAAAGACGCTTGTAACAGCAGCCTCCGTCGAAAGATGATTGTTAGAGAAGTTCTCACTGATCGCCGCTTCAATGGCTTCTTTGCAAGCCATATTCGCATCACGGGAGGCTCGGTATGCGTCCAGCTCACCAGCTTCATAAGCGTAGTTCGCCATCTCCCGATAGACCGGCACTTCAAGGAAAGAGGGCTTTATTTCATTTGCTGCCGCTGCTTGTTCTTGAAACGCCTGATAGTTGAAGACGATGCTTGGCTTCTCAAAGCCGTTCTCTTCACACAGAGTCATCGCAACCTTATATGCGGTAGTCTCTGTGTTCTCGATAACACCACCGTCAATGAGTTTCATATCGGGACCGTAGATTGAATAATCAAAGCCTTCATCCGTTTCGTGAACTTCAATAAAGCCTTTTCCCTCAGACTCCAGCGCGACCTCTTTGTCCCACGCCTGAGTGTTGATCTGCTCTTGTGTTTTCTCGGCAAGCAGCACCTTGAGCTTGGCGTCGATGCTTTCGATCATCTCAGCAGCAGTGCTGCGGATCGTCTCAAGCGAGCCTTTCAGCTCTTTGGTGTCCTTATCAGAAGACCAACCGGCGATGTAGCCGAAGGAATAATCCGAGGTTTCAATGCCGTAACGCTGGCAGACCGTGTAGGCAACACTCTCTGCCTCAACTTCTTTGGTGTGTCTGTCCTTACGCTCTTCGGGAACAACCTTCTCGTCGGGATTGATCGCATGGAGCTTGGCATGGGCAATCTCATGGATAGCGGTTTTCACTGTCTGGATTTCGCTCATGCCCTCCTGAATTGCAATACGGTTTTCCGCATGGGAGAAGTAGCCCTTTGCGCCTCCGGGAATATCCTCGAAGGAGATAGGAACGGGAGATTCCTGCTTGAGAGCTTCAAAAAAGGTAGCGTAGTTCTCCACGCTGCCGGTTAGCTCATCAACTGCAATGTCAGGAAGTTCTTTGCCGTCTGTCTGAGAGACATCGAAGACACTCACTACCTTGAAGGCAGGACGCATGACCTCCACAGTTTCCGTAACGGGCTTTCCGTCTGCATCCAGCACCGGCTTCTGAGTAGCAGGATCAATCTTCTCACGCTCTTCCTGAGCCTTGTAGGGCGCAGGAGCGAGTATCTTGATGCCTTTCTCTCCCTTCATGACATGGCGGTCAAAGTTGCGCTGCCATGAGGTATAACCAGCGATGAGCGTAGCATCCGGCTTCTGCATTGCGATGAGTAAAGTGTTGTTGAATGAGTAGTTATAGAACTTCGACATCGTTGTCAGGTACTCTTTGAACTTTTCCGATTCAAAAAGCTCCTTGATGCCTTGTTCCAGCTTATCCGTTATCTCACGGACTTGCTGGGCATTTTTGTATTCAGCCATTTCAGACCTCCAATCTTATAGATTTCAAATGAAAAGCCCCGACTGAGGCTTGCTCAAAAGGCGAGCTTTGATCTCAGACGGGGTTTCTCTGCGAGTCAACCGGCGATGGAAGACATTCTCTTCATGCTCCCATTCGATAAGCCGGTCAAACATTTCGGGATGGTGGGTGATCATGTGGCGCAGCTCGGCGTCACTTGCGTTAGGACAAAACCAGCAGCCGTTTCTCCGACAGTGACCGTAGATCGGTGAGAGTAAATCATGGTCAGCACAGAGCTTGAGAGCATCCGCTTCTGTCAGACCGTACTTGTCGAGAAGACTAACCTTCGATGTGCCTTCAAGCCTTGCAAGACGCACCGGCTCATCAGCAGCAATGCCGACATAGCTGATCGTTTCAGGAGACAGAGAGGCATTGTACTTGCGTATCGGGGGTATCTTGCAGTCTCGGTTGACTGTGCAGATTCCCGGCCACGCAAAGCCTCTCTTTTGTCCCTGATGAGGTCCGCGCACGATGATGTGATGAAACACATCATCATAGGTTTTTGCCGCATGAAGGATCGTGAACTTGATGCCAAGCTCATTCTCACAGAAGGGCTTGAGCTTGTTGTAGATGAAGTCCCGATGCTCAGGAACTTCACCACTTGTCTCCTTATCGAACATCACCTCACTGAACACCGCCTCATCCAGCGGCTCATTGTTGTGAGCCGCCAGAAGAAGGGTTGCTACACTGTCCTTACCGCCGCTGCATGAAGCAATATAACGACGGTTGGTTATTTATCAAACTCCATCTTGAAGCTGACATACTTGCCTCCGGTATCATCCAGCCGGATGATCGCGTCATAGAGCTGAGGCTTTTTCGGGGTATAAAGCCCTTTCACCCGACACCATCCCTTGTCAAGCAGCTCAGTGGCGATCTTCTTTGTCAGCTTCTTTTTCTTTGAAGCAAAGAACTTGTTATCCTCCCACATACAGAAGGAGCATTCCTTGTTGGAGCAATAGAAATTGCCCTTGCCGACATAGACCGGAGATCCGCAGCGAGGGCATTTGCCAATGGATTCCTTGCCGGTTTCAAACCTGCTTGCCTCTGCATCAGAGAGGAAGGGGTACGCCTTGACCAGAGATGCCGTCATATCGACAATACCGGCGAGGAACTTATCTGAATCAGCATTGCCTCGCTCAATCTGCATCAGAGTGTTTTCCCATTCCGCTGTCATTGAAGGCGAAGTGATCTGCTCAGGCAGGACACAGACGAGGTTGTTGCCGTCCTTCGTAGGCACGAGGGACTTGCCCTTACGCTCAATGAAGCCGGACTTCACCAGCTTTTCGATGATACCGGCGCGAGTGGCAGGAGTACCGAGTCCCTTTTTCTCAGTATCATCATCGAACTCTTCATTTCCGGCAGTCTCCATCGCAGACAACAGCGTATCTTCCGTGTACTGCTTCGGAGGCGTAGTGTAATGCTCGGTGACGCTGGCAGAGACGGGGCTAAGGATGTCCTTTTCATTGACGGCAGGAAGTACCTTCTCAGGCTCTTCCTTGTCTTTGCTCTTGAGAGCGTCTTTGAAACGCTGCTCAATGGCTTTCCAACCTTCCTGAGTGACGGTTTTACCCTTTGTCTTGAACTCATAGCCTTCGCAGGAGAGCGTGACCGAAGTCTCATCATAGATGTGCTTCTCTCCGGTAGAAGACAGAAGACGCATGGCAACGAGACGGATGATCTTCTGCTCGGATTCTGGCAGCTCAGAAATGTCCTGCTTTTCAAGCTGGACGGTGGGGATAATCGCATGGTGGTCAGTGACCTTTGCGTTGTTGGTGATTCGCTTGATGTCAGGCTCATGCTTCATGCCGTCAAAAATCGACACTTTCCGACAGATAATGCCGATAACCTGATGCGCTGTGCCTTCCATGTCATCCGTGATGAATTGACTGTCCGTTCTCGGATATGTCAGGAGCTTCTTTTCATAGAGGGACTGTACCAGCTCAAGCGTCTGCTGCGCCGTGAAGCTGTAATAGCGGTTTGCCTCACGCTGCAAGGTGGTCAGATCGTAGAGCTTCGGAGGATTGACCGTCTTCGTCTCACGCTTGAGAGAAGAAACAAGTCGGAGGCCAAGCGGGCTTAGGAAGACAA
>JAZNRY010000072.1:0-7245 GCA_045590995.1 Paludibacteraceae bacterium | reverse complement strand
ATTTATACAATAGCTCAAACCAACCAATAAAACAGCACGAACATAACATGCTGATTAATAACAAATTTCCACAAATAATCATAAAACACAAGGAACAAACCTTCTTGTACAAGAAAAGAGCATCCATCACTTCTATATCTTTTTACATAATGTATCACGCACGCTACTGCGCATACTATCACACCCTCCGCCCACACCATACATTCCCGCCGTACATACACACCATACACGCCCAATCATGTACAACACAACTATAGATAATCCAACTTCTCAGTATCAAACAATAATTCAATTCACCTTCCTTGAAAAAGTTTTGTATGCTATCCTATTGGCACGATTTTTGCCCATTTTATACAAAAATGTGAACAATTTATAGAAAAATGGCAAAAAAATGCATTTTTCCTGAAGGTTATTTGGTCAATTCGAAAAAATGTATTAACTTTGCACGCTAATTTGGTAAAGTGCGTATATTATGTGGCAAACACTTCATAACTCTCCAATAGTTGTCGCGTTAGCACAATTGAAGTATAATGTCCCCAATTTTAAGATGGAGGATGTTGTTAAACAGTGCGATGTTCAGTTAAAACACACATTGCCCATACGTCGCAATAATATTCAGGTTGGATTGAATTTCGGTCGTACTGCTATTCCCTTAGGAGAATCCAAAGTAAGTGGTGTTTCTAATGCAGAAATAGGTAGTTATATCTACTATACTAAGTCACAGAAAATTAAGCTTGAAATTTCTAAAGACACCATAACTTTTATAGACGAGAACCCTTATATAGATTGGGAGAGTTTTAAGAAACAAGCAATAGATTATTTTAAGATATTATCTCCGTTATTCGCGAATGCTGAGGTAGCACGAATTTCTATTCGTTTTGTAAATCGCTTTACTCTTGACGATTTTAATAATCCAGAGGAGTATATTAATACCCTCATTACTTCTAAAGAAGGTAAAACAACATACCCTCTTAACCAATATGGATTCCGTCTGATGATGGATGTTCCTCAGACAGATATATATACCATTGTTAACCATAATGTTGAAAATGCATCGCAAGGAAAGTATCTCTATACTTTGGATATTGATGTATTAGATAAACAAAAATTAGTATTTGATATAGATACTATTTCCGATAGTCTTGAGAATCTTCGTAACATTAGAAACAAAATATTCTTTGATACAATCACTGATAAAACAATAGAGTTATGCAATTAACTCCTGTAAAACAAGCTTTTAAGCCAATCACAATTGCGGCTGGAATGATTGCTGCTGTGCCAACATTTGCATATTCGGATATTGATTCATATAGTAATAATATGATCAATAGTGAAAAGACTATGCAATATATGCAACTGGTAGATGCAAGAGAAACTGATTATTTTTCTGCAAAATTTCACTTCCAATTGCATTTACAAAGATGGGAGAAAAAGACAAAACTCCAATCATCCGTATATCGTATAATTGGAGATGAAGACTTTAAGGCAATTGTCAGCATGGGAGAGGTGGCAACCCCTCTGATTATCGCAGAAATACAGCAAAGGCCATCAACTCTAGTTTGGGCTTTAAACTTTATCTATGGTAAAAAAATCTCTAATAATAGTAATCTTACTATTTCTGAGGCATGTAAATTATGGATAAAAGAGCTGTCATAAATTTATTTCCAAATCTTGCAAATGATGATAAATTTGATATCACGAGCCCAGAAACATCAAATTATAATTGTATAGCATGGGCATATCAAATGTATAATAATCGTTGGATGCAACCTCCCAAAGGAATGTATCTTCCAGAACTTGACGCAGTTTCGTGGTGGCCTGATGGAGTGATGGAGGGATCAGATATTTCATGTTTAGTGGATGCTTTTGCAAAAAAAGGATTTGAGAAATGTGATACCTGGGAGCATGAGCAAGGATATGTGAAGGTGGCATTATATTACGATCCCAATACCGGTGAGTGGACTCATGCTGCACGAGAAAGCAGAATTAGCAATTGTTGGATGAGTAAACTAGGTCAAGAAAATGATATACACCATGGTTCTCCTTATACGATAGAGGGAGACTTGTATGGGGAAGTATATTGTATAATGCGAATGGTAGATAAATAATTTCAGGTGCCTCATTGTAGGCACTTTTTTATTTATCTATTTGCAACAAGGTGTTCTTATATCACTTCGTTTGAATGATTGTTGCACTTCGTTCACGGTCTTTTCTTTTTTTGCTTTTCCCCTTTTTAATACGGTGTTCGCTCCGCTCACAACTTTATTTTATCAAGATTATTTGAAAAGAAATCTGCGGACTGCATATCGGAGAGGATAGAGAGTATACACGAAGAGAAGCTACCTGTAGGTAACTTCTCTCTTTTTTGCATATCCTCGTGCGCATGGTCGCGTGTGTCCCTAATAGAGGATTATCCCTCATTGTTCTTTCTTGTCGCATGCGTAGGTATCTTCTAACCCCTTGTGCGTTCTCTTGAGCGTCCGCTCCGAGCTTCGGCTGCCTCTTGTTTGTGGGTATTGCTTTTATCCACAGCAGCCTCACCCTTTTCAATTCTCCTCTCACCATATCGGCAAATTGATTTGCCTTCCTCGCAATGCCCTTGTAGTGTGATATGGTTCGAGGAGTTCTTGATGGGTTCGTATAAGGTTGTTCTATGTCCTCGTAGCGGTGAGGGCTACTTCGGACTCGCGCGGCGTACTTACTCCTCATACCGTCCCCCGGACGCTATTTCGGTACGCCTGTTCCGCTTCATGTTTCGCTTCAGTGGCTAAGCAATATCCTGAGGAGGCAGCCGAATTGTTTGCCGCAGCTCAAGAGAACGCTAAGTGGCGTTATCGCTCATACTTGAGAATGCTCTCAACCAACTGGACCAACGAGGAGTAATCCTTTAAACGATTGTACGGCCTTTTAAGTCCTTATAATACAAAAAAAGCCATCCGTGGGATGGCTTTTTTTGTACTTCACAATTCTTTACCCCAACAACTGCGCAGCGTGGTTCTTGGTATCCACCTTCTCGATGAGTTGCGTGAGAATGCCTTGTTCGTCAAAGACAAATGTCTTGCGCAAGGTGCCAACACAGGTCTTACCGCACATTTTCTTCTCGCCCCATGCGCCAAAAGATTGCATCATCTCTGTCGATGGATCAGATAGCAATGGGAATGGTAATTCGTATTTGGCAATGAAGTTCTGATGCGATTTCTGGCTATCTTTGCTCACACCATACACCTGATACCCTTCCGCCAAAAAGCGCTGGTAGTTATCGCGCAAGTTGCACGCCTCCGCAGTACAACCTGGAGTGCTATCCTTAGGATAGAAGTAAATGACGGTTTTCTTACCCACCAACTGCTCGTTGGTAACAATATTTCCATTTTGATCTGCTACGCTAAATGCTGGCATTTTGTCTCCGAGTTTCATTGTTTCTTGTTTAGTTATGGATTATAAATAAAAATCTTTGGTCAGTTCTTTGTATTCATCGCTTCGGGGCGTATTCTCCGATTCGATATACATGGTTTCGGTCATCGGGCATCGGCTATCGGATATGGGCGAGAGGGCGATAAGGATGCGTTTGGCTGGTTTGCCAGGTTTGCTATGCACATAGGTGATGTGTGTGGGATGTAATCCGTGGTCTGCTGCCAAGGTCAAAATCTCTTGCTCCGCTTCGATGGGTAAAACCAATGCCAATATACCATCTTCTTGCAATAATCGTGCCGAATGTGCAATCAGTTCAGCAAAACTCAGCGTATCGGTATGGCGTGCCGTGGCACGCTGTGCGTTGGGGTTCTTCAGACTATCCTGAAAGTAGGGTGGGTTGCTGACAATCAAGTCAAATGCTTGTTCTGCTTGCATATCTTGTAATCGACATGCTTGGCTCGTCAGACTATCTGCCCATGGCGATTGGCGGAAGTTGATGTGACTTTGCTCCACCGCGTCGCAATCTATATCTATTCCCAAAACGGAGAACAAGTCTTCTCTTTGGTGTAATCGTTGCGCCAACATCAGTGCAATCAATCCACTCCCCACACCTATGTCTAACACGCGCACGCGATGAGGCTTTTGGGAAGGCAATGGACACCATGCGCCGAGTAGGACACCATCGGTGCCCACTTTCATGGCACATCGGTCATGCCATACGGTGAACTGTTTGAAGCGGAAGTTAGGTGAACTCATGCGCATAAGGTGTCTATAACCTCTAATTTAGCACTTTGCGCCTCACAATGTTCATGACCGCATTCATGCCCACATTCATGGTCGTGTCCGTGAGAGAAGATATGCACGCACAGATAGACTCCAAAGCCTATAAACAACGCTGCCGAAATGTAGCGCACCCATTTCTCCACAGCATGGAGTTTGCTTGTGAGCGTGTTGATGGATACGGCACTATATGAGATCAGCCATGCAATAATCATGATTGGCAATCCCGTTCCCAAACCAAAAACTACAGGCAATAGCCAGTTCCATGAGAAGGGTAGGGTAATGGCAATGTCAATCATCGTGAAGAAATACACCAATCGGTGGGGGCAGAATGCAATGGCAAAGAAGATACCCAACATAAACGACCAAAAACCGCTACTCTGGCTATCTACACTCTTCAGCCATTTGCTCATGCCGTGATCGTGCTCGTGGTGATGATGACCTGTGAAGAGTAGTAGCACACCACAAATGAGCATAAACGCCGCCAGCATCGGCTCGCCCCAATGATGCAAGAAATGTTTGATGCCTTCCGTGCGCGCTCCCATAATAAAGGGTATCGCCAAGAGCGTATAGGTAGCCAATTTACCCAACACGAACATCAGTCCGTTGAGCAGCACCTTGCGGCGGTTGTTGATTTCCTTATCAATATACCCAATGGCAGCAATACTCGTGAAGAGTGTGCATGGGTCAAGAATCATCAAGAAACCCAGTAATAAAGATGTAAAGATATTTACCATTTGTGATTTACGATTTACAATTTACGCTGCAAAATTACAAAAAAAAATGAATATGTGCAAAAATAGTTGTTCATATCACAGATTTTTTGTAATTTTGCTGCGTGAAACGAAAAATTGTAATATGTTTCTTGTTCGCTTGCTGTTTGCTATTAGTAGGTGGTTGTCATCACATTGGTATTGAGAGCAAGTCTTTGCAGCGTACACTGCATTTACAGCAGCAGCGGGCGGAAGAGATAACTGGACATCTGTGTCGAGCGATAGAGGCAAATAATTTTGATTCCATTTGGTATTACACGCAAAAGGATAAAAGCATACTGTTTTATATCTATTCGGGAAACCAATTAGTTTTCTGGTCGAATGCTTGGCTGAGTCCTTCAGAGCGCACGCGCGAGTTGGTTTACAATCAATGGCATTTTGAGCAGTGGGACAATGCACAAGGAGTCTGCTATCGCAAGCAGTTGGGTAATTTTCAGGTGGTTGTCGTTGTGCCAATAAAGTATAACTATTTGGTTACCAATACGCTGTTGCATAATAGTTTTATTGCGCCTTTCTATGGGGATGAGCAATGGCAACTCACACCGTATCAGAGTACAGACAATAGTTTGCCCGTTTATTCCTACGATGGGGCTTATTTGTTCTCGTTGGTGGGTGCTGAAGTTGCGGTTGCATCCAAAGGACTATCGCATGCCATTGAGAATTTCTCCTATTATTCTATTCTTGCAGAGGACCAGCAAGAGCAGAGCTCGGCTAAGTTCAAGTTGCGAATGTACTATGTGATAACGGGTGTACTCATCGGCTTGCTGCTGTTTGTGGCTATTCTTAGTTTGGTCAAGTATCGCGGATTTCGCAGAATGCGTTTAGGGGGTAAATTCCAAATGGTACTCACACCATTGGTGTTGGTGATTCTCTTATCTATTTTCATGCTGTCAACAGAGTACATACGCCATATTTTTATCGAAACGCAGCAATTACGCTTGACCAAAAAAGCGCACTATGTGCAGATGGCATTGCAGAATATGTATTTCTGGGATATGGATCTCTCCTCTGCGAATACGGCGGCACTGAACATTGATTTGCGCGATATGAGTTTTGCCTACGAAACCGATATACATGTCTATGACTTGCATGGTAGGTTGATTGGTTCGTCGGCTCCGCAATTGTTTGAGTATGGCTTGCTTCCCAAGCATTTGGCTCCAGAACCATTCTTCGGTGACAATACAAGCATGGTGCAATATGAGAATTTGGGCAATGTGCGCCATTTGTCTGCATATACTGAGTTTATCAATGGCAATTATACTAAGATTGGCTATATCGCACTTCCTCGTTTTATTTCTCAGAGTGAGATGACTGCCCATGTTGAGAATTTCATGGTTAAGTTGTTGCCTTTGTATATATCTTTGTTGTTGGTGTCTATTCTTGTTGTATGGGTGATTTCACATATGATTACTTCCTCTCTGAGCATGGTGAATGCGCAACTCAAAAAGAATCGTAAGGGAGGAAATAACCAACATATAGATTACGCTTATTCCGATGAGGTAGGGGAGATTGTGATGCACTACAACCAGATGATGGATGCTCTGGCTGAATCCACCGAACGCTTGGCAAGTTCCGAACGCGAGATGGCTTGGCGAACAATGGCACGGCAAGTGGCACATGAAATCAATAATCCGCTTACTCCCATGAAACTAACTTTGCAGCAATTGCAGCGTACCAAAGGCTCTGAACGGTTTGATGCGTATTTTGACCGCTCTACACAGTTGCTGATTGACCAAATAGACAATCTAAGCCACATTGCCCAATCGTTCTCATCGTTTGCTAAGATGCCCGAGGTTAATCCTACTGAATTGGATGTGGCAGCAAAACTCACATCTTTCATCACCATGATGCGTAATAATCCGTCTAATATTCCTATTCGCTATGTGGGTCCCGACAATGGCGTGATGGCTATAGCGGATGCTGAGCAGATTACGCAAGTGTTTACGAATATTGTGCGCAATGCTTTCCAAGCTATGGAAGGACGCCCCGATAGCGATATTATTATCATTCTGAAAAATGCCAATAAGAAGACCATAGAACTGGAAGAACTCAATCCTGACAAACAATGGATAAAAATTTCCTTCTCCGACAACGGACCAGGTATTCCAGTGGAAATGCAAGAGAAAGTCTTTGTACCCAACTTTACAACCAAGAATACAGGAGCAGGTCTTGGATTGCCTATTTCAAAGAATATCGTAGAAGGAAGTGGTGGAAAAATATGTTTCCAAACATCAGAAAAAGGCACCACATTCAAGTCGGGAGGCCAAGCGGGCTTAGGAAG
>JAZNRY010000071.1:0-19786 GCA_045590995.1 Paludibacteraceae bacterium | reverse complement strand
ATAACCATCATTCAGCAATGCAAGGATATAGAGGAAGCATTGTTTTATGTGCTTAAAACAATTGAAAACAATTGGAGCCGAGAAGGGTTAAAACGAGCAATAAAAGCTGATATCTATCACACACAAACACCTGCACCCAATAATTTTGCAACAACACTCATTACACCTCAGTCGGCTCTGTTGCAAGAGATCGTAAAAGCAAATTATGATTTCAGTTGGGCAGAAGTAGAGCATGCTACTTATGATGAACTAGAATTAGAAAAAGCATTGTCTAACAATATCACTCAAATGTTGTTAGAATTAGGCAATGGATTTGCTTTTATGGGAAGACAGCGCGAATTGGTTATCGCGGGCAAGACAAGAAAGATAGATTTGCTTTTTTATCATATTAGAGCGCATTGTTATGTGGTAGTGGAGTTAAAAGCAAAGCCTTTTGAGCCAGAATTTGTAAGCAAACTCAATTTTTATGTTAGTGCAGTTAATAACCTTATTCGACAAGAAGAAGATAACCCTACGGTAGGACTATTGATTTGCAGCGATATGGATGAAACGGAGGTAAGATGGTCTTTTGAAGGGTTACAATCGCCATTAAGCGTAGCAACATATAGTGGTATAAAGATAACAGAATTACTGCCAACGACAGAACAAATTAAACAACGCATAAAAAATCTCAAATTAGAATTAAATCGTTTGGAAAAATTGTAGTCGCCCCCCGAAAGGGAAAAAGAGCACTGGTTGACCAAAACAGAAAAACGAGGAACAAAATAAATGACACAGCAAAACCACATAAAAAACATCGAACGTACACAAGAGGAAATACAACAACTTGGATACGAGGTAATCACCTACTTACAACATTTATGTGATGATTATGACAATGGGAACACCTTTGCCATTGTGCTTGTTGCTGTGCTGCTGCGTACATTATTAAAAACCAAAGGAGATACAAAATCTGTTTTGCATCAATTGGGACAAGATTCTATTTCATTTGTTGATACACGTGCTCCAGAAGCTTCGTTTTCGTTTTGGACATTTGGCGATAATATATGTAATCATACCTTTATTGCACAAAATGTATATGGTGGTTTGTTGAGTAAACTAGTTACCAATGGTGCAAATGGTCTTAGTTTGGATTACCAACCATTGTTGGATAGAAATCGAAACGCTAATAGGCAATCTTTCGATGACTGGTACACGGCTATTGTCTTTAAGGATCAAATGTTTGAATTATCTCGTGAGGATTGTATCAACATCGTTGCAGACAAAGATGGTGGTGCACATTTAGATAAAAAGATACCTTTAAAATATAGTTGTTTCCGTGAGCCCACAGCACTGCAATTTATTATTGATGGTCAAGTAGCGGTCTTCAACCAGAACCCTGTATATGTTTCCATCCGCCAAATAGCATGGGAAGTATTAGAGAGTTTAAAACGAGCAAGAATAATATAAAATACTGAATAAAATGGGATTAGAGAAGATTAAAAACTTTATTCGTCACCTTGTATTAGGAGGAGAGAAACAAGGACAAACTCGTGTTAGTTCTGCGTTAAGCAAGCAACACCAACAAATCCAACAAATGTGGAAAGGTGAGAAATATCCTGACTTTGGGATAGAAAGGATTGTACGCTTAATATGTGCGTTATCAACATACCTTTTCCCCACTCTCTACATACGATGGGTTATGGGGAAATGTGGCAAATGGTATGGTAGAAAATTAGCAATGGACGCATATACTATAATTAACTTACTATTACCTTTGTGTGCTCTAATCTGTGATTGGCATGAATCAACATTAGCGTTAATTGTTTGTTCTTATTTTACAATTGGAACAATTTCTTATTTGATTAATCTTGTCGTACTTAGACCAGAATACGCAGAACCTGGTTCGTATTTAAGATCAATCATGTGTTTGTTTATCAATTATATTCAAATTATAGCATATTTTGGTTTTGTATATTTATACATGGGTGCCGATTCTTTTGATGGAGTAAATGCTGAAACATTTGATTCGCTACATGCTTTTTACTATAGTTTTGTTGTGGCTGGCACATTAGGTTTTGGAGACATTACACCTACATCTACTGGTGCGATTATGGTAACAATTTGTCAATCCTTTTTGACATTTCTATTTATATATCTCGTTTTGACACGTTTTTTATCAAACATAGACCAAAATACATATCATAATACCCCAAAAAAGAATAAATCACAAAAACAATAGCATAATTATTAATACGGGAACAATCGCAAGCAATATCGAATCATGTTACATAGTTGGATACATTAAAAAATCGTATTGAGCAAAGACTTGTTCTGTAGGATAGTAGCATAAAACCGAAAAATATAACACCTTAGCATTGCTGTTGTGGATTGTAATAATTACAACGATAATAAACAAGATATTAGATAAAAACACCACCCTAAAAGGGTGCCGAGAAGAAGGCACAGGTCATTGGTTTGACCTCTGCTCACAATAGCGGCTTTGCCGCATAAAAGTGATCTTTGACATATTGATATGATGAAAATCTATTTTTGAGGTGTCGGTTATCCATCGTCACCACCTCGTTACCACTCCGTACATGATGGTATGCCTCTTGATAAGGATTGGGATAGGGGGGGGTGGCTTGATGTAGCTATTGGTAATCGAGTGGTATGCGAAGCTACGGCAGGGCAACACTTGCAGCCGAAGATGCGCCGAAGATAAGCCGAAGATAAGCCATCCAAAAATCACTGTTTTTTGGTATCAAATAAACGGCCGTTTCGGTGGCGCAATCGGGAGTAGAATGGTAGTAGGTGGTGTTAGAAGAAATTTCCGTATATTTGTACAAATCAAGACGACCAGAGTTTGTTTTGTAATTTGCAGCATTTTTAGTTGTGTATGAACGCCAGTCGCTTCCGTCTGTATATACTGCACAATATCTACTATTGGAAGTAGATTTCATTGCAAAACCTAAAATATTAGAAACAGTATATTCTTCAAATGTCCAAGTGTCTGATGTATTGTTAACACGCAAACCACCATTACTATTGGTTGTGTATAAGTAATAATTTGAATTTGCGGCACTTTTGATAGTTATTTTTCCATTAGCATCTGCTGCAGAAAAGGTCCATTTCATAGCATCAGTTACGGCGCCAGTTACAACTCCATTAGTAACAGCAACCATATTAGCCTTTACTGGTCCACTTGAAGAAGCTTGGGCGTTTGGTAGATAATAGCTACCATTGGTAATAATGAATGTACCACCAGCCTTTATCTGCGATAGTGCAGTTACTTTTTGGAATTGATATGATGTTCCGCCTCCGCCTTCTGTTCTTTGATAAACAGCGTAAAGGGTGATATTGCTTGCTGGTTTGTATGTACCAGCAGCGATAAGGGTTGGTTTTGTAGTTGTTTCTGTAGCAACTGCGGAAGTTGTTTTCCAGCCAGCGAACTCCCAATCACCACAATCCAATGTAGGTTCAGGCAATGTAACACCCGCACCAGCAGAGGTTTCTGTTACGGATGCAGCACAAGTGCCAGGACCTGCATTGAGGGTGACGGTGTATTTAGGGATAGCCTCGAAGTTGATGGTTATAGTACAGTCCGCTGTAGGTGTTACTGCGAATGTGTTTCCGTTTTGAGTTACAGTAGCAGAACCTGAAGGCGATATGGAAAAAGGACTGGAGGTACTAATACGATAACCTGTTTTAGGGGAAGCAGTGATAGTTGTACCACTTAAAGAAACTGTACCGTAAGTAGTGTTATTTGATTGAGCAGTAATAGCGTAAGAGACGGCAACTTTATATACATAGAACCGATTTGTATAACTTTGAGTTGTTGCATAAAAACGATAATTATTTCCGTTCTTCATCAAATTACGACTATTACAAATTAATAATCCATCTGAACCGAGCGTACACGCACCACCAGAATCTCCATACTTAAATTCGTTACCTCCTGGATTAGCTATATATTTATTTTTATTACCATCTTTCAACGTAAAACTATTTGTACTTTTAGTTACCAAATATTCTATCCAACTTGCTGCGGTCGTGGATACAGTTGCGTCTTTATTTTCATTGTAACCACTTACACCTTCTCCATTTTGATTACAGAATAAAATTACCTTATCATTCGTTGATAAAGAGGAAATATCTGTAACCAATGTATATCCAGTACCTGGTGTAGACTCTGCCCACGCATTTGCACTGACGGTAAGGGTTAGGAACATCACGAGCAGGAGGCGGAGGCGTGCCACGCTCGATAGTAGTTGAGTTGTTTTTGCCACGAAGGCAGAAGATTGTAGATTTGTCATCATATCTTTAATGTTTTAATTATTAGCACATCAATAGCCCCAATGGGCGTTGAAATATAACGGCTCTGCCGTAAATGCGTTCTTTGACATATTGACATATTTGGATTTTACACTTTTTAGGCGCACTTTTTGTAAAGTATCACACTTTTTAGGCGCACTTTTTGCAAAATATCACACTTTTTAGGCGCACTTTCTTGCACAATTCAAAAAAAAGCAGTATCTTTGCAGCCGAAATAACTATCATATAATACAGCTTACGCATTGTTTGTGTTATTATATGATATATTACATGTGATTATGAGCAAGTCCACACAAAGTACTCTTCTGCCACGGAGAGCTCAAAAAAACTTAGCCATTGTAGGCGAACAGATTCGTTTAGCTCGTTTGCGTCGTGATATTAGCATTGCGCAAATTGCTGACCGTGCAGGTTGTTCGGAGTTGACAGTTATGCGTGTTGAAAAAGGCACGCCTTCCGTAGCGATAGGCACTTATTTGCGTATTCTGTTTGCCTTGAACTTAGACGAGGACATCCTATTGATTGCGCAGCAAGATACTATCGGTCGTGAATTGCAAGATCTATCTCTAAAAAAACGCCAACGCGCATCATCCAAACGATAGACTATGCAAGAGATTGAAGTATATCTTGAACACGATGCCCAATTAGAATTGGTCGGCAGCCTTACCTACGAACAATTGAGAGGTAATGCAACATACCACTTTAGGTATGATGCTGCGTGGCTTACTAATCATCCGCACTTATCCTTGAGTGGTGATTTGCAATCTCATACAGGTTGGCAGCATGCAACAAAGCGCCTATTTGGTTGTTTCACAGATGCCTTGCCTGACCGTTGGGGACGGCGTTTGATTGATAAACGCGAGCAGATTGTGGCTCAAGCTGAGAATAGAATTCCTCGAACATTCAGTGATTTTGATTATCTGCTTCAGTTGGATGACTATTCTCGTATGGGAGCGTTTAGATTTCGCATCGCAGGCGAGAAGGATTTTATCGGCACCTCCGATGGTGCAATGTCCGTTCCACCACTCACATCGCTCCGCGATTTTACACGGATAGCGCAAGCATACGAAGCGAAACCAGATAACATTCAATGGGTTACTAATCTGCTACGCCAAGGTTCGTCCTTGGGTGGAGCGCGTCCGAAAGCGAATATGATGGATGAAAATGGCATGTTATATATCGCCAAAGTACCATCCATTCATGACGACTACGATGTGGCTCTTTGGGAACATTTTGCTCATCAGTTAGCAAAAAAAGCGGGCATACAGGTTGCTGAAACCAAGCTTATGGCTATCTCGGGTTTCTCTCATCATGTATTGCTATCCAAACGCTTTGACCGAATAGGAACTAATCGTGTGCATACCGTATCCGCGATGACGCTCACCAATCTTCAGGATGGCGCAGATGCCTCTTCGGGGAATGGCTATTTGGACATTGTGGATACGATTGTCAGTGGCATGGGTATTGCTGAGGCGGATAAGAATCTCAAAGAATTGTACCGTCGAGTGGCTTTCTCCATTTGCATAGGCAATCATGATGATCACTTCCGCAATCATGCTTTTGTTCTGACATCCAATGGTTGGACACTTTCGCCAGCATATGATATTAATCCCACGAACATGCTGACTCAGAGTTTGCTGATTTCTGATTGTTCCTGCGATTCTTCGCTTATGGAGTTGCAGCGCGCTTCGGGACACTACTTGTTATCTGAAGAAGTGGCATCGCAAATCATCAACGAGGTGAAAGATGCTGTCCGTGATTGGCGTAAAGAGGCAACGCTTTGCCACATTACTCCAGCAGAACAGCAGCGTTTTGCAAAACGATTGGAGTATTGCCTGTAACCGCATACCGAACTTTCCGTTCAATCCAAATGAAATAGGGCTATATGGCTCTATTTCGTTTGTTATAATCCAAATTATGTCAAGATTTCAAAGATCACTTTGCGTTCATAGAACGCTCAAATATGCTTTACAGTCGCCGTGGCGACTAAAAATATACTTTATTAACTATTGATATGATATATAACAAAAACTACTTATCTGTTTCGCGACCATTAGGCGACCACTATAGGACATCCATAGGACATTTATGTCACATCTATGTCTTACCAATGTCGCAGCAGTAAAAACAACGCATATTAACAACAAATTCATATAATTATGAAACAATCTACTATTTCTGCCCAAGTGGCAAACAAACTTTTAACAGTATTGCAAAGGTATACTAAGGGTATACGATTTGTCGCTTTTTTATTAGTACTTTTCACCGTCAATATTGGAACTGCAAGTGCAGAAAAAAGTATTGATTTTGAAAGTGGAACTGCTACTTATTCTGATTGGACATTTACTAATATGACATCACAACAGAGTGGTTCTATTACTGCTAAAGGTGGTTCGTATTATGGCACTACTGGTGGTAAAGCTACTGCAAGTATCCAAACGAAGAACCAAATATCTTCTCCTAAGTCAATAAGTTGTTATGTTTCCAAGCAAAGTACTAATACAACATCATCTACATGGTATATACAGACCTCTACTAATGGTTCATCATGGACTGATGTAAAAACGCAAAGTGCAACATCTATGAGTAAAGGTACTTGGGTTGAATTTACAGCGGATTTAAGTTCTTACTCCAATGTATATGTGAGAATTTATTATTCAGGTTCTACTGCTGTGCGTAATATTGATAATCTTGTATTAACAGAG
This sequence comes from Paludibacteraceae bacterium, assembly GCA_045590995.1. Classification (GTDB taxonomy): domain Bacteria; phylum Bacteroidota; class Bacteroidia; order Bacteroidales; family Paludibacteraceae; genus Colicola. The sequence goes on along the minus strand of JAZNRY010000071.1, from coordinate 12,770 downwards.
GGTACAACAACTTCTTATGATGTGAATTGGAAAGTAAATGGCGAAACTTACACTACAGGTTCTCCAACCATTTCTGTACCAGAAGGTAGTAAAGTAACAATTTTGCCTACTGAACCTAGTTTGGATTGTAGCGGCAAAACTTTTGTTGGATGGAGCAATCAAGAAGTAACAGACGGCAATAAACCTTCTGTACTCTTTACTACCGCAGAAAATTCGCCTGCTATCAACGCCGATACAACTTTCTATGCTGTTTTTGCAACGGCAACTGGTAGTGGTTCAACGACTGATACTTATGATTGGGAATCTACATCTACTGGAAATTGGACTGTTGATAATAGTATTACTCGCACTGCAAGTCAGGGCGTTAGTAGTAGTTATGCTGGTAAAATTAATACTGCCAACACTTATGTTACTTATACCAAGAAAGTCGCTGTCACAGAATTCTCTTTTCAATTTAAGCGAACTAGTACCAATAGTAACTACAATGTATACATTGAAACCTCAACGGATAATTCTAATTGGTCGGCTGCTGCAACATATGCAATGAATAGTTTTAGTAATGGTTCATATACAAGTAAATCACAAACTTTTGATGGAAATACTGAATTATATGTTCGATTCCATTGTTATAATACAACTGCTGTTCGATATGTAGATAATGTATCGATTACATATGGTAGCTCTTCCTACTCCGACTATACAACCTCATGTACCACCGAAACGGCCGTTACTTTGAACCCTAATGGCGGTACAATTGACGATGGAAATTGGGCTGAAGATAATGGTGCTTATACATTAACAACCGAAGAAGCAAGCATAACTCTGCCTACTATTACTCGCACTGGTTATACCTTCTCTAAATGGACTACAAATGAAGATGGCACAGGAACTTCTTACAATGAAGGTGATGCTATTAACCTCGATGGTACTTCAGTTACTCTCTATGCGCAATGGGAATGCGCTATGGCAAGTATTTCTATATCTGGCGCATATGCACTGACACAAGGACAAGAATTCTTACTTACTGCGACAGCGAAAGATTCTGAAGGGAATGAGATTGAATGCCCAGATGATGCCATATACACATGGCAATATTGGGATGGCTCTAATTGGCAAGATGTAAATGATAATGAGAGTTCTGATAAAACAAAACTTCAATATGCTTCATGTAATGTTGTTGATCATTGTGGTAAGTTTAGATGTATTATAAGTTATGGAGATTGCATTGCTTATAGTAATACAAATACGCAAGATGACGGATATAAAGTCCATGTTTACCATATCAAAGGTTTTGGTGAATGGAGCACTCCATACCCATTCATTTATGATGCAAATACAGGGGAAGCAGTGCTAACAATGGAGTTAGAGGCATATACTCCTTATGAATTCAGCATTTTTGGTAGTAGCACTCAATTCTTCAATGGTGGAACAATTACTGCTAATGCTACAGATTGGGTCTATGGTCTAACGAATTATGGTAATACTAAAATAACGACAACCATAGCGGGCGTGTACATATTTACATTAGATTATTCTGAAGGTGAGAGCAATAATCTCAAATTAGATGTCACCTACCCATCCAAACGAATCATATATTTAGAGCCAAATATATGGGGTACTGATCCAAAGTTTGCCGTTCATGCATGGGGTGGTAATTCAACGGAAGATATACTTATGACTAAAATTGATGATTGCGCAAGCCGTAACATCTATTATGCCGAAATTGATGCCTCACAAACGAATGTTACTTTCATTCGAGGAAATACAGATAATTATGATATTAGTAATCCATGGGAAAATGTATGGAACCAAACGGTAGATTTAACATTAGGAAATGATAATTTGTTTTATGTAGATAATTGGCATGATGCTAATGACTATAATAAGTCCAATGGTTATTGGACTACCTTTACTCCTAATTACTTGGTAACCTTTGATGTGCAAGGTCATGGCACTGCTCCTGAAGACCAATGTATTGCAGAAGGTGGCACTGCCACCACTCCTACTGCTCCTACTGCTACTGGCTACACTTTCGGCGGTTGGTATAAAGAGGCTGGATGTACAAACGCATATGATTTCAGTACTGCTGTTACTTCCTCCATCCCCCTCTACGCGAAGTGGACAGTCAACACACACACACTAACATGGAATGTTAATGGCGGTAATGCCTTGACTGGTACATATACATCAGGTGCTGTGGATTATGGTGCTGCAATCACCAAACCTACTGACCCTACTCGTACAGGTTATACCTTCCAAGGTTGGCATGATGGCACAAGTATTGTCACCCCAGCCACCACTATGCCTGACAAAGACCTAACCTATACTGCACAATGGCAAATCTGTTTATATACCCTTACTTGGGATTTGAATGGTGGTACTGTTACAACAGCAGGAACCCACGCAGCAGAAGGAGCCACAGGATCACCTTCTGGTGGTGTAGAATATGGAGCATCAATTACAGCACCTATTGTTGAGCGCGAGGGCTATCGTTTTGATGGTTGGCACAATGGTACGGCTGTCGTTGACCCTGCAACCACAATGGTCACTACCGACCTCACCTATACCGCGCAGTGGACAAAAGTTTATACTGTTACTTTCTACAGCAATGGTAGTCCATATGAACCACCTACTGACTTGGAAAGTGGCGATGCAGTTACATTCCCTGCTACTGACCCAGAAAGTTGTGACACAGAAAATTATCCTCACTTCATTGGCTGGACTACAACCACAATAGATGGTTCTACAACTACACAACCCGACCTCGTTACCTCTGCTACAGTCAGTGATGCAAATCTCGAATTCCACGCAGTCTTCGCTGCTGGAACACAATGTACTACTTCAACGAAAGTGGATGTGCTTAATCGTGAATTTACTGGTGTTAGTGGAACAAATTATTCATCGTGGTCTGGTAAAACAGCAACTTCTTCTGCTGTTTATGCGGGACAAAGTGCAGGTGGCAATGAATCAATCCAATTGCGCTCAAACAATAATAACTCAGGTATCATCACTACCACCTCAGGCGGAAAAGCAACCAAAGTGGTTGTGTCGTGGAACTCAAACACCAGTGATAGTCGTACCTTGAATGTTTATGGCAAAAACTCTGCTTATGAAGCAGTAACCGATTTATATAGTACAAGCACACAAGGTACTCTTCTTGGTACTATTGTTTGTGGCACTTCTACTGAACTCACAATCAATGGCGACTACGAATACATCGGTATGCGTTCTGCTTCTGGTGCAATGTATTTGAATGAAATTCAAATTACATGGTCTGCTGGCAGTGCAGCAAACTACACCTCTTTCATTACCTCTTGCTGTCAATCACCTGCGGTTGTGACAGTTACACCTGCCGATGCAAGTCTTGAACTCAATATAGATGGCACTGCTTCTACAACCGTTAACATTAGCCAATCGGGCGGTGGAAATGGTCGCTACTATGAGCCAACCGTTTCTCCTGCTGATGGCGCAAGTCTTGATTGGGCTGCTTTGGGTGTAACCTACAAGACAACAGCATACAACATCAATTTCACCGCTACCAAAGCAGGTACCTATACCGTAACGGGTAATTTCACAGAAACAAGTTATGGCTGCCAAAAGACTGGCTCCGCAACCATCAATGTCGTTGCTAACCCAATCCTGCAAGTAAGTGCGGAGGAACTGACTTTCACGCCTACATGTGGTCAGAATAGTGCAAGCCAAGAAGTAGAAATCAATAGTCGTTATCTAACTGCCAATAGCATCACTGCCACTGTTGCTACCACAAGCGGTAGCGGAAAATTCACTATCAGTACAGATAATACAACTTTTGAAACTTCTAATCTAACACTCTCTGGCGGTACAGATACAAAGGTCACCGACCAAATCTATGTGCGCTACGAAGCTGAAGAAGGTGAGACAGGTGCTGTAGCAGGTACATTAACACTCAAGTGCGGTAGCACACAACAGGTTATCAATCTCACAGGCACTTGCACTTGTTCCGCGAATGTGACTATCACTGGCGGTCCAATACAAATCACTGCTGCAAAGGACATTTGGGTAGAGGCGGCAACCGAACTGACCATCACTGGTACATTCCTTACCACCAATGCCAATAACGCCAATGTAAGTATCCGCGCATACACCAATAACGCTGCTTTCCAAATCAAGAAAGGTGGCGTAACGGGTGAAGGCGCTCCTAAGACCGCCTCTAACAATGCCTTAACCCTCAATACAGATGGTGCAATCAGCACCGCAGATTGGACGGGTAATATTGGTATTGTTTACAAACCTACGCAAGCCGATACCACGGAAACAGCTACATTGACCGTAGAAGTATATCGCCATAATGGCTCTGCTATTTACAGCACAGCTACCTACGAATTGGAAGGTCGCTCACTACCTGAGCAATTTGTGATTGCAGTTACCAACGGTAGCGGTGATTGGTTTGCTGTACCAGCTGACATGGTGGCACCATGGGGTAATGCTTGTTCGGGATTAGGAACCTTTGCCCCATATCCTATCAGCGTGGATAACCCAACAGCACCTACTGTAGCAAGCGATGTACCAGCGCGTGCGGTATATCAAGCAGCAGCACGAACAGGCAATGTGAACACCAACCCACAAACGATGAGCTATAAGTCTGTGCCATTAGGTGGCAACTACTACCTATATGGTTCAAGTACCAATGTGGATAGCGATGGTAATAATACAAATATCCAAAACGCATCGTTCGCGGCATCTGAAAAACAAAAATGGTTCTTGGATGTAGTGGATTGGAATACCAAACAATACAATATGCATGTGCATAGCAGTTTGACGACCAATGTGTTGGCATATACTACAGCAGGTGGTGCAAACCGCGTGGGACAATATAATGCAACAGCAGGAACAACCAAGAAGTCTATCTACCTGTTGCCTATCAATGGTACAACCTGTACATACTACGCTGCCCCTGTAGTAACAGTTATGGCAATTGATGCTACGAATGCTACTATACAATTCAAGAACGACCGTACAACGGCGTATGAGATTAGTTTGGATCAAAACACATGGACTGACTTGCCTGTTACACTCATAAAAGATTGCAACAATAGCGAAGAAGCAACTCTATTGCAAGCACAATTGCCATTGGCTACTTATCGCGGACAAACCGTATATATTCGCGCGAAAGTAACAACAGGCACTGCTTGCCAAGAAACAGGCTCATTCGTTGTTCCTAATCCTACTATTGATCGTGGAGAGACACCATGGAAATATACAGGCACAGCAGGACAAGCGTTTAGCGACAACAGCAAGAGCATAACTATCAGTGACTTGTGGAATCCATTGAGCGTCAGTGTTGCTGAACAAAGGACCAACTCCAATATACAAGCATCCATTACTCCAGAAGGTGTGGTTACTGTTTCTATGGCGGCCGAAGATGCAACGGAGGGCGTACACGAAGCAGTATTACAATTCATTTCTGACGGTGCATCATTTGTTGATAATGGTAAAGGTGATCCTCAGTATGTAGGCGTGCAAATCACATTGCATAGTTTGGCATTGCAAGAATTTGACGGAGGAAGTTATGCATTCACAACCACTACACCTAAAGTGTTGTGCGAGAACTTAACGAGCACCTACGAACCAATAATTTATTTATCACATTCACTATACAAGAATGGTACTGCAATCTCAACGACTTCCGAATTGAACGAAACCAATTTCACATTGATAGACCTCAATACTGGCGAGTCACTCTCATTCTCAAGAGAAGGTTCTGACGGTGGCGTCGCAAAGATTACTCTCAATTCTACCTGCCGCTCAAATATGATAGTGGGGCACACCTATCGTCTTTCGTGGGAGAATACCAACCAAGTGATGACAGACCAAAATGGCTTACCATACATGGACTGCCACATGGACTTCGTTTACTCCGAGAACTGCGATGCTCCTACCGCCCTCGCTGCTTGCCCAATCACACAAACGGGCTTTACCGCTAATTGGATTGGAGATGCAACTAAATTAAATGTATATACAAAAGCAGAAACAGAGGCATTAAATCAAGATATTACAAATGCTTCTCTCAATGTTTGGAAAAAATACACCAACGATTATTCTGCTAAATGGTTGTATGGTCTAAAAGGTGACATGGACTATAACTTGAATACTACATATGGTTTCCAAGTTTCATCAACTGGCTCTTCTTGGGCATATTTATACACACCTCAAATAGGTAAGATGTTAGCAGGTGTTACTGCTAATACAGAGATAGAGGTTACTATTGAAGCATATTGTTATAATACAGCCAACAAAATTAAATGTTTTGTGATTGATGGAGAACCTACAAATACCACATTCCCACAATCAGGAAATATGGTTACAATAAATGGTAGTAGTACAGATAGTTGGACTTCAGAATTGTTACCAATACCTGCTTATACAGAAGTTTCCTTCCGAGTTTCAGGTTTAACATCTACTTCACGAATTGCTATTTCAGCGTTGAATGCATCAAAAACGACATATATCAAAACTGTTAAAATAAGTAGTGTCGCTACAAGTTCTGTAGGTACATATTCGGTTACAGGAACAAACTATGAGGTTTCTAATCTTTCTGCCAACACCACCTACTACTACACTGTTACGGATGGAAGCAGCAACACCAGCAACGAGATTGCAGTGACGACCTATAGCGGCGATCCTTCGCTTAAGTTCTACAGCGACGAGGCTTGCACAGCGGAAATTGACTATACAACCGTACTCGGTGGAGAAGAAACTACAGTCTATGTAAAAGGTTCCAATGTTCCTGCTTGCGACATCACTCCTATTATCAGCAGCGGTTATGGCATGGACTACAGCAATATCTCTTACACTACTGGCACAGGTGTTGTATCTGGTTCTATCATACTAACGCTTACCGATGCCAATACCACCGAAGGTACACTCACTATTACTGATGCAGAGGGCAACGACTATGTGCTCAATATCGTTTCCAGCGACTGCCCTGCGGGCTTTGGTACAATGGCATTGCCTGCTACTAATATCACCAATGAATCGGCACAAGCCAACTGGAGAACTACCCTTGACTTTGGCGATGATAAGAGCGGTACACTGCACCTCTATAAGAATGGCGTTGTTAACCGTGAACTCATCGTCAATGGCGATTTTGAAACTGGTTCACTCGACGCTGGTTGGAGCAATGGTATCAACAATGGTGAAGTAGGTGCTGCACACTCGTTTGACCAATATACAATCAAAAACAGTTCATCAGAAGCACATGACGGAAATTATAGTCTATATGTTACTGCGGATGGTAGTACGCTGAATAATTTCCACGGTCAGTCAGTCATGTACGCAGACTATATAACTCTCACACCAGGTACTTATCGCATGAGTGCATGGGTTAAAATGCCAACTGCCAACGGATACGATGATAAAATGCAATATTTCTCATTGGGTATTATTACAGGAAAAAATGGTTCTGAACATGTATATACCGTATCAACTCCAGTAACAGTATATAGCAACAATACTTATGTACAGTTAACCCATGAGTTTGAAGTGACATCCACAATCACAGCATGTCCTGCTATTGGTGCTTCAAGTGGAACATTCCGCAATTTCTACCTTGATGATGTATCATTAGTTTGCACTTCTATCGGTCAAAGCGATGAGCCATACCTCTCTATTGACATAGCAGACCTCAGTGATGCAGGTAATCTCGCACTCACAGACTTGAGCGGTAATACTGAATACACCTATGTGATTCAAAATGCCGCTGGTTGTTCATCCAACCCTATTACTTTCCAAACTACAGAAGCAGGTGCACCAGTCATCACACCTAACGATGTGGCGATTTCATGCCAAGTAGGTGGTTCTGTCAATGGCATTATGACATTAACTGTGAAGGATGTATATGGCGATATTTATATCAGCAATAGTTGCACCGAGCGTATCACACTCAAGACTACTCAACTGCCAAAAGAGGGTGGTGTAGTCAACTTCACATTCACACCGCTTACTACTGATGAGGGTGGAACTACAGGTACATGTATCATCAGTTTCACTACAAAGGGCATGTCCACTCCTGCTGAAGGTGTCATCACATGGACTGTAACAGCAGGAAAAGATCCTAACCAACCTAATGTGGAAGTAGTAGATATTACCAGCACATCCATGAATATCGAACATAATCAAGGTGAAGACAATGATGTACATATCGTTATTAGTCGCGAGAAGGGCGAAGATGAAATCGAGGAGAATTTAGGCGAAGAGATTTTCTTCTCTAAATATTACGAGGCATATATGCACAAAAAACTCTGGGCTATCTACAACCCAACCAACCATCCTATCTCTCTTGCTAACACCTATGTATGGCGTTCTACTGGCGACAAGACAAAAGATGGAGGTTGGAATATCGACAATGGTTTAGATCTCTCTAAATGTGGTAATATCGAACCTGGATATATCTATCCTAACGAGGAGTTGATTGTTTACACATCTGACCAAGTAGGCGAGTGCGAACAAAGCAAAGCGGATATGACCAATTGGGTAGCCATGTCCTCCAGTGACCCTGCACTATCTTTCTCTGGTAATGATGCCCTCTTGCTCGTTCGTAAAGATATAGATGGCGATGCAGACAACCCACCTACGGAAAGTGTAGAACTTGATAGTAATGGCGACCCTTATGAACTCTCATGGCGCCAATACACCGATGAAGGTGGCAACAAGTGGTGGATGTTGGATATCATCGGTGCCCGCCAAAACAACAACAAACCTGACTTCTCTGCTACTACCACATGGACTTGGTCGTGTGGTGATAGCAAAAACGAAAAGGGTGATGCCGAAGGTTGGGTAGGCATAGGTGAGCACTTAGATCCTACATTATACACCTCTTGCCCATATGTTCTTTCTACCAACCGCTGCTTGCTCATTCGTAAGATGACCGTCAAGTCTGGTTACAAAGCTATCCAAAACAATGTGGGCAATATGGTGACACTCAACACCGAATGGCGCGGAGCACATGTGCCAGTATCAGGCGACCAATCTACTGTTTCGTGCGAGAACTTCAGTTTCGTCGGAGGATATGACTACGATGGTTACTACAATGCATGGACTCCTATCGATGAAATGGGTTATATAGAAGCTACTAAAGCAGCGGATGGATCATATCAAATCAGCCCTATCAATATGCCACAATACTATTGCCACCCATTGCGCATTGAAGTGTATATTACAGAAACTGTCGGTGGCGAAGAGATTGATAATGTAAAAGCATATATTGACTACAAAGTGCCTATCGTAGTGGATACCGATGCAGAAACAGATGATTCGGAGTATTTTGTAACACCAACACCAGAAAATGTCCTCACTCCAGAAATCTGCGCCGAGTGCGATGTGGTCATCCGTGATGGAGCGAAACTCACCCATGTGGATGGTGGTGTAGAAGAATTCCGCAATATGCAGGTTTATCCTACAGGTAGATTGAAAATCCCAGAAGGACTTGAAATGCAATTGGCAGGGTTGCACATGTATGCAAAGAACGATGAAGTAGGATACGCTATCGTCAACAACAACGGAAGTTCTATCCATGCAGAAGAAATTGTCCATGTCAAGCGTATTGATGATATGTATTGGTATCCATTCTCATTGCCATACGATTGTAAGGTATCATCCATCTACCAACTCAATGGTAAGTCTATGGGTAAATACGGAAGCGGTGGCGATTGGGGTATCAAGTACTACGATGGTCAAGCACGCCAACAAGCAGGCGATGCCTATGAAGCAGGAGAAACTTCCAAATTCTGGAAGATGTTAGGTGCAAATGAAACCTTGAAAGCTAACCAAGGATATATCATCGGTCTATTCACAACCGAGTGGACAGGACAAATGAAATCCATCTACTTCCCTCCTGTAGAAAGCACTGAGTATTCAGAAGGTAGTGGCGAAAGCAAAACTACCTACATCTCCAACTGGGCAGATAATCTCACATGCGAACCACGACACCGCGGTTGGAACTTCACGGCTCTACCATATATTAGCCAATTTAGTTCTTCTACAGGCGGAGCAAACAACAATGCAAGTATTATGATGGGTAGCCAAGGCGATGATTATGCAACATCCTCTACGGTCTATGTATCTATTCCAGATGGTGGAAACTCTCGCACATATACACAAGTGTCGGCTGCATTGGCGACATTGTACCCATTCAAGCCATTCTTCGTACAAGCGATTGACCCAACCGATGGACTATCGCACGACGATATTACTCTTACTTATAGCAAGGGCGGACGAACATTGGATAAATTGGCTGCACGCACAGCAAGCAACAAGCAAACTACCATTGTGGTAGAACTGCAAGTAGCAAATGCAGAAATGTCGCTCAGCGACAACGCAGGCGTGTTGGTCAACAACCGCTACACGGAGAATTATGAGATAGGTGCCGACCTTACCAAAATGTATGCAGCAGCTCACAAACCACAACTCTTTACACGCACTACCAACAACGAGATGATGGCATACAACGCATTACCAGACCATTTGGCACAAAATATACCACTTGGTATCTACTTGCCTAACACCGATGAATACACAATCAGTATCATCGACTATGCAAGCCAACTCAGCGATGCCGAAGCCGTATATCTCTTGTACAATGGCGAAATCGTAGCTAACTTGCTATATGCTGACTATATCGTTCAAGTTCAACAAGCAGGACTAATCAATGGCTATAGTCTTGATATACGCAGAAAGCAAAAAACTACAACCGATATCAACAACCTCACCGATGGCGCACCTGTTATCACTATAGTAGATGGACAAATAGTAATCCAACAACTACCTGATAATGCCGAAGTGCAAATCATCGATGTACTCGGACGAGTATTGTATCAACAAGCGAATGTACCAGAGATAATCACTTTCCAAACACCTCATACAGGCGTATATAATGTGGTGATTACTACTACAGAACAACAATTTACACACAAAACAATCATTCGCTAATTCAAATATTAACCTCGTAAAATGACTACAACAATGAATACAATCACTTATCTTTCCCGCATTTGTTGGTTGCTCACCGTTTTACTGTGGCTTGGCACTCCTGTGTGCCAAGCACAGTTGTACTCTAATTCCAATACAGAGCAACGCCAAGCACAATCATCTTTTCACTCTACCAGTGCAATGACCACATCCCACAGCGAATACTCTTCGGAGATTACGCCTGTAGGAGCCACTGCGCCTGTCAGCGAAAGCGACTATGGTACAGATACTGGTAATAGTAGCACTGGATATACGCTTACAGGTCCAAGCCGAGTAGGAGAAGATAGCGATATTGGTGACCCAGGTACACCTGTAGGAGAAGGAATAGTCTTCCTGCTATTGTGCGCTCTCGCGTACATCGTTATTCGTATCGTTAAACTCCGTAAAACTATATGCAATGAATAAGTTTTTTAGTATCGCTCTTGCACTATTGGCAAGCATTTCCGTGTGGGCTGCGGGTTCCGAGTCCTTGGCCAATGTAACAAAAGACTACTACGAATACACCGACCACATCTCTTTCACTGGCGATAATGGTATGCCATGGCAAGCTGTAGGAGCCATTGACTGCACCACTGGTGGCTATCGCACACTTACCGTATCAGCAGGTGTGTCAGGCAACGGGCTCTATGGCAATCTTACCAACGAGCAAACAGAAGATGGCGTGGGCACTATCTCCTTTTATGTCAAAGGTATGCGTACTGGCACGGGTTATGGTGATCGCACTTTCCGTGTATCGGCAGGCGACTATTCGGTAGAAGTAACTGTGAACATTCCAAGCAACAAAAAGTCATATCTTGTTACCGCTACTCTCAACCAAACCAATGTTAGTACCATCGCTATCACTGCGCTTGAGACTGTTAGCGGAGAGACATCGGTATGGGGTATATATAATATAGCATGGACTTCCTACAACGGACGAACCTTCTCGCCTACCTTTGCCATTGACCCCGCTGTAGAATATGTGGCAAGTGGCACAGATACAGTATATTATGCACCCAGTACCGTAGATATAGAATTATCTTCCCTCACCGAAGGGGCTGTGTTCTACTACACCACCGATGGCACAGAACCGTCTGTAAATAGTGCTTCGGGTAATAGCATTATAGTAGAGTCGGGGGTTGATTATACGGTCAAAGCGATTGCTGTTACCGAACACATGGGAACCAGTGATGTGGCTACGCTATACATTCGCACTCGAAAGGGATATGTGGTACAAAACGACTGCTCTGATGTTAATCTCTGGGAAGGTAATCCCAAAAGCAATACAACACTCAGCTATATATCCAAATCGGGTGCTCCTATCTTTGCGCTGATGCGCAATGCCGATGAAGTAATCACTCCCGCTATCGTACACCCTGTGGCTGTCAGTTTGTATGCTACATCCAGCAATCAGTCTTTGGATATCAGTTATCAATTGGGCACAGTAGTGCTATCTGCTACAGACTCCGTATGGGAACCTGCATCCGCTTGGATTAGTATTCGTACTATTGCCAAAGATGAATTCCTATCGGGCAAGTTCAAACATTTCCAAATTATTGTACCAGAAGAAGTAGCTAATTCCCATGCACGCTTACGCGTGGAAGCATCGGGAACAACGGTTTATGTAGATGACATCAATTATATTGCAGATTATATCGCTCAATTACCTGTGCCTGCTGTTTCTGTAGGTGAAGGCGTAGTTGCTAAAGGCACCAGTACCACATTGTCTGCGGTCGCAGGTGCTACATTGCACTATTCCATCAACGGTTCTGAGATACAAACAACCG
>JAZNRY010000070.1:0-15960 GCA_045590995.1 Paludibacteraceae bacterium | reverse complement strand
CTAAGACCGCTTGCCCTCCGACTTATAGACATCATGCTCTTTATCCACAGACAACAACACCCACGCCTCTTCTTGCACAACAATGGGCTTTTGTGGGTGAATGGCACCGAGCAACCTGCCACATGGATGAACGCCATCGAAGACGGACGACCTATCACCCCACGAACAGGCTATGTGGTAGAAATCAATGCGCTGTGGTACAACGCACGACTCTTTACGGCTGCCATTCAACGCTGCATGGGAAAAGAGCAAATAGCAGACCTCATGGAATACCAAGCCGAAATCACGAAAGATAGTTTTATCAAGACTTTCTGGAATGGTATGTATTTGGACGACTATGTGGACGGAGAGTACCACAACAAAGAGGTGCGTCCTAACCAAATCATCGCTGCCAGCCTGCCTTTCTCACCGCTTGATAGACGCCAATGCAAAGCTGTAGTGGATATTTGTACAAAAGAGTTATATACCCCTAAAGGACTTCGCACCATTTCGCCTAAGAGTGGCAACTACCGCCCCGAATACATCGGCGGACAATTGCAGCGAGACCGCAATTTCCACAACGGACCCGTATGGCCATGGACCATTGCTGCATACGCTATTGCTTACTTGAAAGTCTATCAACATTCAGGAGAGAACTTCATTCGACGATTGCTTACGGGCTACGAGGCTGAAATGAGCGAACTATGTATTGGCACACTCAACGAACTATACGACGGCAACCCTCCTTTCAAAGGACACGGAGGCATGAGTTATGCGCCAAGTGTTGCCAGCATTATTGATGTGTGCAACACATTGGAGAGTTTAGAGGTTAAAGATTAAAGGTTAAAGGAAAGAATCATGAAAGCATTAATGTTTGGTTGGGAGTTCCCTCCTCATATCTTAGGCGGACTCGGAACAGCAAGCTATGGTCTTACACGAGGCATGGCACAACAAGAAGACATGGAGATTACCTTTGTCATTCCTAAACCTTGGGGAGATGAAGACCAATCCTTCTTGAAGATTATAGGTGCCAACAGCGTACCTATCGTGTGGAAAGACAACGACTACGACTATATTCGCCATCGCATGCAAGGTAGAATGTCACCCGAAGAATACTACCACCTGCGCAACAATATCCACTACGATTACTCGCGCATCGGTACCGATGATTTGGGCTGTGTGGGCTTTTCGGGTCGCTATCCCGACAACCTGCTGGAGGAAATAGGCAACTACGAGGCAGTGGCTAGCGTCCTTGCACACGCACTCGACTTCGACATCATTCACAGCCACGACTGGCTAACCTACCCTTCGGGCGTGTTTGCTAAGCAAATTTCGGGCAAACCACTCGTCATACATGTCCACGCTACCGACTTCGACCGCAGCCGCGGCAATGTCAATCCCACCGTGTATGCCATCGAAAAACGCGGTATGGACGAGGCAGACCATATCATGTGCGTGAGCGAACTCACACGACGCACCGTCATCGAGAAATACGGCCAGCCTCCTCATAAAGTGAGCACCGTGCACAACGCCGTAGAGCCACTCGCCAACCCAGAGGAGTTCATCAAGCACGACCGCAAGGACAAACTCGTCACTTTCCTCGGCCGTATCACCATGCAGAAAGGTCCTGAGTACTTCGTGGAAGCCGCAGCACGCGTGCTGGCGAAGACCGACGGAGTCCGCTTCGTCATGGCTGGTAGCGGCGATATGATGAACAAGATGATTGACCTCGTAGCACAACGCGGCATTGCGGATAAGTTCCACTTCCCAGGCTTCATGCGCGGGCGACAAGTACAAGAGGTGTTGGCTGACTCCGATGTGTATATCATGCCCAGCGTGAGCGAGCCATTCGGTATATCACCATTGGAGGCAATGCAAGTGGGCTGCCCATCAATTATCTCCCACCAGTCAGGTTGCGCCGAGATCCTCTCACACGCCATCAAAACCGACTATTGGGATATTGATGCTATGGCTGATGCCATCTACGCTATCGTTAAGTATCCTGCCATGTACAAGTCGCTCCGCGAACTCGGTCGAAACGAAGTAAACAACATCAAGTGGTATGATGCGGGACTCAAAGTCCGCCGTATCTACGACCTTGTCATCAACGGATACTAATCCTTAAAACTTTTCAAACTCTTAAAACTTTTTCAACGATTAAAATCATACAGTCATGAAAAATATTTGTTTTTGCTTCCAAATGCATGCGCCTTATAGCTTGAAACGCTATCGCTTTTTTGAGATTGGTCAAGATCATTACTACTACGATGATATGCAGACCGAAGATCATGTTGTATCACTCATCAACAACTCCTATATACCATTATGCAAGACATTGCAAGAGATGATTCGCCTTTCCAAAGGTCGATTCCATTGCGCATTGAGCGTATCGGGTATTATGTTGGAGATGCTGGAGCAATATGCACCAGAGATGATTGATTTGCTAAAAGAATTAGCAACTACCAATTGCGTAGAGTTCGTTGTTACACCATATGCCTACTCCTTGGCAAGCGTGTATAGCGACACCGAAGCGGTCGAGCAATTACACAGCCAAAAAACAATGCTCCAACAACTCTTGGGAGTGGAATCCACCACTGCCTTCCTCACCGAACTGCTATACTCCGATGAGATTGCCATTCAGCTCCACAAACTCGGATTCAAGGCGGTTATGACCGAAGGTGCAAAGCATATCCTCAGCTGGAAGAGTCCTAATTATGTATATAGTAGCAGTGCTGCGCCAAAACTGAAGGTATTGCTCCGCAACACCAATCTCAGCGACGAATTGGCATTCCATTTCTCAGACCCTACTTGGCACAATTTCCCAATAGACGGCGAGCAATATGCCATCTCCCTTGCGGGGTTGCCCGAAGAGGAGCAAGTGGTGAATATTTGGGTGGGAGCCGAGACTTTTGGGCTACGCCAACCTGCTACCACTGGTATCTTCGACTTCCTCAAAGCATTGCCATACTTCGCTCTCGAACAAGGTATTGGCTTTATGACTCCAAGCGAAGTCGCTAAGAAATGCGCAGCCAACGATGCTGTTGTTGTACCTTATCCTTTGACATGGGCTGGCGAGGCAAAAGACCTCAGCACCTACAATGGCAATGACCTCCAACAAGAGGCACTTCAAAAACTCTATGCCGTAGCTGAGCGTGTACACCTCTGCAAGGATAAACAACTCAAACACGACTGGCTTATCCTGCAAGATGTCAATTACATGCATTTCATGAATCACATTGACCAAGGTGCAACGCAGTTTGAGTCGGCATACGATGCGTTCATCAACTATATGAATATCCTTTCTGACTTCCTACAACGCGTAGAGGAGCAATACCCTACTACCATTGAGAACGAAGAGTTGAACGAACTTCTCAAGACCATCCAAAACCAAGAAAAGGAGATTGAGAAATTAGAGAAACAACTCAAGGAAGCCAAAAAAGAAGCCAAGAAGGAAGCTAAAAAAGACGCACCTAAGAAGACTTGCGCAAAGAAAACTGCAAAATAATCTAACACTTGCATAACTACACCAAAAGAGCGTTCCCAGTCGGAGCGCTCTTTTATATTAAACCCAAATCGGTCATTAGATTAGGGTTAAAAAGCATACCGAAAATAAACTTTCTGCTTTTTTTCTTGCACATATGCTTTTTTTATAGTAACTTTGCAGCCCAATTATAAATTGGGGAAATATCGGTTAAAACCACTAACAGAAGTTGAAGAATAGACAATACATATCACATGTCATTTGCACCTGCATATTTGCTATATGCAGCGTAGTGAGCGCATATGCAGCGGAGAAAACTGTTCCCACCATCATGCGCGCTTGGCAATTAGACCCGTGGACAGGTATTGCGGACACTGTACCTACCGTGGACACCTCCTACATGCACTTGCCCATGCGCGATGTACTCAACAACTATTCTATTTCCAACAACTCCAACTCGAATCTTATCTCCCCTACCCAATCGAGCATTTATTTCGACAGACAACACAAAGCAGACTTCATTTTTGCCGATGCCTATGCACCCTACATCCTTACACCACAAGATGTAAAGTTCTACCACACTACTACCCCCTACTCCTCCGTAGGCTACAAAAAAGGCTTCGTCACCAACCTCGACCAAAACGACATTAGTTTCATGTTCACTGGCAATGTGAGCCGTCGCACCAACTTGGGCATGACCATCGACTATCTCAATTCCTATGGACGGTTTGCCAACCAAGAAGGCAAAACCGTTTTTGGTTCGGTCTTTGGCAGCTACAATGGCGACCACTATTCGCTGCAAGCAGCTTTCACATGGAACACCCTAAGCAACTTCGAGAACGGAGGTCTGAGCAATCCTAACGACCTACAAGGAAGCCTCAAACCAGAAGATATGCCCGTAAAAATGCAAGGCATGTCGGCACTGCGCTACCTGTCGGGATACCTCAACCACTACTACAGCATTTGCGTGGAACGCGAACGCAAAGTCACCTACCGCGAACGAGATGAAGAAGGCAAGTGGGTAAAAAAAGACTCCATAAAAATCGAATATGTACCAGTAACCACCTTCCGACATGTGTTTGAGACGGTAGATGCTACCAAACGCTATGTCGAGAAAAGAGCCAATCAAGGCTTCTATTCGGATATTTACCGCGATTCGGTGGCCACAAACGACACCGCCGCATGTCTGACTATCAAAAACACATTGTCCGTAACCTTTGAAGAGGAATTCAATACATGGTTGAAGTTCGGCGCCATCGTGTATGCCATGAACGAGACACAACGACATATACTACGCGACAGCATTATTCCTCCTCCAACCATCAATGACTCTATCTGCCATACACAATGGACCAATAACCTATACATCGGTGGCGCATTGTACAAAAACCGAGGCAAACACATACACTATGGTTTTGATGGCAATGTATGCCTATTAGGATACAAACTGGGTGAGTTTCAGGTGAACGGACATCTGGATGCAGGTTTCCGTCTGGGCAAAGACTCCATGACATTAGCCGCCCATGCGTACTTCAAAAACGAGACACCAGACTTCTATCTGCAACACTACCGCAGCAACCACTATCAGTGGGAGAATGATTTCAACAAAACACTCCGCTTCCATATAGGCGGCGAAGTGGCTTATCCAACCAAATGGGTGAAACCCAAACTGAAAGTAGCTTTTGAGAACATCACACAGCATATCTATTTTGATGAGAACGGCTTGCCCCAACAAATGAATGGCAATATACAACTGTTGTCGGCGGACTTACAATTGAACCTCACCACCCCTTGGGTCAATCTGGACAACCGCGTGGTATATCAGCACACCTCATCCGCCTACCTCCCATTACCTGCTCTGACGATGTACAACAACTTGTATTATCACGGCACTTGGGTCAAGGCATTGGATGTGCAGATTGGTGTGGACATGCGATTCTTCACCAAATACTATGCACCTGTGCTCAATCCCGCATTAGGACAGTTCTGCATACAAAACCAAGAACAAGTAGGCAACTACCCCGTGATGAATGTCTATGCCAACTTCTATGTCAAGCACATTCGACTCAAACTATTTGCACAATATCAACACTTCAACGCGTCATTTATGAACAAACAATACTTTAGTATGCCCAATTACCCTATGGCACCCGACATGTTCCGCGCGGGATTGTCATGGCACTTTTACAAATAACCCAGCCCTTAAACTATAAACTTTCAACTATAAACGATTTTATGCAACAGACACCTAATTTACATACAATCATTAATTACGCTTGCGAGGAAGCAGGTCGCTTGGGCAATACTGAGATTCTGCCCGACCACATGATGTTAGGCATCTTGCGTTTGGGCGCAGGCAAAGCCTTCGAACTCCTCATGCAAGCGGGCATGAACCCCATAGAACTCAAAAAGAAAATCGATGAACGCTTGCTGCAAGATACGCCTACACAAACCAACAAACTATCACGCTCCAGCGAGCGTATCATTCGCCTCACGGGCATTGAAGCACGCACCTACCAAGCAGAGACCTGCGGATCAGTGCACCTGATGATGGCACTCCTGCGCGACCGTATCAATTTCCCTGCCATGTACTTAGAACAAGAGCATGGCATTGACTACGAGTGCATGGAGCGACTCTACCCCAAGCCAGACCTTTTACCACAAGGCGAATTGACTACAGACGAAGAACAGCCAGAACGAGAAACCACCATTCATATTTTTGGCGCCGACTTAGGCGGCGAGAAAAAACAAAAAGGCAAGACAGATACACCCGCGCTCACCAAATATGGTCGCGACTTGACCGCACAGGCGAAAAACGGCGAACTGGACCCTGTCATAGGAAGAGCTATCGAGATTGACCGCGTGACACAAATCCTCTCCCGCCGCAAAAAAAACAATCCTATTCTCATAGGCGAACCCGGTGTAGGTAAGTCCGCTATCGTAGAAGGACTGGCATTGCGTATTGTCAACAATGAGATTCCTGCCTTGCAAAACAAACGCATCATTTCCTTAGACATCGCATCCATGGTGGCTGGCACCACCTATCGCGGTCAGTTTGAAGAGCGCATCAAGACCGTCATTAAAGAGCTGAATCAGCACCCTGAAGTCATCCTCTTCATCGACGAGATACACACCCTTATGGGCGCAGGCAACGCACAGGGCTCATTGGACGCCGCCAATATACTCAAGCCCTCACTGGCGCGTGGCGAGGTACAATGTATTGGTGCCACCACCGTCAACGAATACCGAACCAGTATCGAGAAAGATGGTGCGCTCGAACGCCGCTTCCAAAAAGTGACCGTACAACCCACCACCACCGACGAGACCTATACTATCCTCACCCGCCTGAGCGAAACCTACGGACAGTTCCACCATGTGCAATACACCCAAGAAGCCTTGCGCGCGTGCGTAAACCTTACTGATAGATATATCACCGACCGCCAGTTCCCCGACAAAGCCATCGACGCTATGGACGAAGTGGGTGCTTGGAAAGGTGATAGATTAGAGGTTAGAGCTGAGAGGCAAGAGATTACCGAAGCCGATGTGGCGCGTGTGGTCAGTCAGATGTCGGGCGTACCCGTACAGCGCGTAGCACAAGCCGAAGGCGAACAATTGCGCCAAATGGCTGCAAAACTACAACAACGCGTAATCGGACAAGACGATGCTGTGCAAAAAGTAGTCAAAGCCATCCAACGCTCGCGCATGGGACTACGCGACCCACGCAAACCTATAGGCACTTTCTTCCTACTCGGTCCGACAGGTGTCGGCAAGACGCACTTGGCACAATGCCTCGCCGAAGAGATGTTCGGCAGCCGCGATGCCATTATTCGTTTCGACATGTCAGAGTATATGGAGAAGCATACCGTCAGCCTGCTCGTAGGCGCACCTCCTGGATATGTAGCACATGAAGACGGAGGTAAACTCACCGAGGCAGTACGACGCAGACCGTATTCGATTGTGCTATTTGATGAGATTGAGAAGGCACACCCCGACATCTTCAATGTGCTGCTGCAAGTCATGGACGAAGGACGCCTGACAGATCGTCAGGGACATATCGTGAACTTCAAAAACACGATTATCATTCTTACCAGCAATGTGGGTACGCGCCAACTCAGCGAGTTTGGCTCTGGCATTGGCTTTGGCGCTGATAGTCTGGACGATAAAGCCACCGAGCGCATGCTCAACAAAGCACTACAACGCACTTTCCCACCCGAGTTTGTGAATCGTTTAGACAACATTATTGTCTTCCACCCGCTCAAAGATGAGGATTTGGCACAGATATTGTCGCAAGAACTTCGCCCATTGCAGGTGCGCTTAGAAACAATGGGTTACACCTTAGAACTCACCGACGCTACTCGCGAGGAGATTCTGCGCTTGTCGCGCGACCGACAATATGGCGCACGACCGCTCAAACGAGCTATACAAACATTGATTGAAGATCCGCTAACCGATAAATTATTGGCAGGCGAAATAGAAAATAAAATAATAAAAATATAACAGATTATGGCAAAAGAGATTACAGATGCTAACTTCCAAGAGTTGTTGGCTGAGGGCAAACCCCTCGTAGTAGATTTTTGGGCACCTTGGTGTGGTCCATGCAAGATGATTGCTCCTATTTTTGATGAATTGGCAGCAGAGTACGAAGGCCGTATCATTGCAGGCAAAGTGAATGTCGATGAGAACGACGACACCTGCGCTGCATATGGCATCATGAACATTCCTACCATTCTTTTCTTCAAGAATGGCGAGTTAGTTCATCGTCAAGTAGGTGCCATTCGCAAACCTGACTTGCAAAAGCTTTTTGAAGAACTTTTGTAATAATTTTGCAGTTTTTTGCAAAAACATTTGCATAAGTCAAAAAAAAGCAGTACTTTTGCATCCAAATTGCCTTTGTAGGCACCATTTTGTGTGCCTGCATGGGTAATTTCGTGCGTAGTCACCGCAAAAAAATACCGAGAAGCACATGGCTTCGAGGTAAGAGCGGAGGCATCGAGCGCCCAATGTCGCATAGCGACAGTCATAGCGCGAGATTGCCGAACGCGAGGCGTCGTTCATGCGACAAGCGCATGTTCTTTGAAAGGCCGAAAGGCTAATCCATTGCGACCTTTAGGTCGCGAACTAACCCAAACTTCGCGAGTTTGGGTTAAGAGGAGGAATCGCGGTCGCCCCAAGGACGCCAACAAGGCGTCGTTCATGCGACAAGCGCATTCCGACGAGGTCTGGTAGCTCAGCTGGATAGAGCAACAGCCTTCTAAGCTGTGGGTCTCGGGTTCGAATCCCGACCGGATCACAAGGCATATTGCCTTATGATATTAACTATTAACTATTAATTATTAACTGTACTACATGCGTCAGTTAAAAATCACAAAATCTATCACCAACCGCGAATCGGCTTCGCTTGACAAGTACTTGCAGGAGATTGGTCGCGAACCGCTGATTCCAGTTGATGAAGAAGTAGAATTGGCTCGTAGAATCCGAAATGGAGACAGAGTCGCATTGGAGAAATTGGTGAAAGCCAATCTCCGCTTCGTGGTTTCGGTAGCAAAACAGTACCAAAATCAAGGTCTTAGCCTTCCTGACCTGATTGACGAAGGCAACCTTGGGCTTATCAAAGCAGCAGAAAAATTCGACGAGACCCGCGGCTTCAAGTTCATTTCTTACGCAGTATGGTGGATTCGCCAGTCTATTCTTCAAGCCTTGGCAGAACAATCTCGTATTGTACGCCTTCCACTAAACCAAGTGGGTTCACTCAACAAGATCAACAAAGCTTATCAGCGTTTTGAGCAAGAGCACGAGCGCAAACCAAGCGCAGAGGAATTGGCAGAGTTGCTGGACATTCCAGTAGATAAGATTGCCGATACTTTGAAGATGTCGGGCCGTCAAGTGAGTGTAGATGCGCCTTTTGTAGAGGGAGAGGATAATAGTTTGATTGATGTGATGGTCAATGAGGATTCTCCTAATGCAGACCATACGCTTATCAACGAGTCGCTTTCTCGGGAGATCGATCGCGCTTTGGCAACCCTTACTCCTCGTGAGGCTGATATCATTCGCAAGTTCTTTGGTATTGGTGTACCAGAGAAGACATTGGAAGAGATTGGTATTGAGTTCCGCTTGACCCGTGAGCGCGTTCGCCAAATCAAAGAGAAAGCAATCCGCAGACTCAAAACAAGTTCAAGAAGTAAGATTCTCAAAACTTACCTCGGTTAAAAAAACAAAGACATACCTGCAACAATGTAAAAGGACTGCCCAAAAGCGGTCCTTTTTGTTGCATAGCTATTATTATTCCACCCCTACTCCCATGACATTATAGGTCTTATCGTTATGGAGGATGAGGAGTTGACCATTATGGAGATATTTGCTTGTGTCGGAATTAGGCACGCTAATTGTTTCTATTGATGTGCCGCCTACATATCCCTCACACATACATATTGTCCCCAAGCGCCCAATCTCATCATTGTCCATTTGGTAGAGCATTACCCCATTTTGACTCGCACAAACAAGCTGAGAAGCGGTTATGTCTTCCGTAATGCGTTTATTAGCGATTAACTCGTAGAAATCTCCAGACAAACTGCCGATGCCTTCAGCATATTCCATTCCATTGTTGAATGTCCATTTTTTATACTCTTTGCCATCTAACAGGATAATGGTAGAAACCTCTGTCACGACGAGTGTGTCTC
The DNA here is from genome assembly GCA_045590995.1 of Paludibacteraceae bacterium. Taxonomy (GTDB): domain Bacteria; phylum Bacteroidota; class Bacteroidia; order Bacteroidales; family Paludibacteraceae; genus Colicola. The sequence continues at coordinate 5,823 of JAZNRY010000070.1, read as the reverse complement.
CTGGATATATCGTTCCATCTGCCTCTTTGCGATAATTAACCACATTTAAGATTGAAAGAGGATAGGTGGGACCCCAGTTACCTCTGCTAGAATAATCAATGTATAACATAGGAAGAGAATCACCTACTTCTAGCGTGAAATCATATAAAACATATTCATAAAGTTCAGTTGAGTTTTTATATGTCCTACTTTCTACGAATATTTTGTTATCCCTTTCACGCAAGTACATTTGTGAATGATATAGTGTTGGGAAACTTCTATCTAGTACAACTTTTGTAAAGTCATCTCGTCGTGTCGTATCATTAGTATTCCTCTCTTCATAAATAGTTCTGCTTAGTCCAGCTAGTGTTGGGAAATGATCGTGTGTCACTTCACCTGCATTATAGCGACAACCGAGATCTTTATTGGCGGCATATTTTAATTCGTCATCACGATAAGCGCAGAGAAGGTAGAAGCTAGCACCTCCTACAGTACCATAGTCTTTGGCTAACAAAAAACCATCTGTAGAACCAACTCCCTCAATCCATTTTACTGTCGCATATTCTATATATTTATCCTCATATCTATCATATGGATGGAAATATATCGTTTTTAGATTGGTTAGAGAATCAACTTCAACATCATAGACTACACCTGGACCTAAGGTGTCACCCACTTGTGCGGTAAAATCATAGACTACACTCTCAGAATTACCAATGGCTCTATATACTTTTCTGTCGTCACCAAAACGAACAGCTCCCATATAATACTCTCGGCTTGGATCTGAGGTTAAATAATAAATAACGGTAGAATATAATTTCCCATTAATGATCGTATCTCTGTCTAATTTGTATTGCCATGTCTCTTCTGAATCTAATCTTGCCCCGCCAGAATGCATGAATACATTCCATGTGTTGCACCAGATATCTTTCCATGTATTTGCACTTAAGGGCATATATATGCCAACAAATAAGCAAAAAAGTGAAAGTACAAGTCGTTTCATAAAACATGAGTTTTTAAGAAAGTTAATATTTGAGGTTGCAAAGATAATATTTTTATTTGATATGCGCAAGAAAAATATAATTATTTGCATGGCATTTATTCCACTATGCGTATTTCGCCAGATTCAATCTGCATCAATCCACCTAATTGAATATCTACTTTATCATCTTCTCCCTCTTGTATAATACCATTATTTCGAACTATCAGATTTCCTCCTGCATTGACAATAATTTCTGCATTAATAATCGTACTATTATCCACAATTAATGTTGCTCCTTCTTCAACAAGGATATGTGATAATGGATGCAATGTTATACTTGCATTAGTTATAGTTAGCGTAGCATTATTTTGAACATACACATCTCCACATAATGTATCATCTACACTCCATAGTGTATTAGTCGTTATTATTTCATCGGATTGAACAAGTTGAGGTAAAAATTGACCATATTCATTCATTACAGTTAAGTCTGGATTTGAATCATCTCCATCTGGGATATCAGGAGCACAACTTGGACAATGGGCAGGCTTGTCTCCTAATCCCCAGAAATAATATCCATCACCATCACGGTCTTCGCAAACAACATCCTCTTGGCTATAAATAACACTATTAACATTACCATCTACTATGCAGTGACTTTTTTGCATATTCACATCATCAAATATGAGATAATAATAACCATCAAAACTATAACGATGATTCAAACCATAACTATTTTTATAAATCCAATAAGTTTTTCCTATCAAATCATCTCCTTCCACAATGTACCGAATCGCGGGAGCTAAATCTTGTTCTAAATACCGAACACTATCTCCAACATGAATTGTACCATACCCACACAAACACATTGCGTGATTCATCCATTTATTACTTACAGCACTATAAAATGGACCATTGTTAATCAAATAGTGTTTAAGGGTATCTGCTTTATTTTGAATCGGGTGATGATAATCTATCGTGATTACATCTGTGGGGTCATCACATTTATCGTCACATGGGACATTCTCATCGTTTTGAAAAGGCATACAATCTTCGGTAATAATCCCATCCCGTTTCATGTATCCAAACGCTTGTGAAGCTGTACCACCACCAGGAATGGTATCAAAAGTACCATCGCTTTTGCAATGGATTTTTTGAATGAATAACTTTCCATCCGTACATGAACCCAACTCTTGTTCTGATAAATCATAATCCAATAGCTGATTAAATTGTAGATTCATTTTTGATTCTACTGTTGCACAAGCTGCAAAAGCCCAGCAACCTCCGTTTCCTATACTATCATGTACAATAGGCTCTGTTTGATTCTTCACAGGAGTCATCCAATTTCTACCATGTCTATTACGCCAATCAAATGACTCTACATAACTAGTATACGATGGTGTTGGAATGATGGGTCTAGAAATATTTTTTGATCGATTATTTGTTATTTCATCATAGGAACGCATAACATATATACCTCCTACATAGTATTCTAATCCATCAGATTGATAAGCATCACTCGTTGCTCCTAACGCTGCTTTTTTGGCTTCGTATGATAGCCCAGATAATGTTGTTTTTCCCGCAAACCAATAATTGTTATTTGCCTCGTTATATTCATTCCAACGGTCTATCATATACTCCTCTTGCGTTTGCTGTTGCATTTTAGCAAGAGTTTTTCTATCCAAGCCAGAGTTGCGAGTTACCACCTCATCTCCGTAACTATATGAAACATCATTAAGATACAATGTTGCATCACGGATGATAATTTTAAGTTTATTAGGAGTCACGGAATCTAAATAGGCTGTTTCGAATGCCATATCTTGAAATGCGATATTTGATGCCGTAAGGTAAAAATCTTCATATACAAGATACGATTTACCTTGATTATCAACAAGTAGAACACGCACAAGCGATGTGTCGCTATTGAGTTGGCTATGTCCACTGATAGATAAACCATAGATAGCATACATGTCATTCAAAGGGAACTCCGATGTACTTGTATATTCGGTGTTGGTATCTTGCCTGTCAGAAACATCCAACAGTTTGAAAGCAGAAATGACATTACGATTGGTTGCTGCCAATAACAATAAGGAATAGCAACAACATACTATATATATAAGTAGCCGTTTCATACCTTATTGAGTTATAATCATTTGTTTTGTATCAATCAGTTTGCCATCTACTACCAACGAGTAGAGGAATGTACCTGCATAAAGTTCATTAGCACTAATAGTAACATTACCATCGCCGAATACACTAATATCGTATTTTCCCAATTGCTCTCCCAACATATTATAAATATAGATAGATGCTTGTTGTACTTCAAGTGGTATAACATACGAAATAGTAGTTGCTTCTGTGAAAGGGTTTGGAGTGTTCTGATGTAGTGTTGCTGCAATAGATTCGGTATTACTTTCTTGTTGTTTAGGTGCTTGCTTGCGAGTCGCACTCGAAGAACCAGATAGTGCACTCACTTGTTCTGATAGGTCTTGTACCGCTTGAATCAATAGTGGAATTAATTCCGTGTAATTAATACTCATTACACCTGCACTATCTTCGTAAACCAATTCTGGATAAAGTTCTTTTACCTCTTGAGCCAAAAGACCATAGTGAATTTGATTTGCTTTGCTCAAATCCTCATTCGAGGTAATCATTGTCATCGTGGAGGTCGTGTCAGTTGGTTCTGTGTTCGCAAAAGCAATAGCTTCACCAGATAACATAGTATATTGCACTGGGTTAAGCGCAGTTATTTTTGCCAAAGCAGTAGCATTGATTTGTTGGATGTTAGATTTGTAACGAGCATCTGATAAAGTTGTTATTTGTCCTGCCGTAAGTATTCCTGTAACATAGGTGTCGCCCTGAAAATACCCCGCATATTTTCCGTTGATTTGAGGATTAGGTGCTATGGTAGCAGTTCCGAAAATTCCTGCACCATTTTTAATCCCCTGCAGTGCACCATATACACCATAATTATATCCTGATTTTCTATTTCCAGCTATCCCCAAAACGCCGACCGAACGCCCCGTGTTAGATTGATAATTTGCCGCTCGCCCCATGACTGCGACTTGTGAAAGCATAGCGCCAGTAACTTCCCCTAATATAGCTACAGCATTGGATTTTACTGATTCAATCAAAGAATATATACCAGTGCCCCGTGAGCCATTTGTGTTAACAAAAAGCTTTACATCTTGACTCAATGTGTCACCGACAGCTACACTTCCTGTTGAATTAACTTGAATTTGTGCAAAGCCAACGGCAGTTGCAAAACATACAATAAACAAACTAAGAATCTTTTTCATAATAGTATCATTTTTTATGGTTAATATTTATTTTACTCCACCTCAAACTCACCCGTCATAACGGTGTTGCCTGAATAGATTTGCACGACATACAAACCGGATTGATGAATAGTAGTTTCTGTTTCATCCAAGAACTCCTCTTCAACCACAACTTCGCCTGTTTCTTGATCAATGACTTCCACATACGCAGGCACCTCTGTGTGCGCGCCAACGGATAATGAGTTGCCATTGATAAAAGCACGGAATTGAGTGGGATTAGGTCTTTTGCCAATGGTTTCGTTATTTGCATCATCTAATGGTAGAATAGAATAAAGTTCGGTTAAGACAATCTCTTGAACCATTCCAAATACAGAAACATTGCACATACTTAGTACAAACAATGCAAGAATAAAGAGTTTTTTCATGATATTATAGTATTTGATTTTTGCTGCAAAGATAGATAAAAAAACAGAAGTACACAATCAATAATAATAGATTCTAACAATCAAAAAAGTGTATATTACTGTAATTTAGCAATATACACTTTCATTATCTAACACTATTGTATCAACTTCACCTATATTTACTTGCCCAATTTTTTAAGTATTCATGAAAATTCATTGAAGATATATTCATTTTTTTCAATAAACGAGATTTCAAGACACGCAAACCAGCATAAGAATAATGCATATAACTTGCCATTTCTTGCATCGAGAAATGAGGATATAGCATACTATAAATGCAAAACATATATTCTGCATTAGACAATTCCATTTTTTCTAATTCACATATCCAATCATACAACCATGGTGCAATATCTTGCTTTAACTGCTTGTAGTTTATCCACTGTTTACGGGGTTGAGGGTATTTTATAAGAAGATTATTAATGGATATATTAAACTCCAGATAGCGTTTATCTTCTTTATGAATCGTCCGTTCGTTTTCTAAGTGTTCGGATAAATTACTTATTCTATTTTGTGCCACCTGTAAACGAAGTGTAGTATTTTTCTTGTAAACAAAAATACCAATTACTAATAATATTGATAAAATAGAAAAACTGCTAATTGTAGCCCACACCCAACGCCAAGGATGTGGAGTATGTATATATTTTCTTAATTTAGGTATCGCTTCTGCATATATACCAACAGACCTATTCAATAGTCTATTTGCATCCTCGCGAGCATGAGCATACTGACTCAATCGTAGTGTATTATCGTTCATTTTTGCATCTTGCATTAAACAATAATATGCATTAGATAAATAGTTAGGATTATTGGAGTGGTCTACAATATATTGAGCATATGATACTGTTGATTCGAAATCTTGCATATCAATGATACCTATTTGCATGATTTTCAAATAACTAAAACATTTTTCCTCTTCACTTCGCCAATAATTTAATCCTCGGTTGAAATACACCAATGCAGAATCGTATTGATGCAATTCGTAGAAATAAAGTCCCCATGTTTCGTAATAGCGTGCTTGATACGAATTATCCAATTGATATGATTGGGCTATCTGCAAAAGACTATCAGCTACACAATATTTGTGCAAGTTGATATGACATTCTGAACAATCTAATAA
>JAZNRY010000069.1:0-7667 GCA_045590995.1 Paludibacteraceae bacterium | reverse complement strand
GGAATGGTTGCATGCTATACAACTATCCTATTGAATCTATATTCCTATGAAAAGACTTCGACTGCTTACTATCCTCACTCTACTGGCTATAACGCTCACACTACAAGCCAACGAACCCAAGCACGAACTTCGTGCTACTTGGCTGGCTACTGTGACTAGTATCGACTGGCCAAAGACGAAAGCCAAAGACGAAGCTTCGCGTCTCAAACAACAGCAGGAACTTATCGATATATTCGACAAAATGAAAGCTGGCAACATGAACGCATGCTGTATGCAAGTGCGTTCGCTGTGCGATGCTATGTACCAATCTTCCTACGAGCCATGGTCGGCAGCACTGACAGACACGCGCGGCAAAAACCCTGGCTACGACCCATTAGCATTTGCTATCGAGGAAGCACACAAACGCGGACTCGAACTCCATATCTGGGTCAACCCCTTCCGTGTGACCACCAGTGGCACGCTTGATAGCAAAGACCAACTCCAGCAACACGCGGGCGAGTGGATCATCAAATACAACAATGGCTCCTTCAAAGGTCAAATCATCGACCCTGGCTACCCACAGGCGCGCGCGTATGTAATTAAGGTGTTGATGGAGATTATCAACAACTACGATGTGGACGGTATCGTCATGGACGACTACTTCTACCCCTACGGTGGCACGACCACCGAAGATGCTAAGTCTAAATCACTATACAAACCCGCCAATGTAGTGGATGTCAATCAAGACGGCGACACCGACGACGACTGGCGCCGCAGCAATGTGGATGTGTGCCTAAAGCAACTCTACGACACCATTCAAGCAGTCAAACCTTGGGTACGATTCGGTATGGGTACTTTCGGCATTTGGAGCACCCAGCAAAAAGCAGCTGAGGCATATGGTCTCACCCTGCCAAGCGGTATTCGTGGCTTAGATGACTACGATGTGCAGGCATGCAACCCCGTAGAATGGGTCAAGCATGGCTATGTGGACTATATCAACCCACAACTCTATTGGTCCACCAATGTAGCAGCACAAGACTACAAAGTACTCTGCAAATGGTGGGCAAAAGATGTGTGCGAACACTTCTCTAACCAATTGCCTGATGGCAAGAAAGTGCATTTCTTCATTTCGCAAGCCGCCTATCATGCCTACGATGGCTATGCAGGATACGATGCAGGTGTCGGAGAAATACAAAAGCAGATTGATGTCAATCGCGCTAACCTGTCATCAGGTTACACAGGTTCCGTCTTCTACAACACTACCGCCTACAACAAGATGTACCTCGAACTCCGCGACTCGCACTTTGCGCACAAAGCCCTACCACCAGCTATGGACTGGAAAGCCAAAGAGCAGTTATCCGCCCCTGAGAACCTGCGCATAGAGAACAACACACTCCTATGGGAACATGCCGCAGCAGAACGCTTCACCATATACGCCTACCCCAAGGGCATTGATTGGGCTACTGCACAACAAACAGGCACCTACCTGCAAGACATCGTTTACGGCAACCAGTACGCTCTCAGCCATATACCTAACTGGCAAGCCTTCACCCTTGCCGTATGCAGTTACGACCGCTATGGCGTGGAGTACCAAGCAGCCATCATCAACGAAGGCAAGTTCCCCGAATCTGACCCCAATGCCACCTCCATCACATGGATACTCAATGGCGGCGAGATAAAAGAGGAAGTCTTCACCACCAACGAACAACTATGGGAGGAATGGAAACCCGACTATGTAACCTTCTACCAGAACATGTACGGCGACCGTTTCACTCCTTCCGACGACCGTCCTATCAACGATGTCTTAGGCTTTACATGGATCAACTCATTGGGCAAAGGTATAGCAGCAGACTTTATGACCCAATCCGCTGACTGGCAATGGCTACGAGACTATATGCTCCAGGAAGCCGCAGCACAAAACGAAACCATCAGCAGCGACAACGATTGGCGATACAACCTCTACTCCTTCTTCAACTGCGCCGATGCTGCCTATCGTGTGGACGGCTATCAAGCTGGCTACACCGTGGACTTCAGAGAGGCAGGCAAACCCGAAGCATGGGGAGCGTACTACGGCAGCATTGGCGAGACCGATGTACAACTGCCTTCGCAGGTCACAGAGACCTATATCCTTCCCATACCTACCCACCCCATGGGGCATGCCTTCTTGGGTTGGTACACCACTGCCAACTTTGCGGGCGAAGCAGTATTGGCCATTCCTGCTGGTTGGGTAGGAACACTCTATGCCAAATGGGACGGCATAAGCACCTCTATAGAAAATATCCCAACCGACAACACCATGCACATCTATGACATCATGGGACGACTGGTGAGCAACAACCTACACACGATTGGAAAAGGGGTGTTTATTATACAACAAAACGGACAACGGATAAAAATTATTCGATAAAACAAACAACAAACAATTAACCATTATTATTAACTCTTAAATCAAAAACGCATGAAAAAAACAATGCTTTTTGTGGCAGCTTGCCTTCTTAGTCTGGCTGCCAGCGCACAGGTACTAGAGGTAGTATCTATGCAACAACTACCTATCGCTGCGCAAGCAGACATGAAGGTAGCAGGTATTAGTCCTGCAGGTGATTATATTCTTCTCACCACTGGTTCTAACCAAGGTCTGCAACGCTATGACCTTGAGAGTCAAGCACTCACCACCATCACCGACGCTGCTGGTGCAGGCTTCAATGTGCAAGTGAGCAGCGATGGTCAAGAAATTGTTTATCGCGAGACAACTCTCGACCGCAATCAAATGCGCCAAAACAAGATTGTACGCCTCAACATGTACAACCAACGCAAACATGTAGTAGCGCGCAATCAACGCGACCTGAAACACATGGCAACCTCTGACAACCTCACTACGGTTAGTATCAAGGACCGCCTTATCGTCTTGAAACGCAATGGTCTCACCACCACTTTGGCTCCTAATGGTATGAACGAGAGCTACATCTGGCCTTCTGTATCTCCTGACGGCAGCAAAATCTGCTACTATGTAGCTGGCAAAGGTTGCTTCGTTGCTAACATCGACGGTTCTAATCCACTCTTTATTGCTCGCGCTTGTCGTGCTGCTAAGTGGTATAACAACAATACACTCATAGCTATGGCTGACGAGGATGATGGCCACTTCACCACCGCTTCTGCTATCGTTGCTTATACACTGGATGGCAAAATGCAAACATTGACCAATAGCGACATGATTGCAATGTATCCTTATGTGGCGAAAAATACTATCGTATTTGCCACATTGCAAGGCGAAACTTATATGTTGAATGTAAAATAAGCAGACTACTATGAAAAAGATATTTATGATTCTTGCAGCAGCATTGCTAACTCTCTCTATGTCTGCTGCTGATTTGACTGGCAAACGCATTTACATCAACCCTGGTCACGGTAGCTGGGGACCAAACGACCGCCCTATGGCTACTATCCCTTATCCTGAATTACCTACTACTGGTATGCCAGATACACTCGGTTTCTACGAGTCTAACACCAACCTCTGGAAAAGTATGTACCTTGGTGAGAAACTCGAAGCTGCAGGTGCTACCGTTGTCTATTCTCGCACCCAATCTGGTCCTTGGCCATACACTATGGTAGATGGCGACTATCCTGATTATACTTGGGAGGAATACAAGAATTTACCTGATTACCAAAAATACAACCGCAACCTCTCAGAGATTTGTACAGAAGTAGATGCAAATAATATTGACTATTTCATCTCTATTCACTCGAACGCAGCTACAGAAGCGAGTACAACCAATTATCTTTATTATATTTTCCGCGGAAGTGGAGCCACAGCATCTAGTGATACCAATGAAGGTAGTTACGAAAAATCTGTAGCAAGTTGGCCTCATCGCGTTGAAATCATGTCAAGCGGAATTGACCCCGCATCCCATTACGCCACACCTGGTAGCTCAAAAAAAATAGAAGGCAGCAATAGCTTGGGTGTACTCAAAAACAGTGCATCTGGTTTCCTTGTAGAGGGTTATTTCCACACCTACCAACCAGCTCGTCACCGTGCTTTGAATCAAGACTATTGCCACATGGAAGGTCTTGCTTACTATCGTGGTATCGTGGACTACTATGGCGCAGACAAAGAGCAAGTAGGTTATATTATGGGTACCATTAAAGACTCTGTATTTAAGATGGATCATCCATTATTCCAATATGTTCCTAAAACAAACGACCAATGGGTACCATGTAACGGTGCAGAGGTTATTCTCAAGAAAGCAGGCATAGAAGTTGCACGCTACACTGTGGACAACAACTACAATGGTCTCTTTATCTTCAAGAATCTCGAACCAGGTGATGACTATTCTCTCGAAGCAAGTTGCGATGGTTATCATCCTATGCACGAAGTACATAAAGCTGCATTCTCTGTGAAGGCCAATGAAACAACCTATAAATTCTTGCATTTGAAAGATACAGCATATGTACCTCCTACAATTCATTACTCCAACTACCCTACCCCAGAACAACCTGCATACTTGGGCATTCCTGGCACCTTCGAAATGGAGCAAAGTTTTGTAGATAAGACTATGGACGAACTCTTCGCAGACAAAACAATCCGTCGTACCCTCTATCGTGACGGTATGATGTATATCTTGGCAGTAGATGCCGATAAGAATCCTACTCTCGCTATAGTAAACGAGTATGGTGTGGTTGAAGCTCAGTTGCCAACCGATTTCTGTACTTGTGTTGGTGCAGAAGGCCTCAAACTCTCTGATATCGCTTTCACTGCTGAAGGTGTACTCGTAGGTTGTAACAAAGAGGCGGTAAGTTTCTCCCCATCTAACAAGTGGAATATCTACAAGTGGGAGAAAACTACTGACGGTTGGACGGGTGCTTTGTGGCAATCACATGCTAACAACGAAACTGCAGGTAACTATACCAATGCTATTGTAGGATCTACATTCGCTTATTCTGGCACCTTGACCGATGGAACAATTGCAACAACCGCAATCACTACAGGTAGTAGCAAAGCTGTTCGTTTTGTACTTTATACTGTCTCTGACAATATACTTGCTGGTGCAATCCGAAACCAGCCTAACGGAATCACAGAGTTAACCCATGGTGCTGACATGAAACTCGTTGTTTCTCCACGCGATAGCATGAGTTTCGTCCTCAGCTCTTCTTTGACTCCTGCTGTAGAATGGAAAATAGTTCAAGCAACTAAATCTGCTCCTACTATTGTGGGTACAATGCCTTTCACCACTCATACTCCTAACTACTTTAAGTATGGCGGCAAAGTCCTCATGGCTGCTCCTGCCCTTGACACTGACGGCAAGAACACTGGCGTAGCGGTTTACGACATCACCGAAGGTGTGGATAAAGCGCAACTCGTTGAGACCACCAACACTACTCTCGAAGCCATAGAAGCAACTTACACCGCAGCATTTGCACAAGTAAAAGATGCTGACCTCACCCTTTACCTTGTTGCAGATGACGCTATTAGCAAGTTCACTACTATTGGTGTTGCTCAACCAGTGGTTCCTGCTATCGTAGCATATGACTTGAATGTAGTTAACAATGGTGGTGTATATACTTTCTCTTACAATGCTAACTCTGATGCTAAAGCTGCTGCCCTTGTATTCTACAAGGATGGCGTAGAGGCTGGTCGCGTAGTAGTTGATGTGAAGAAGGGTGCTAATACTTATGTATTGCCAGCAAACATGTTACCAGGCGAAGAGGGTGACATATTTACATGGGCACTCGATTTGACGGGTGAAGCGATTGCGAACTGGGGTCGTGTACACCATACTCCTCTTGCTAACCTCAAAGCAGATGCTTCTACTGCAATGGTTCGTCCATTCGTATCTATCAACAACAACCCAGAATCAGATTACTTCCAACATCTCTATGTAATGGATCGTCAAGGCAGTAGCAATGCGAAGAGCGGTTTACATGCCTTCACTCCAGACTATAAGCAAATCAACACTTCCCCTTTGAAGGGTGGTCGTGCTATGTATGGTTCTCCATATCGTACTTATGTGGATGATCAAGGCTATATTTGGATTTCTGATGGTCGTGATGGTACTTCTGGTATTGTTGTAGCTGATCCTGCTAACCTTGAGGGTACATACGAAGAGTTTTTTGACTTTGATACTCGTAATAGCGCAGGTTTGCTTACCAAGAATGGTGTTGATGTAGGTTCAAGTAGCGTAGGTCTTTCTATCTATGGTACTGGCAAAGATGCTAAACTGCTTACCGTAAATGAGGACCCAGGTTCTTGGTTGAAGGCATTCTCTTTGGTAATCTACAATATTGGTACCGAGGATGGAATTTATAAACACACTTGGGGTGAATTACCTTCTTCTCAGTTCGAGATTCAAGGTATCAACGCTCAAGCAGATGGTTATCCATTACCTTGTTCACATGGTGTTTGGATTGCATCTCGCCGTACTGCAGGTAACAACAATGCTTCTGCGACTGCTCTCCAATTCTATGATTGGGAGGGTACTCGTCAACTCTCTTCTGCAGAAGCTCCATACAAAGACTTTATCGATGGTTGTGCTTCAGGTGCATGTGCACTTACCGAGGACGAGTCTGTACTCTATATGATAGATGGTTCTAAGAACTTGTTGGTTTGGGATATTGTATGGGAAGGCAACAAACCTGTTATGACCCTTCGTTATTCTTACAACTGCGGTATGTCATCTATTCGTGAGATGCACTTTGATTATGCAGGCAACTTAGTATGTTCTGGTGACGAGGGTACTGGTCTAGTTGTGTTTGCTGTTCCTTCTGATGAGAACAACACCCTCGTACCTGCTAAGAAGACTCTCACTGTTGCTAAAGTACAAGGTGTAGCCATTACTAACATGGAGTTCTCTACTGAAGAGGCTTCTGTAGAACTTGACGCTACTCTCGACCTTTCTAATTTGGTTGTCTTTACTCCTGCTAATGCTACCAACAAGATGGTAACATGGAAATCTGAAGACGAAACCATTGCTACAATCACCGCAGAAGGTGTAGTTACTGGCCTCAAGCTTGGTACGACAAAGATTTCTGCCAACTCTATGGAAGGCAATTTCTCCGACACACTTGTGCTGACCGTTGCTCCAATAGCAGTAAAAGGAATAGAGATTCTTTCTGGCGATGAAAACGGCGTAATGCATATTAATTTGAATGCACCATATGCTATTTCTTATAAGATTATTCCTGCCAATGCTGCTAATCAAGTTGTTAATTGGGAATCTTCAGATCCAGAAGTAGCAGAGATTCAAAACAACCAAGCATTGATTATTGGTCATAAAGACGGTATTGCTATTATAACAGGAACTACCGTGGATGGTGGATTCCAAGCAAGTCTCACAATCGTAGCTGGAAACGCAGAACTTCCAACTGATGTAGAAGATCTCCATACAGATAAGGGTCTCAACCTCAATGCTCCTATGTACGATGTTCTTGGTCGTCAAGTGGACAACACTTACCGCGGTATCGTTATCCAAAACGGTCAAGCATTCCTGTTGAAGTAAAACACAATGGCTAAACGCGTCATCGCGTAGCCGTTTGAAATACAAGAAAGTGTCCCATTCCGTGGGGCACTTTTTTTAATACCCATGACCCAAAAAATCAATATTTTTGCATAAAAATTTGTATATCTACAAAAATTGTTGTAATTTTGCCCTCCGATACGAATTAATGCCTGTTAATATTCATCAATATCATGAGAA
>JAZNRY010000068.1:0-9317 GCA_045590995.1 Paludibacteraceae bacterium | reverse complement strand
TTCTGGATTGATGGCGCACTACATTCTGAGCAGAAACTGGCATATGGCAATGAGATTGTTGATTTGGAACTCGATGTAGCAGACTTGACTACAGGTATGCACTTCTTGCAAGTGCAAGCAGTAACGAATAGTGGTTCTGCTTCCAATATCGTTAGTGGCTACTTTATGCGTATGCCAGGTCAAGATAGCGATGGCGTTATCGCTTATCGCTATTGGGTGAATGACAATAATGCCGATTTACCTTTCACGGCAGTAGATGATCCTACTATTCCTTACACCCTCATCGGCGATTTGGATGTCGCACCTCAACCATTGCGCTGTGCTCGCTTCCAATTCAAGGTGAACAACGATATGCCTATGCTATATGCCGAGAATGATATTCACGTACAGTTTATGGCTGCGGATGGACACTTGATTAAGACCACCAACGCATATGTAGAGTCAGTCGCTGCCGACACATTGACCGCCGAGGAATGGACGGAAATCCAAAATGATACCGTCATCTATGCTGACAAGCCTACTGGAGAAACTATCTATTGGTATGCCATGAACCTTGAAGCAGGAGATACCGTTTGCATCAAAACAAATTACTCCTCTACGCTGCAAGTCTTCTCCCACTCAGGCAATCAAGTATTGGAATCCAAAGCCGACTCATCACTCATCTTCCGTCAGTTCATAGCAGAAAAGGCAGAAATGTATTATGTTGCCCTTCATACGGTGAATACGAATAATGCACAAGTGACATTGACAGTTGATTTGAAGAAGTTGATACATTATTATCAAGTGGAAACTTCTGCTGTTGGCAATGGTACTGTCACTGAGGGTGGCACCTATGCAGAGGGAACAGAGATTACCCTCACTGCCACACCCGATGAGGGCTATCAATTCACGCAATGGTCAGACGGCAATACCGACAACCCTCGTACACTTGTCCTCACACAAGATACCTCACTCGTAGCCTATTTCGAGATTATCTATCTCCAACCAGATACGGTAACTTTGTGCTATGGCGAGACCTATCAATGGCACGACAAGACATACGACGCTTCGGGAGTATATATTGACACCCTATCCAGTGGAGTGGCTACATTACACCTCACTATCTTACCACAAGTAGAAGAAACCATAGAGGAAGCCACTATCTGCTATGGTGATACATACACTTGGCAAGCCGATGGCAAAGTATATGCTGAATCAGGTACCTATAGTGTAACCTTGCAAGACATCAACGGTTGCGATAGTGTAGTTATCTTGCACTTAACCGTTAATCCTATTGCAGCCACCGATGAAACAATCGTTGCCTGCGACTCTTACGAGTGGAATGGTGAAACTTACACCCAAAGTGGCGACTACACCTTTACCACCGTTGCTGCCAATGGTTGCGATAGTATCGTTACTCTCCATTTGACTATCAACCAATCAGAGTATGTAGAGTTTAGCATGATTGCATGTGACTCGTATGAGTGGTATGGTATGATCTACACCATCAGTGGCGATTATACCTACAACACCACCACCCAGCAAGGCTGTGAGCGCGTGGTGGTACTTCACCTGACCATCAACAAGTCAGAGTACATAGAGGAATCTGTTACTGCTTGCGACTCTTACGAGTGGAATGGTATGACCTACACCATCAGTGGCGACTATACCTACACCACAACTACTGACCAAGGCTGTGAGCGTGGAGAGGTATTGCACCTGACTATTCTGCCTTATGCAACGACCGAAAGCGAAGAACTTGCCCTCTGTCCTTCTGAACTGCCATACGAGTGGTACGGACAATGGCTCACAGAGGCTGGCTCATACACTGCAACCGAGCAATATACAGGTATGGAATGTGATAGTGTCATTCACGAACTGACAGTGAATGTCTATGTACAAACCCTGCCAGCAGCAGTTTCCCTGCCTATCGTTCGTACAGGTGAAGCGATTGATGTGACTATCCCAACCGCAGAGATTCAAGCGCATATTGCTGCCGAGACATGGTATGCACCAAACGCAGAAGTGGCATGGTATATCATGAACAGCAACGATTGGGTTGCTTTGACGGCTGAGCCAGTGAAAGCAGGCATCACAGAAGTGATACTCAAATATGCGGTAGCAACAGACTGTGGCAATATAGAATCGGATAATATAGTTATTGATGTTATTCCAACCAGTGTGGAGAACACCACTAGCCAATCGCCAACATCCGATTGCCAAAAGATCCTCTACGAAGACCACATCTACATCCTCCGTGATGGCAAGATATACTCTATCATGGGACAAGAGTTGTAGTTTAGTGACTACCGTTTAGACTACAAGCGCGGGCTACACAACCCGCGCTTGTACTTTTATAACATGTATTGAAACAAAAAATACACTTTTTACTCAAATCTCTTGCATATATAATTTTTTTTCCGTACCTTTGCAAGCAATATCTGTTATACGCAAACCAAAACCCCTATTGCGGTGGGCGATAAAGATATCAGAAATACCGAAAAAAACATATACTTAACATCTAAAACTAAACATGTTATGGCTAAAGTTTATCAAGCTAACGAGATTAAGAACATTGCCCTCATGGGTGGCAGTGGCTCGGGTAAGACTACCCTCATGGAATCCATGCTCTTTGAGTGCGGGGTCATTAAGCGTCGCGGAACCGTTGAAACACAATCTACCGTCTGCGACTATTTTCCAGTAGAAAAAGAATACGGCTATTCAGTCTTTTCTTCAGTTTGTAACATCGAGTTCAACAACAAAAAACTCAATATCATCGACTGCCCAGGTGCAGATGACTTCTGTGGTGGTGCTATCACCGCACTCCATGTGTCAGACACCGCAATCATCACCCTCACCGCAAACGGCGGCGTAGAGGTGGGCACACAAAACAACTTCCGCCGCGCTGAGAAAGCTAAGAAACCTATCGCTTTCGTTATCAACAAGTGCGACCACGAGAGCGCTGACTTCGAGCGTACCTTCAACGAACTCAAAGAGGTGTTTGGCAACAAATGTACCCTCTTCCAATATCCTATCAACGCAGGCAAGGACTTCAACGCTGCTATTGATGTACTCCAAGGCAAAATGCTCGTTTGGAAAGCAGAAGGTGGCGCACCTGAAGCAAAAGATATCCCAGAGAGCGAGAAAGCTACTGTAGAAGAGATTCGCGCTCAACTCCTCGAGTGGGCTGCTGAGTCCGACGAGACTATCATGGACAAGTACTTCGAGCAAGGCACCTTGTCTGACGAAGAACTCATGCAAGGTCTTAAGACCGTCTTCGCAGAAGGCAGCATGTATCCTGTTATTTGCACCAGCGGTCTCAAGGACATGGGTATCCGTCGCCTCATGGGCTTCCTCGGCGAGATGACTCCTTCTGTAGCAGATGCTCCTAAACCACTTACAGTGGATGCTAAAGAAGTAACTCCTGATGCTTCAGCTCCTACTTCTGCATTTATCTTCAAGACATCTGTTGAGCCACATATTGGCGATGTAAACTATTTCAAGGTGATGCAAGGTACACTCCGCCCAGGTGATGATGTTGTGAACATAGACCGTGGCACCAAAGAGCGTATCTCTCAACTCTATTCTGTGGCTGGTAACATCCGCGTTCCTGTAGAGGAAGTTTCGGCTGGTGACATCGCTGCTACTGTTAAACTCAAAGACACCCGCACAGGTAACACCCTCAATGCGAAAGACTGCGAAAACCAATATCCTGCTATCTCTTATCCAGATCCTAAATACCGCCGTGCTATCAAGCCAGTTAACGAGGCCGACTCAGAGAAACTCTCTGCACTCCTCACCCGTATGCACGAGGAGGACGCTACTTGGGTTGTAGAGCAATCTAAGGAGTTGAAACAAGTCATCGTTTCAGGTCAAGGTGAGTTCCACCTCCGCACCCTCAAATGGCGTCTGGAGAACAACGATAAGATGATGGTTACTTTCGAGGAGCCAAAGATTCCTTATCGCGAGACTATCACCAAGTCTGCTCGTGCTGACTATCGTCATAAGAAACAATCAGGTGGTTCTGGTCAATTCGGCGAGGTACACCTCATTGTTGAACCTTATGTAGAGGGCGAACCAGTAAAAGAGGTTTATAAGTTCGGCAACCAAGAGTATCGCATCTCTGTTCGTGATACACAAGAGATTCCACTCGAGTGGGGCGGCAAGTTGGTGCTCATCAACTCTATTGTAGGTGGTGCTATTGATGCACGCTTTATCCCTGCTATCCTCAAAGGTTTGATGGATCGTATTGAGCAAGGTCCTTTGACTGGTTCTTACGCACGCGATGTACGCGTTATCATCTACGATGGTAAGATGCACCCAGTAGATTCTAATGAAATCTCCTTCCGCTTGGCTGGTCGCAACGCTTTCGCAGAGGCATTCCGCAACGCTAATCCAAAACTCTTGGAGCCTATCTACGAGGTTGAGGTATTCGTACCAAGCGAGATTATGGGTGATGTGATGTCTGACATCAACGGTCGCCGCGGTATGGTGCTCGGTATGGAGACAGAGAAGAACTTCACCACATTGAAGGCATTGGTTCCATTGAAAGAGATGAGTTCTTACTCTACTACATTGTCTTCTCTCACGGGTGGTCGTGCTACTTTCACTATGAAGTTCAAGAGCTACGAACTCGTACCAGGTGATGTACAAGACAAACTCATCAAGGAGTACGAAGCTACACAAAAGGACGAGGATTAATCCAACATTCCGATATATACAAAAAAGGCTGCCAATTGGCAGCCTTTTTTGGTGGTTTCTCTTATTGTAAGTTTGCTATTCAAAGCGCATTACTTCTTCTTTTTCTTCTGCATCATTTGTCGATCAGATGCTTGCAGAGGTCGCAATGCCAAGCGATTCATCATTTCATCAAACTCCGCAAAATCGCAATTCAATGCGCCACGAGATAGCACACGGATATCATCTTTTAATCGTTCAACGCCTGACTCTTGCTCTCGATTCCAAATGGCATTCTTCTGACGCATACATTGAGCAATATACACAATCATTGCCTGTTGCTTCTCCACTTCCTGCTCATTCACAGCCAATTGCACCATATCTTGAATAATGCGGCCATAATTACGCATACGAACAATAGTCGTCTTTCGCAAATTTCCTTGTTCCATATCCCCGTATCTTTAATCTCTAACTACTTAATACTCTGATTATTTCGTCTTTATCAAATAAATCATTGTTGGATAGTGGTCTGCATAGCCATTTTGCCATACGCCACTCTTCACTGTACGGAATGGAGTACCTTTGTCTTTACCCTCTTGTACGGTCAAGAAGGGTTTATTGAAGATTTGGGAGTACCAATATACCCATTTACCGTCTTCCACTTTGGCGTTCATTAGTGGCTCAGAAATCATGATTTGGTCAAACAAGTTCCAACTACCTTGATACGCCAAACTACCTATACCGCGGTCGAGTTTTTGCCACATGGTGTTGAAGAATCCTTGTGGTTGAACTTCCTCACGCGTTTTCTTTGCACCAATAATCACCGCACAACTATTATTGAATGGGTCGTCATTCAAGTCACCCATGATGATAATCTTCGCGCGTGGCTCTTTCATATAGATGCTATCAGCCACTTGCTTACAGAGCATGGCAGCAGTATCACGCGTAGCACGACTACTCTCTTCACCGCCCGAACGACTTGGCCAGTGGTTTACACTGAAGTGCAACTTGTCCATAACAATCTTGCGATTGTCGTCCAACATATAACCCGACACCCATAATTGCAAACGACTACGCACTACACCACCGTCTGCATAATGTGCTTTCAGTTCATATCCTTTAGGTTGACCTACAGGTTTGAACATATCGGGGTTATACAAGAAGCCCACATCAATACCACGACGGTCGGGACCCTCCAAGAGGATTGGCACATAGTTGCGATTATGTTTCTCTTTGAGTTCTCGGCAGAGGTCATGCAAACAACCTATATTCTCCACCTCCGAGACGCCCACACACGCTGCACCACGAGGGTCTCTGTCTGTACCGAGTTGTGCAATAGCATATGCCATATTTTTGATTTTCTCTTCGTACTTAAACTTAGTCCATTTCATGCCACCATCAGGCAAGTACTCATAATCATTCTTACCTTCATCATGAATGGTATCAAACACATTTTCCAAATTGTAGAATGCTACACAACGAACAATCATCTCATCCGTTTGAGCAGAAAGAGGGGCAAGCGTTAAAAACGCAAAAATTGCGACGAGGGCAATCCGAAAATTAGTCAGTTTCATATTTTTTCTGTATTTGTTTGCAAAATTACAACTTTTTTTTGGATTGTCCAAAAGTTTTTTGTAATTTTGCAGTGATTTTCACAAAACCATTAAAACTTTTGAAACTTTTAGAACCATTTAAACTAAAAAAAGCATGTCATCAGTAAACAAAGTTATTTTAGTGGGTAATGTCGGTAGTGATCCAGAAGTTCGTTATTTAGAGCGCGGTACTGCCATTGCCAATTTTAATCTTGCTACCACGGAGCGTGGTTATACAATGCAAAATGGGAACCAAGTGCCCGATCGCACAGAATGGCATCCAATCGTTCTATGGCGTAATCTTGCGGAATGGGCAGAGAAATATGTCCGTAAAGGAATGAAACTCTATGTAGAGGGCAAACTGCAAACCCGCACATGGGAAAAAGACGGACAAGTGCGCCGCAAGACTGAGATTATAGCAGAGAACATTCAAGTACTCTATCGTCCTGCAGAATATCGCAGTCCACAGCAAAATGAGGAACAAGTAGCAGAACAAACAACCAGTCTCCCCGAAGCTACGAATATCCCAACATTAGAAATCGAAGATATCTTTTAACCGATATTAACCAATAAAAAATAAGGCGCGAGCGCCTTATTTTTTTATTGTATTTCGTAACTACACCCTACTGCAAAATTCAGTTTTTGATTGCCAGCGTCCATGATAGGCATTATCAGATTGTCCTTGCTTACTTGCCATGGTTGCAGCATCACATGTGCAAAAGCCGACATTGTACCATACGATAGTGCCCATGATTTATTCAGTTTCAGTCCAACAAGTGTTACTGCAAAATCGCCTTGAAACCCAGTGTACAAACTTTTTGCTGGCGTCATACCCAAACGCGCAGCTAACTGCCAATCCGCTCCTAAATCAAAGTCATAGCCTAACTCTATATAGGTAGAATATGCGCGCTTTAATTCTGTTTCCACATTTCCGTTTTCACCAGTAACCTCCACATTGTATCCATCTCTACCAAATGTGCGGACACCTATCAATACGCTGAGCGGAAGGCGGTCGCTCACGCGGTACGCCACTCGCCATTCGCCTGTAGTACCACCACCATTAGGCTCATGATTCTGGAAATCAAAGAATCGACTATGCGTACCATCTGCATAACGATCAAAATAATACATGTGAATATAATAAACACTCAAACCCCATCGACTAAAACCAATAGAAATATCCACTTCGGGATTAAAGCGCGTAAATGCCCAATCCGTAGCACCTACATTCCACCACATATTGGCAAAGAATCCGCCATAACTAACGGTAGCATCCGCCTGCAAACTTGGACCAGCCACATACAACCCACGCCAAATATAGTTGCTTGTTACGGTAGCACTTGCGCCCCATGAAAAGCCAACTTCTTTGGGATGTTCATCCAGCCACTGTTTCGTTGGAGGTATGGTATCACTTGCCATTAACACAGCAGGTGATAGGAGAAAGAGCAACAACAGGCCTACTAATCTTCGAGCGTTCGACATGTGTTATTGATAATTCTGAAGTTATTATTTTTTGATGAATCGCACTACTTGTGTACCGATCTGCAAGAGATAACTACCCATAGGCAAATTCGACACGCTCACCTGCGTACCCTCTGTAGTTTGCAGCAAGCGTCCTTGTAGGTCATATACGCGAAGGATTTGATTGTTTATGCCATTGATATACAATATATCTTGCGTTGGGTTGGGATATACAATGATGTCATCTTGTTTTACATTGCCTACGGCTGTAGAAGTGTCCGAGAACACGATTTTGCGCACATTAGCAATAGGCTCGGTAGCAAGCACATTGCCTGCTTTGTCCAATAGTTGCAAATCTTCACCCACAAACACCCATTTACCTATCAATGCAATATCTTTCGCCATTTCAGCACCCGTATAGCGTTCGATAACCAAATTGGTAGCCATTACCTGCCCTGCGCTAAGCAACGCAATCAGCAAAAATAAGAATTTCTGTTTCATTTTCGTGTAGTTTATAGTATTTTCGTGCAAAGGTACTACATTTTTTTGAATTGTGCAAATCCAAGCAGTTTATCTGCCACCACTGCTATAATTGCTCAAACTAACTGATGTTCCCCCAGTCACTGTGCCACCTATATTGACTGCTCCATCAAAATACTCCGTACCATCACTAACCGTCACACCCGACTTCAGCGCAGGAGTAGAAGAGGTATATACCACCAGTTTCTTACTTCCACTGCCTCCAGGACCGCCACCAGGACGACCACCAGAACCACCGCCAGAACTCGAATTAGAAGCCGTAGGCGTCTTAAACGCTGCCATCAATTCACTGCCATTATACAAAGCATACCAACTGTCTGCTGTAAAAGATGTAGTTTGCTTACAGGTTCCGCCTGAGATTTGTGCACCACTCTCCAAACCGCCAACGGCTATCAGCGTACCACCTTGCACATACAGTTTCTTCTGCTCCTCTGAGTTTGCATCAATAGCCACCTCTGGCGAGTTCGCTCCAATAGCATACACCAAACCGCCTTTCACATACACATTGCCATTGCCGTCAATGCCATCATTATTCATCGCACATGAATACACATAACCGCCCGAGATAATCAAATCACTTCCGTCGCCACCTACATTGATACCATCATCGTATGAATTGACCGTTACTTCGCCGTCTGAAATCAAAATCGATGTTTTACTCTCAATACCCTCAGCATTGCGACCTGCGGTAGCCACACTGATCTTTCCTCCTGAAATAGTGATTGCGCCATCGGCTTTCACACCTTTCGAAGAAGAATAGTAATCGCTATTCACATTATCCGTATTGCCCGTATAGTTGGTATTCTCAGTTGTTCCGTTGTGGTAGTACAAAGTACCTTTGGTCACAATAGTTACCTCGCCACCCGACAATTCAAATGCGGCATCGCAGTTGATACCCTTACCACCTGCACCAGTGCTTGTCAGCGTGAGCGTACCGCCAGATATTACCACTTTGGCATCACTGCCCAGACATGCAGCCGCCTTGGTCTTAACATCTTCCTCATCCCACTTACCATTTCCTGTGGTAGTAATATCAATCACTCCACCCCTCACTATCAAATCTCCTTC
>JAZNRY010000067.1:0-18614 GCA_045590995.1 Paludibacteraceae bacterium | reverse complement strand
GCTCGTGCCAATCGTAACACTCGACCCTAAATAAGCATGCGCAATCTGTGGCGAACGATAAAAATAGTGATACTACTCCTGCTCATTGGAGTAGTATCCCTTTTTGTTTCTCACCAGTGGAAACAGCCGCAGCAGGATTTCTCCCACACGCTCAAAGTGCTGACCTATAACACCCATGCGCTCTGCATGGGCAATAAGCAGCAAGCACAACAGATGCTTGCCTACCTCAACAAGCAGGACGCGGATATTATCTGCCTGCAAGAGGTCAGGGTGTATAAAGACGCACAACGCATGACCCTCCCCCAGTTGCGCCAAGCCATGAGCCAATACCCCTATACCTACTACGATTTCAAGCGATACAATAGCCGTCGGCAATTCGGTAATGTGGTTTTCTCACGCTACCCGCTCATCAACAAACAGACTATCTCCTACGAATCGCAGAATAACATCAGTAGCCAGTGCGATGTGGTGGTAAAGGAAGATACTATTCGCCTTATTGTGAATCACTTGGAGAGTTTTCGCCTCATGAAGGAAGATTTGCAACTGGACACGCTGTCCGTCAGCCATTTCAAGCAGAGTACCCTCAATCAGAAGCTCCACGCAGCCAGCCAGTTGCGCCAAGAGCAGGCGAAGGCGGTGAAAGCGGCGATTAACCAATCGCCATATCCTGTAGTGGCAGTAGGCGATTTCAACTCCATTCCGTTGTCGTATGTGTATGGCAAGATTTGTTGGGGCATGCGCGACTGCTTTTTGGAGGGCAGTTTCGGCAAGTTGGGCAACACCTACAAGAAAGGTCCTCTGGGCATTCGCATAGATTATATCCTCTGCTCGCGCAACATGACTCCTATAACCTGCGAAGTGGACAGAGTCCCCTACTCCGACCACTTCCCCGTCTGTGCAACCATTGGGTGGTAAATTCCTTACCAAAAATTCGCGACACCAAAAATCCGTGGTACTTTACCAAATCTACTGGTTTGTTCTTCGTATTGAATCTCACTAATTGGGTTGCTGACGATGCTGCTACAGCAAGTTTTGTGAACCCTATCTTCAATATGGACAAAGCCGAACAAATTAAAAGTGGAGCACTTGAAAGCATGAAACGCAGCGAGCGTACAAGATGCGAAAAAGCTTTTATGGATGAGATTGAGTCAAATCTTCAAAACCTATATGAGTTGGCAGAAGTAGAAGCCGTGCGTTCAAAAATAAAAGTTTTAGCAGATTACAACTTGACCCTCAAAAGTCCTAAAGGCTATTGAAAAAGCGGTTAAGATAGGAACGAAAAAGTGCACAGCGAAAGAGAAATTAATCATTCGTAAAGCTAAAAAACAAGCACAAGCTACTGCTAAAACCAAAAAGACTAAATAAGTCGTATCTAAAAGCATCAAAAAAAGAGGGTGTGTCAAAGAATACTGACACATCCTCTTTACTCCATTATCGCATCTTGTCGAGGAGAGGCGACTCGAACGCCCGACCCCCACGTCCCGAACGTGGTGCGCTACCAACTGCGCTACTCCTCGTGCCCGTCAGCAGGAGGTTTCACCTCACTCTTCGTAATCCACAGCGCTACGCGCTGCTTTGCACTTACCGATATACTGCGCCACCTTCACATGCTCTGGGTGCGTAGCATACGCATCCAAATCTTCCCATGTCTTGAAAGTGCAAGTCAAGCAAATATCATGATCGGTATTCTTGGCGTTAGGGATATTGATACCCACCGTCTCATCCACCAACACATCAATCTTCTCGAGCAATGCGAGCAATCCATCACGAATAATTTGGGCATTCTCCAATTTGGTTTTGCCCTCCGCTTCGTCTAAAAGACGAAAAAATACAATGTGCTTTACCATATCTTTATGAGTGTTTTGTGTTCCACGGATATAAAGAATCAGTGTGAATCAGTGTTATCAGTGGGAGATATATTTCTTACCAAATACTTACGCGTTTCTCAGGAGCCAAGTACATAGGTGACTCCTCGGTGACATTCCATGCCTCGTACCAAGCGTTGATGTGTGGCAGAGCGCCGTTTACACGCCAACGACCGAGTGAGTGAGGGTCGTTCTTGGTGCGTTGGAGAATCTCCTCATCACGGATATTACCTGCCCATACATTAGAGTAAGCAAGGAAGAAGCGTTGCTCTGGTGTAAACCCTGCCTCATCGCCTTTCGCCTCATCGCCTTTCGCCTTTTGTGCATTCTTAAACGCTTGATAAGCTACTTGCAAGCCACCGTGATCTGCGATGTTCTCGCCCAAGGTAAATGCACCATTAGCGAAAGTACCAGGAGCTACCTCAATGCCGTTGAAGTACTCTTCCATCACTTTGGTGCGCTCCTCAAAGCGTGCACGGTCTTCTTCTGTCCACCAGTTGATGAGGTTGCCATCCTTGTCGAATTGTGAGCCTTGGTCATCGAAGCCGTGGGTCATCTCGTGTCCGATAACCACGCCGATAGCGCCGTAGTTGAAGGCATCGTCTGCGTTCATATCAAAGAATGGATATTGGAGAATACCAGCAGGGAAACAGATCTCGTTGGTAGCAGGGTTGTAGTAGGCGTTGACGGTTTGTGGAGTCATGAACCATTTATCTTTGTCCACTGGTTTGCCAAGGAAAGAAAGTGAGTAGTCTTGCTCAAACTTAGCCGCGCGTTGGATATTGGCGTAGTAAGTGAGAGTTGGATCAATCTCAAGGGCGGTGTAGTCACGCCATTTGTCTGGATAACCGATCTTCACTGTGAAGGTGTTGAGTTTCTCCATGGCTTTGGCTTTGGTCTCGTCGGACATCCACTCAAGGGCTTGGATGCGTTGACCAAGGGCTGTCTGGAGGTTAGCTACGAGTTCGAGCATGCGGGTCTTGTTCTCCTCTGGGAAGTACTTCTCTACATACATTTGTCCTACTGCTTCGCCGAGGGTTCCGTTGACCATAGCTACGGCGCGTTTCCATTGTGGAGTAGGTTCTTGGCGACCGCTGAGGGTACGACCATAGAACTCGAAGTTTTGCATGAAGATCTCCTCGGTGAGGAAGTCGGCACTACCATCAATGATTTGCCATTGAAAGAGGGTTTTCATGTCTTCCAGTGACTCCTCTGCGAGCATCTTACCTGCCTCTTGGAGATGGCGTACTTGACCTACGCTCAGGCTATCAGGAGCGATATTGAGTCCAGCGAAGTATGCTGCCCAATCTACCTGAGGCACAAGCACTTGGAGCTCGTTGATGGACATCTTGTTGTAGTTAGCAACTGGGTCACGGAGCTCTACATTGCTGAGCGCTGCACCCGCCAAACGAGTCTCCAAACGGAGTACGGTTTGTGCTTTCTCGGCAGCGTTATCTACACCAAAGAGCGTGAACATTTTCTCTACATGCTTGAGATACTCGGCACGGATATGTGTGGTGTGCTCATCTTGGTCGAAGTAGTAGCTCTTCTCGCTGAGTGCGAAGCCAGCTTGGTATTCGTTGAGGATGTTCATGCTTGAGTTCATAGCGTCTGCGTCCACATACATAGCCCATAATCCGTAGTCCATGGCTTTGCCAAGAACAGCAGACCATTGGTCTTTGTCGGTCACTGCGTCTAATTCAGCGAGTACTGGGAGTACAGGAGCGATGCCTTCTGCATTGCGGCGTTCGATGTCCATACTCAGGTTGTACATGTCGCCAATCTTCTGTGGAATAGAACCCATAGGGTGTTGTTTAGTAGCGATGTCTGCGATGAGACCATTGACTTGCTCCATGTTTTGGAGTCCGAGTTTGTCGAATGAGCCAAAACGGCTGTACTCGTTAGGGAGTGGATTGTTCTTCATCCATCCGCCGCAAGCGTATTGGTAGAAATCGTTTTGTGCGACTACAGTGGTGTCGAGGTTCTCAAGATGAATACCAGTAGTCTGTTGCTTGGTACATGCTGTTAGTGCCATAAAAGATAGAAAAAATACGATAGATTTGTTCATATTCTGAATAATTTACCAAATTGAGTTGAAATTCGCTGCAAAGGTACAAAAAAAAATGCAGACGAGCAAGAAAACCCGATTTTTCTTGTGTATATGAGAAAATTTTTGTACCTTTGCGCGCTATTTTATGTTGGTATGATAATTATTATACAATGAAGACATTGAAACTGATACAATCCGATTCTTATCTCCGTCCTTATGCTTCGGCAATCGAGGGACGCTATAACTACGCTATCGCGCAAGAGAAGAAACTGACTGGCGGTCAGAAACTCAGCGATTGGGCTAACGGACATATGTTCTTTGGCTTGCATAAGGTGAATAGTGAAAGCGGAAAGGTAAAAACCAGTAGTTGGGTATTGCGCGAGTGGGCCCCTAATGCCACTGCTATTTATCTCATCGGCGACTGCAATGGATGGCAAAAGAACGAAGATTATCGCTTGCAGCCCACCGAGAATGGCGTTTGGGAAGTAACATTGGCAGAAGATATGCTCCACCACGAGCAGCTCTACAAACTGCTTGTGGAGTGGCAAGGTGGATGTGGAGAACGCATTCCCAGCTATGCACGCCGCGTGGTACAAGACCCACAAACCAAACTATTCTCTGCACAAGTGTGGGAGCCTGCAGAGGTGAAAACTGAAAAGTTGAAAGTGAAAGGTGCGAAGCGTCGCAAAGCGGGCGATCCATTGTTCATTTACGAATGTCATATTGGCATGTCAAGTGAAGAGGAGAAGGTAAATTCGTATGATGAGTTCCGTCGTGATGTGCTGCCTCGTATTGCAAAATTGGGCTACAACTGCTTGCAAATCATGGCTATACAAGAGCATCCATACTACGGCAGTTTTGGTTATCATGTATCGAACTTCTTTGCCGTATCATCTCGCCAAGGTACCCCCGAAGAACTCAAACACCTGATTGCAGATGCACATGCCTATGGCATGGATGTGATTATGGATATTGTCCACTCGCATGCCGTAAAGAATGAGTTGGAGGGTTTGGGTAAATTTGATGGTTCGACCTATCAGTATTTCCACGATGGCCCCAAACGCGAACACCCAGCATGGGATAGTCTCTGCTTCAACTATGGCAAGGACGAGGTGCTTCACTTCTTGCTCTCTAACTGCAAGTTCTGGATGGATGAATATGACTTCGATGGTTTTCGCTTTGACGGCGTGACCTCTATGATGTACCAGAGTCATGGTTTGGGCGAGGACTTTGTGGACTACTCCTGCTACTACAACGGCAACGAGGATGGCGATGCGATATGCTATCTCACCCTTGCCAACAAACTCATACACGAGGTGAAGAAGAACGCCATTACTATAGCCGAAGATATGTCGGGTATGCCTGGTTTGGCTTATCCTATCAAGGACGGCGGAATGGGCTTTGACTACCGATTGGCAATGGGTATTCCAGACTTCTGGATTAAGTATATCAAAGAAGTACGCGACGAAGACTGGAAGGCAGGTCATATCTTCTACGAGATGACCAACCGACGCCAAGATGAGAAAACTATCTCCTATGCTGAGAGCCACGATCAAGCGCTCGTAGGTGACAAGACCATCATCTTCCGCCTCTGCGATGCAGATATGTATTGGCACTTCGAGAAGGGTCACTCCACCTATATGGTTGATCGCGGTCTGGCACTCCATAAGATGATTCGCCTCGTGACTGCCTCCACCATCAATGGCGGCTACCTCACCTTCATGGGTAACGAGTTTGGTCATCCAGAGTGGATTGACTTCCCCCGTCAAGGCAACGGCTGGAGCCATAAGTATGCACGCCGCCAATGGAGTCTGGTGAATAACCCACGCTACTTTTTCTCCTGCCTCAACCTCTTCGACGAGAAGATGGTGCACCTACTGCGAGAGCACTTGACACCTGTCAAAGATAAACAATACGGCACACATCTTCCATGGGAAGATAAGCTCTGCGACAACGAGGGCGACCAAGTGGTAGCATTCCAACGCGGCGACTTGGTGTTTGTCTTCAACTGGAATGGCGTGAAGTCCTTCGAGGGTTATGGTATTCCTGTTCCTGCGGGTAAATACAAAGTGGTACTCAACACGGATGCCAAGGAGTTTGCAGGCTTCGGTCTATCGGATGACACGGTGGAGCATTTCACCCTACCTGATACTGGTTATCTCCCTGCCAACAAGGGATGGCTGCAACTTTATCTCCCAGCTCGTAGTGCAGTGGTACTCCAGAAAATAGATTAAGGCCTCCCGGATACCGGCTTCCGGTTGCCAAAGACGATGGACCCCCAGCTCCCGGCTCCCGGCAGCCAAAGATAATAGGTTTTCCGGATACCGGCTCCCAGCTGCCAAAAAGAAAAAAAGTATAACAACATAAAACATTTTACACCATGAGATTTATCGTTCAACCCAACTATGACCTGCTGTCTGAATGGGCAGCTAATTATGTAGCAAAACGCATCAACGAGTTCGCTCCTAAAGAGGGTACTCCTTTCGTTCTTGGTTTGCCCACAGGTTCTTCACCTCTCGGCATGTACCGCAACCTGATTAAACTCAACAAAGAGGGTAAAGTTAGTTTCCGCAATGTAGTCACCTTCAACATGGATGAATATGTAGGTATTCCTGAAGATCACCCAGAGAGTTATCATACTTTCATGTGGAAGAATTTCTTCTCACATATCGACATCCGTCCTGAGAATGTAAATATCCTCAACGGCAATGCCGAAGACTTGGCTGCTGAGTGCGCTCGCTACGAGGAGAAAATCAAGAACTACGGTGGTATCATGCTTTTCTTGGGCGGCATCGGTCCTGATGGCCACATTGCCTTCAACGAACCAGGTAGTTCACTATCTTCTCGCACCCGCATGAAAGAACTCACTACCGATACTATTATCGCTAACTCTCGTTTCTTTGATAACGATGTTAACAAAGTGCCAAAGACTGCTTTGACCGTAGGCGTGGGTACTATCATGGATGCCAAAGAAGTGCTCATTATGGTGAATGGTCACAACAAAGCGCGTGCGCTCCAACATGCTATTGAGGAGCCAATCTCACATATGTGGACCATCTCTGCGCTGCAAATGCACCAACATGGTATCATTGTGGCAGATGAGGCAGCTTGCGCTGAACTCAAAGTCGGTACATATAACTATTTCAAAGACATCGAGAAAAACAATCTCGATCCTAAATCACTGCTCTAATGTTGCAAATTTATAATACGCTCTCGCGTCAAAAAGAATACTTCAAACCCTTGCACGAAGGACATGTGGGCATGTATGTCTGCGGTCCTACCGTGTATGGCGATGCGCACTTGGGACACGCACGCCCTGCTATCACCTTTGATTTACTCTATCGTTATTTGATGCACCTTGGTTACAAAGTGCGCTATGTGCGCAACATCACCGATGTAGGCCACTTGGAGCATGATGCCGATGAGGGCGAAGATAAGATAGCAAAGAAAGCTCGCCTTGAGCAACTCGAACCTATGGAAGTCGTTCAGTATTTTACCAACCGCTATCACCGCGATATGGAACTGCTGAATGTATTGCCACCATCTATCGAGCCACATGCCAGCGGACATATCATTGAGCAGATTGCTTTTGTGCAAAAGATCATGGACAAGGGCTATGCCTATGTGAGCAATGGTAGCGTGTATATGGATGTGGAAAAATATGCTAAGGATTATCCATATGGCAAGTTGTCGGGTCGTAACTTGGAGGATATCGTGACTGAGACGCGCGAGCTGGACGGACAACAAGAGAAGAAGCACAGCTTTGACTTTGCACTCTGGAAGAAAGCGGCGCCCGAGCATATCATGCACTGGCCCAGTCCATGGAGCGAAGGTTTTCCTGGCTGGCATATGGAGTGTTCTGCAATGGGGACCAAGTACCTTGGCGAACAATTCGATATCCACGGCGGAGGAATGGACCTGATGTTCCCCCATCACGAGGCAGAGATCGCACAGAGTTGCGCTGCACTTGGACACGATACTGTCCACTACTGGATGCACAATAATATGATCACCATCGCAGGCAAGAAGATGGGTAAGAGTTATAATAACTTCATTACTTTGGAGCAGTTCTTTGCGGGTAAGCATGAGTTGTTGGAGCAGCCATTTAGTCCAATGACTATCCGCTTCTTTATCTTGCAAGCACACTATCGCTCCACTGTGGACTTCTCTAATGATGCTTTGGTGGCTGCGGAGAAGGGCTTGGGTCGTTTGACCGAGGCATACCAACGATTGATGAAGATCAAGGCGTCTGCAACCTCCAGTGTGGAGATTGGTAATCTTCGTGAGCGTTGCCAAGAGGCGATGGACGATGATTTGAACTCGCCTATCGTGATTTCGCATTTGTTTGATTCGGCTCGTGCTATCAATACCGTCTTTGACGGCAAGGGTACAATCTCTGAGGCGGATCTCCAAGAACTCCGTGCCGTATGGAAGACCTATGCGATGGATATCCTTGGTTTGCAATTGGACGGCGCGCAAGACGCAGGTGCTGGTATGGACGCTTATAAGGGTGCAGTGGATATGCTGCTGAATATGCGTCTGGAGGCTAAACGCAACAAGGATTGGGGTACCAGCGATAAGATTCGCAATGCCCTCACCGAACTTGGATTCACAATCAAGGATACCAAAGACGGCTTCGAATGGAGTTTGTAAAACTGATAGGTGAAAACTGAAAAGTGAAAACGAAAATCCGACATATCGAAAAATTAGTCCTGCTGCTGGCAGGACTAATTTTTGGTTTTGCAACTTGCGGAACGAATAGCCGACAATCAACATCCGATACAATCGTTGAAGATACGCTTGTAGCGTACCCAGGTCGAACTTTCAGCTATAAAGACAAGTTCCGCGACACGCAAGCCAAGCAGGAACTGGCAGCCAAGACTCTTGGTTTGGCAACTCCCCCACAAAACCGACAAGAGGCAGCACGCATGCGTAGCCAGTTGTCGCTCATCAAGACCAATGATAATTATATAGTGGACTCGCTCACCCACTCTATCCCTTACCTCGTGCCCGCAGCAGCAAAAGAATTGGAAAGTATCGGTGTAGAGTTTGCCGATATATTGCAACGCAACAACTTGCCACATTACCGTTTTTATGTTACCAGCGTATTGCGTTCCAAAGAGGATGTGAAACATCTACAAAGAAGTGGTAACATTAATGCCACCAATAATTCATGCCATTGCTACGGAACGACTTTCGATATTGCATATTACAGATACGATAAGGTAACACGCACGCGCGAATACATGCATCAAGATAATCTCAAACTGGTTTTAGGACAGGTGTTACTGAATCATCAACGGGCGGGCAAGATCTATGTCAAGTACGAACACAAGCAAGCCTGCTTCCACATCACCGTTCGCCCATAAATAGGGACTGGCATTACCATTTTCTACGCATTAGCCCACCTATGAGGCATAACAACATGTAGAACGGATAAAGCAGTTCTAATAGTATAGCTATCACGAACGCCATTGATTGATCGCGTTTCCTCATCAGATGGTATTCAATCGGGAACTTCACCAATAGTATTAGAGGACACAGCAGTTGCAATAGATTTGCAACAAGAATAGTCGCACCACAGCAGAGAATATCTTTGTCTGTATATTTCGGTGCTTTTCCTGCCCAACGCATACGCTGACAGAAGAATGCCCGCCATGAGGTGTGAGGGCGAACGATAGCAGTCAGCTCTTCGCTTTCGCTGACGGCAATCTTCAGCCCCCGACGCTTGAAAGACTCTAAGAGAAACATATCATCGCCACTCGGTATTTCGGGATGCAAATCGGGATAGGATTCTAACCACCTATCACGCTTGGCGATAAGGTTCGCCCCACTACACATCACAGCATGCCCTCGTTTGGCTGTTTCTATGGTAAGTTGCTGAATGGCAGCATACTCCGCTATCTGTAGCCGTTCCAACAGCGATGGACGCTTATTCTCCGATGCCATTCTCAGCGGAAGAATTAGTAAATCTGCTCCTTTAACCTCTAACCTTTCGCCTTTAACCTCCAAAACGACATCATCATCCATCATCCATACATACTCCGTCTCCGCGGCAGAGATAAGGCGATAAAGGGCATGTTTCTTGCCCTTCCCCTCGTCGTTTATTCCCCGTCGAGGGATAACGATGGTTATATTAGGGTGTTTCAGTTTGCGGTATTCTCCGAGGAACTGCGGATAGGACTTGCTGATGCAGGCAGTGTCATCCACTTCGTAGCCAGCAATCAACAATGCCATCGCCATGCGGTGGTCGGCATCTGTACGGTGTTCGGCTACGGCTCGCAGGCGGTCGGATTCTTTCAATGGCAAGGACTCTACGCCAGTGGCGTGTAACTCAATCCCCAATCGCTCGCAAGTGAGAGCAACAGCGGGATAGAGGTCAGGGCAAGCGGAAAAATCTATGGTCAGAGTATTATTATCAACAACATTAACAACATTTTTTGTCAACGACATTGCGCGCGCAACAACACAGCGCGCGCTCAAAGAAGTATTTTTCCTTATCGCTAGGGTGTGTTGTTCCCCAGCGGAACTATTGTTGGATTTTGTTGTTTGTGTTGTTGTTTTTTGTTGCTCGTATTGTTGGATTAAAAACTTCTCGTCGTTGTTTTTCGTTATCGTGATACCTTCGGCTGTATATTCCGTGTGTACACCAAGGTGGGCGAAGATGTCGGCAACGACTTTGTCACCTTGCAACGAGTCGCGGAACAAGCCAGGGAGCGTGATCTCACCACCGTGAAGAGCAACATACTCGTACCAAAAGGCGGCGGCGGACCAATCGCGTTCGATTTCTGAGTAAGGAGCAAGGAGTAAAGAGCCAAGATTTGTTACCTGCGTCTGATCTGTCGTTAGTAATTTGTCTTTGTTCTTGGTTCCTTGTTCCTTATTCTTTATCATCTCGCGTGTAAGGGTGATGTAAGGCGAGGTGCTATTGGTTTGGACATTCGCGCCAATGAGGAGTAAGGCGGAAACGAACTGTGTAGATTGGGGATTGTTGAGAGTAACTATCCTATGCTTATCCAATATACATCCCTTAATACGCAAAGGCGGGAAGCCCTCTTCGCCCAAATACTCAATATCTGCGCCTATCTCACGCAAAGCTTCTACTAACTGACCTATAGGGCGGTGGTGCATGCGCTCGACACCATCCAAAATGATGGTTTGTCCTTCTAATTGAGCACAATAAGCGGTAAGGAAGCGCATGGCGGTGCCACAATTGCCGAGGTCAATTCTCGCCTCTCGCCTCTCGCCTAATAGCCTAATCGCCTCACTCATTATTCGCACATCTTCGGGCAAAGTAGCGGAGACGGGCATAAGCTCGTCTCCGTGTATGGCTTGCAATATCAATAATCGATTTGCAATGGATTTCGATATTGGCAGTTCGATGCGAGGCATTTTTTAGTTTAAAGTTTAGAGGTTAGAGTTTAAAGGCGCGGTCTTGCGGCTGTGCCGCTATTCTTGCCTATAACCTTTAACCTTTCGCCTATAACCTAAATTAGTTCACATCAGGCAAGAAGGAATAGTCGCGAGAGTAGCGAAGGTGCTGCTCGATATAGCCCTCGGTGTAGTCGAGAGTGACATCTGTGATATTGCCTTCTGCATCGTAGTGCACGGTATAAACAGGGTTTACGAAGCCCTTGTATGGAGCAAGGTTGAGTTTCTCGTAACGCTCCAAAATCTCGCGGTGCAAGTCTTGATCCACCTTCACAGCATATTCCTCTACCATTGCTTTAGCAGCAGGATAATCGCCCTCGGAAGTGATGCGTTGAATCTCACGCAGCAACTCGCCATAGAGGCGACGAACGCCCTCGTAATCATTGATTTGGAGGTAGTGTTTGCCATCGCGTTCGATAATCTCTACCTCTTTGTTTTGAGCGTTCTTATATACCCAAAGAGCAATCAACTGACGGTTACGCATGTGCGACTCCTCGATATCTTTGCCTGGCTCGATACGCACGAGTTGGGTCATCAGACCGTTCATCATTTGTTGGTAGTAGAAGCCCTTGTATGCCTCTTCATCCTCCAAGAGTCCAAGCTCAACGAGTTTAGGGTCGGCCATATAGTAGAGACCGAGCAAGTCAGCACGTGCCTCCTCGATAGTGGAAGCGTGCTCCTTGAGCGCATCTTTGGTAACGCCTGGCATGAGTTTGCCCGAACCGTGACCTACGCACTCGTGGAGATCGGTATGCAAGTCGCCACAAGCACCTGCTTTCTCGTACATAGCAATCACCTCAGGGCTAATCATAAACTCCTCGTTGAAGCCATTGCCTTTGGCTGCTTCGTTGTAGGCGTGGGTGATATTGTCGATAGTGACGGATTTGGAACCATAGTCTTTGCGGATCCAGTTAGCATTAGGCAGGTTGATACCGATAGGCGTTGCAGGGTAGCAGTCACCCGCCAGGATAGCAGCAGTGATCACCTTTGCGCTTACGCCCTTCACTTCCTCTTTCTTGTATTTGAGGTCGGTTGGTGAGTTGTCTTCAAACCATTGTGCATTATCAGAGATAGTTTGGCAGCGATGAGTAGCACGCATGTCTTTGAAATTAACGAGTGACTCCCAAGTACCTGTAATACCCAGAGGATCAGCATATGTCTCGGTAAAACCATTCACATAGTCCACACGGCTGTCTAGATCCTTCACCCATGCGATGCAGTATTCGTTGAAAGCGCGGAGGTCGCCTGTCTTGTTGAACTCAATCATCTTCTCAATAACGAGGCGTTGTTGCTCGTTCTCTGCGAAAGGCAGGGCTTTCTCGAGGTGCTCAACCACATGGCTGAGTGCTTCGCCGTACATGCCTCCTACTTTATATACGCGCTCTACCACTTTGCCGTTCTCCTTCACGAGCTTGCTGTTGAGACCAATCCAGAGTGGCTCTGCGGAGTTGTCTTTGTGTGCCTCGTAATATGCTTCTGCTTCAGCTTGGGTCACGCCCTCATAGTAGTTGTTAGCAGACGCGAGGAGCAAGTCTTCGCCGTCAAGACTCAAACTCTTTGGCATTACGGTTGGGTCGAACATCACTGGCAGGATAGCTGCGTCGTAGATTACACCTGCTTCGGCACATGCAGCAACGAACCACTCTTGAGAGAATTCTGGTTGGAACTTGTCAGAAGCATAGTGATGGTGAATACCATTGGCAAACCATACGCGTTTGAGATATTTCTCGAAGTTGAGGAACTCCTCGCTTGTCTTATCGCCCTTATATTGGGTGTAGAGGGCTTCGAGTGCGCGACGGATACGCAGGTTGTAGCGACCGTTTTGATCGTAAAGGATATCACGACCGTGCAAAGCGGCTTCGGTGAGGTGATAAACGAGGGTCTTTTGTTGCAGACTCAGTGAGTCAAACTCTGGCACTTGGTAGCGCAGAATTTCGAGGTCATAAAACTTGTCCACGGTGTAGTCGAATGTTTGTTCTTGTTTGCAGCATGCGCTGAGTGCTACGAGCGCCATGCCAAATAGGATTGTTTTTTTCATATGATTTGAATTGATTAGCTATATATTTCGCTGCAAAGGTAGTGATTTTTTCTGAAATATGCAAGTTTTTTTGAATTGACTTCAGATTTCCTGTTTTCACTTTCGATGCATTACTATAATAATGCTGCAAAAAGTAGCGGCGATGGTGGATAAAGCTGCCGCCGATTTACATTTTATGACTTCTGAAATACGATAGATACTGATTAAAAAGTTTTTTACACTTGCCGCTACTTCTGCCGCTATTTTTTTCCTCTATATATTATTAGGAGTGCTGAATACTCAGCGTTTTGGTGTTTTTGTGTTGAAGATTGGAGAATTTGGAGGGTGAAATGGTATATACAACACGCGGGAAGTGTAGTGTTTACTATGCTTCCCGCGTGGGTGTATTTTTTTTGTAAAAAGTTTTCGTGTGCCGACGACTGTGCCGAAGAATGGCTATGTCAAGATGTTGTGCCTTAATTAATGATGTAGATATATTCAGTTTTTTGGGCTGAAAGAATATAATTCAGATACATATAATCTTTGCCAATACACCAACCACATACATGACGATATTCGCTGATATCATAATAATCAACATCTCCGTATATGCGTTCGTTTGCAAAACGGATTGCCTGATAATCAGATAAAGGCATCTTAATAGTGTAAGTGAACCTGTGAATATATCCTTTATTTAATAGAATATTCATATTGATTGTATCAACGACAAATATATTCTCATTTAAGTCAACAATACTTCTATTGTAAGCATATATCTTTTTATGTTTATCAGATACATGCACAATAGAATCAATGTGCATAGTGCATGGAAAATAACGATAACCTTCTGATTTGTTTATTTCTGCCATAAATTCTTCAAAAGTGCCATCAATATAAAGACCGAATACTTGTGGTTTATTAGGGCCTTGGCAAGATACGAATATAAATGTACCCAACAATAGAGTTAATATTATTTTGTTCATGCTTTTGTGTTTATTGTATAAATATTTAGCCAAGTCACCCATTTTATATCAACCCTTCATGATAAGAGTTAAAATCCTCATGAATCCTTGCTATTGTATTATTCCTGTCATTAGAAAAATATTTTAACTGAGATTGCTGTTTATTATTTTTAATGGTGCGAGGATGTTCAACTTGTTGTTTTGGAATGCCCAATTCATTTGCAAGTTGATGCATAACGACTAAAGTATCTTCATCCCCAGTCATACGAGCAATCTTCATGCATTTCTCATAAAGTTCATGAATATACCTCTTATCTCTGATTTCTTTCAAAGAATCAATAATCCTAGAAAATTCTCGTTCTGGATCCCGTTTCATACTCACGCTTAGATAATGTTCAATGTCTGCCCTCGACAACCCCAAAGAAAATATTGTAGATTGAACCATTTTGTTTATATCGTCATTACATGCAGTTATTGGAGATGCACCTTGAATAGTTGCAAATAATCCAACAATTGCATATTTTTGATGAGAAAATAAATCCTTTGCAGGATTTGTTATGACAAACGGTCTATTAGCAAACTTTTCTTCTGATTTGTTTGCACTTCTATGAAGAAGGAATGAAAGGACTGCCAAAACTGCAGCAATAACAATTAATATTCCCATAAACCAATGTTTAATGATATACTTTCTTAATCAAATATTTTGATGAGATTATTTATTACCATTTTTTATAATCCACTTGATGAATGGTATTATATAATGCTTTATAATCAATATTAAGTAACGTCCTAAAATAAGAACTGCTACGCTTATCCAACTTGCATAACAGGCGTGCTTCGATAAATCGTCTTTAAAATACTTTCTTCTCTCTTCATATACAAGCATCTCATTCACTCCTGTTTTCTCTGTTATCCTTTCTTTTGTATATGTTTCAACCCATTTTTCGCCTGAAAATCTAGCAAAGTCATGAGCTAACCCTCCTCCTTCTTTTTTTACAGGTTCCAATTTTGGAACATCTATCCAACGTTCAGTATATCTATATTTGTATCGTTCTGGTATTTTTTTATCATATCTGCTTTCATTTAATGGTGTATAATAAACTTTTTGTATATCTCTTCGATGATAAGTCCTAAAGCCAATTAAATAAATAAGTAT
Source organism: Paludibacteraceae bacterium (assembly GCA_045590995.1). Lineage (GTDB taxonomy): Bacteria > Bacteroidota > Bacteroidia > Bacteroidales > Paludibacteraceae > Colicola. The sequence continues at coordinate 3,133 of JAZNRY010000067.1, read as the reverse complement.
AAATACAACTGCAACACATAATAGTTTAGCATTACATGCTATTTCTTTGGCAATTATAGATTTATATTTGTCCCAAAAGAATTTTATGTTGAATGTTGGCTTTTTTATTTTTGTTTTTATTAGTTCTATTCTCAATGGCTCACTGGGTGTATTAGATACGATACAATTAATAGATTGCGTTTGCTGTGGCGTCACTTCAATAGTGTCGCCTATTTCATTCACAGGTGAACCACAAAATTGACAGAACTTTGAATCGTCTAAAATTTCCTTTCCACAAAATCTACAAAACATATGCTTGCTATTATAGTTAGATGCTAATTTTTGTGCAAAGGTAGTAAAATATTTTGGATTGAGCAAGGTTTTTCGTTATAAGCACCGATTTTAGAACAGAAAACAAGCTAAAAGAGATAATACTTGAGATTTATTATCCAAAGTATTGTCTCTTGACACTTGATGTCAAGTGTCTGTTAGAGGCGGGCTTATTCTACAATATCATTTTGAGTAGTAATATAATATGTGATTTGGCTTATGTAAGTGCCAATAGAATATACGATATCTTCGCCATAATCAATATGAGTAATGTCCATACCAAATTCACGAAATGTTTGACAAATGATAGGAACAATCTCTTCGTCTGTCTTAATAGGGGTAGGTTCGTCTACCTGCCTAATTCGCCCTAAAGTATTAACTCTGTTTATTAGTATGGTGTTCAGCTTTGAGTTTTGAACAGAACCATGTAATGTTACCTCGTAACGATTACATATGAAAATTATTTGTATTTGAATCATAATTTATTTAAATTTAATGATTTATAAATTTTCGCTACTATGATAACGCTATCTGTAACTAGATACTCAGTGGAGCGATACACGACATCTACTCGTATTACAGATATGGTATATGCGTATCATTAATATTATCAATAGTTTTCGCAAAAACTATTATTATTAGCAGATATGCCAAAATAAGTATCAAAAGCAATGGCGTGGAGTAATATAATACTAATAGAATAATCCTTTAGAGGACTATCACCAAAGATTCTAGCATAAAGCATAAAATAGTACATATACTATTGTTTGGCTATGACTTATAACCACACGGAAAACATTATCAAAATTAATCTTAATATTACCAATTAAGTTAAGAATAAACCTGATTGGTTTGCCCAATGGCAGTAGTAGCATTATTATGGGCAATTGGAGCCCAATCAGTATGTCTTGTTCTGTCAATAGGATTGACTAGTATTTTTAGAATAACCTTTAGTAATACAACGGGTTATACAATATAAATTTCGGTTGCAAAGGTAGCGAATTATTTTGAATTGAGCAATAGTTATTTCTCCGTCAGTTTTTTTATTTCGCGGTCGAAGTCGGAAATGATTTTCTGAGTTTTATTAAATTCCATGTACTCATCTTCTGCTTTTTTATCCGCTTGTGAACGAGAAACGCGCCCTTTATCCGTCAGTATTTGGTATTTGCGAAACTCTAAAAACTCATTTACACTATTTGCAAACTCCGCCATTGTAAAAGTATTCTCTTGCTCGATAAGGTCTTCGATATAATCAAAATATCCCGTTACTGCGCGCTCTAATCGGCGTATTTGTTTTTCATCTAAATAATTTTTAGCAATGGTTACATCCGATTTTAAGATTCTACCATCTGGCGCATACTTCCATGTTGTCAATCCCATGTGCTCCTTTGTATGATCTGCTTTGGAGTGAACAATCTCTGCTGCTGTTTGCCCTGTAATAGCATAGTGAAATTTATTTTGCACCATGGCATAGAACTCTTGCGTAATAGGAGAAGTACAGTCATAGTCCAAACTGCATTCTGCAAAGATGTCTGTTATCTGTTGCCATATACGACGCTCACTGGCACGAATAGAACGAACGCGCTCTAGCAATTCACGGAAATAATCCTTTCCAAAAGCAGTTGTTCCTTGCTTCAATCGTTCATCATCCAACACAAAGCCCTTTTGGATAAACTCTTTGAGAATCTTAGTCGCCCAAATACGGAAATGAGTGGCTTTAGCAGAATTAACTCTATAACCAACAGAAATAATTGCATCAAGGTTGTAGAAGTTAGTTTCTTTTTGTTGCGTTTTGCCTTCTATCGCACCATGTTGAGTGGTTATTTCCATTTTGGAAACAACCATATTTTCTGCCAGTTCTCCCTCTTCAAAAATATTCTTTAGATGCTTACTAATAGCAGGAACTTGTACACCAAACAATTCAGCCATTGCTTTTTGTGTCAGCCAAAGTGTTTCATCCTTTACCACCGCTTCAATATTGACATTTCCCTGTGGGGTCTGGTAGATTATAAAATTTATCTCATTCATATCTCTATTGGTTCATTATCACTTTCACCCTGCAAAGATACACATTTTTTTGCATCCCTGCAAATAAATTCGCTATTAGAGCGATTTTATCTAATGTTGAGTGTCTATTTGAGTCAAAACATATTGATAAAAGCCTCTATTAATACCCATATACAGAAAACTGCTAATAATAGGTCAAGAATTATTACAATTAGTCTATCCATAATTTAGAATTGCATTAAAAATCATTATCCTCATACGAATCAAATCCCGACATACCATCGCTATCGTAGTCGTCACAGTCCCAATCTTCGCGAAAACTCCAGTTACCAGAACCGCCTGCGCGGTGACGACGGTCTTCATGAATGCTGCGGTAGTCTTCGATGTCAAATTGTCCGTTGGTTGTGCTCTCATCAGAGCCAAAGAGAAAATCAAATAGTCCCATAATCACATTATTTAAAGGTTAAACATATATTCATTTCTGAATTCTGCTGCAAAATTATTACATCAAACTGCTAAAACTTGTCAGTTTGTAAAGAAAAATGCACTTTTTTTTCGGGAAAGTGCATTTTTTTGTTTAGAGGCGGGAATTTTCTCACGGACGGAACCGCGAGAGCTTAACAAGTGGCGGGAGAGAAATGCGTATTAGGAGGGGGACAACCTTTTTAGGTGATCTTAACAAAAAGCACTTTGTCTTATACTGAAATAGGTTTACTCATAAAATGAATAAAAAGTATCAATTATTAAGATTCAAGTTTTATGAAGCGAACTCTAAATCGTTATTCTCCCTCGTTCAAGCAACAAGTTTTGGATGATT
>JAZNRY010000066.1:0-14943 GCA_045590995.1 Paludibacteraceae bacterium | reverse complement strand
GAAGTTCTATGCTTCTGTTCGCCTCGACATCCGCAAGGCAAGTGCTATCAAGGATGGCGACGAGATTATCGGTAACCAAGTGCGCGTGAAGGTCATCAAGAACAAGGTAGCACCTCCATTCAAGAAAGCGGAGTTCGACCTCATGTTCAATGAGGGTATCTCTCGCGTAGGCGAACTCGTGGATATGGGTGTAGAGTACGGTATCTTGACCAAGTCTGGCTCATGGTATAGCTACGATGGCAACAAACTCGCTCAAGGTCGCGATGCTGCTAAGAATGTCCTCCGTGACAACCCAGACCTCGCCGACGAAATCGAAAGCAAAGTAATGGAAGCACTCAAGAAATAAGGGATTTATATACCAACTGACACTGTTGTCATTTTCAACTTCTTTATTTTGTTTGGGGTGCCAATGCGCCTAGCGCATTCTTCCAACCCAAAACGAAATATTTCCAAGAATTGACCTGAATTGACAATATCAATTGACAATAATTGTCTTTAATAATTTCAGTGTCAATATGCAGCGACCAATTTAATGAACCAGCAGACACTGATATTAAGTCCCGATAAAGCTTACGACGCGGAGCAACGCTACCGCGTCGTAAAGCGTTCTATTGATGCCCGCCAGCGTGCGCTCAAGGTCCATCTCACCGTGCTCACCGATGAGCAGGGCAACCCTTTGCCCAAAGATGCACCTATCCCCCTGTACGAGGCACCTGTTTTCCAAGATGTGCACCATGCTCAGCACAGCGCAGCTATCATCGGCGCAGGACCAGCAGGACTCTTCGCTGCTCTCACATTGCTCGAACATGGCATCAAACCTATCATTTACGAGCGTGGCAAACCCGTCAGCGAACGCAAGAAAGACATTGCTATCCTCAATCGCAATCAAGGACTGAATGCCGAATCCAACTACTGCTTCGGCGAAGGTGGTGCAGGTACTTTCTCCGATGGCAAGCTCTATTCGCGCAGCAAGAAACGTGGCAATATGCAACGTGTGATGGAGCTCTTTCATCACTTCGGTGCTAACGATACTATTCTCTATGAGGCGCATGCCCATATCGGCAGCGACCGCCTGCCCTCTATCATCCGCGCCATGCGCGAGTGCATCATCGAACACGGTGGCGAAGTCCATTTCGACACTTGTATCTCTAGCCTCTCGCCTTTTGCCTTATCGCCTAATAGCCCACTAATTCTGGCCATCGGCCACTCCGCCCACGACACCTACCAGATGCTTCTCGATAGTGGTGTCGCCCTCGCGGATAAGGGTTTCGCTATGGGTGTACGTGTCGAACATCCTCAGGCACTTATCAATCGCCTCATGTACCACGACCCATCGCCCGAACTCATCCAGTTGATTGGCAATGCCTCGTATTCGCTTGTGACGCAGGTGCAAGGTCGTGGCGTGTATTCTTTCTGTATGTGTCCAGGCGGACATATCGTCCCTGCAGGCAGCGATGCGCGCGGTTGTGTGGTCAATGGTATGTCTGCCAGCCACCGCAACTCTCCCTTCGCCAACTCTGGCATGGTAGTCGAAATCCGCCCCGAAGATCTGCATACTAATAACAATACTACACCATTCTACACAACTCTACACCATGCTACACCAGCTCTTGCTGGCTTATGCTTCCAACAGGAGTTGGAACGCCTCGCTTTCGAGCACGGCTCCGCTCCTTCTATCGCTCCAGCTCAACGCCTGCGCGACTTTGTGGAAGGGCGCAAGAGCAGCACTCTGCCTGCATGTAGCTACTTGCCGGGCATGCGTTCCAGTAGCATGCACGAGTGGTTGCCCGAACATATCGGCAAACGCTTGCAACAGGGCTTCCGCGATTTCGACCGCAAGTACCGTGGGTTCTTAACCAACGAAGCCGTTATCCTTGGTGTAGAAAGCCGCAGCAGTAGTGCTGTGCGTATCCCTCGTGACCCTGAGACATTGCAGTCTATCTCCACCCCTCACCTCTACCCTTGTGGCGAAGGTGCGGGCTACGCAGGAGGTATCACATCGTCTGCTCTCGATGGCATCAATGCCGCCCTCAAAATCGCCGAGCAAGTGCATCGTTAAATCTAATAGCAAAATCGCGCTTTCTAAAAAAAGTGCGTTTTATTAAGTGAAGGAGTGCGACGGAACGCACTCCGAGTATTGCGCCCGAAGAGTCCCCACTCTGAGGATTAAGCGCAATACATAGAATGGCGCACCCCTTGCGGGTATGCAGCCGTATGGCTATAGGGTAGTGCCGTACAGGGTAGGCACGACCGCCAATTGTATGAAGTATTGGGTATTCTGTTAAAAAGTGCTGTTTATTAAGATTGCCGTCTCTTTTACTTCTCTTATACTTTGCCTTGTTCTACCGAGAGAACTCCGAGAGACGACCGAGGAAACTCCGAGAGAACTCCGACAGGAGACCTTATGACTTAAAAAGCACTTTTCTTAAGATTGCTTCCGAATAAGGTTACCTTGCTCCCTAAAAAAGTTGTCTCATTTCCTAAAACCATTGACTATTTTCCTAAAAACTTTTACTCCATTCCGAAAAAGATTTACTCCCTGTTGCGCATTTTGCACTCATCTTTTATTGCGTTTTACCACTAATAAATACAAAAATGCACTTTTCCGCAAAAAAAGTGCATTTTATTTTACATACTGACAAGTTTTGACAGTTTGGTGTAGTAATTTTGCAGCCGAATTCGAAAAAATACGTGTTTAATAATTAAAATTTTTGATTATGGATAAGGTTATTGAGTATTTAATCGTGTTAGCACAATTTGCTTTTGCAATTTGGTACGTATTAGAATTGACAATTATTTAATTAAATAACATCTAAATATTTTATTATGGGACTATTTGATTTATTGTTTGGCTCTGATGAGAGCAGTTTTAATACTGAGGATTTCCGCAGTATGAGTGAAGACCGTCGTCATCGCGCAAGCGGTTCTGGCAACTGGACATCTCGCGAAGATTGGGATTGTGGCGACTACGACAACGACGGCATGTCTGGTTGGGATTCGTATGATGATAATGATTTTTGATAATGATAAACTATAAAATACTTGTATTATGATAGATCGAATACTATGCTGGATTATTGATTTTATAATATTCATACTTGCTGTATGGTTTTTAATGGACTCTTTTTTTTAATTTTTGCATATAAATTAGGAAAAATCATAAAAAAGTTGTATCTTTGCAGCGGAAACTTGTAAAATTGTATAAATCTATGAATACCACCATCATTACAACCGAAGAAAAATCTTTCATTGAATCCTTGAAGCAAATAGTCCGTGCTGCTCGAAGAATGGCATACACCGCCATTGATTATGCACAGATACAATCCAATTGGCTGATTGGACAGCGTGTTGTAGAGCAAATGCAGAAAGGAGCAGAGCGAGCAGAATATGGTGCGCATGTCATAAAGATTGCTTCGGATGCTTTAACAGAAGAATTTGGTAGCGGATATTCAGAAACGAACATTCGTAATTTTAGAACTTTCTATCTAACCTTCAACGACTTGCAAATTCAGCAGACACCGTCTGCTAAATCTCAAATGCCAATTCAGCAGACACTGTCTGACGAATTAGAACCTACTTGCAAACCAATTGGTCAGACACTGCCTGCCCGATTGAGTTGGTCGCATTATGAACGACTGATGCGTGTGGATGATGAGGTCGCTCGCAAGTGGTATATGCGCGAAGCATCGGAGCAGATGTGGAGTGTGCGTACGCTGAATCGCAATATCAACACACAATACTACGAGCGATTGTTGATGTCGCAGATCAAAGAACCTGTGATACAAGAGATGCAAGAGAAAACTGCGGAATTTCAACATGACAAATTGGAGTTTATCAAAAATCCAACTGTATTGGAATTCCTTGGGATTGCTCAAAACAAAAGTTACCAAGAAAAAGACCTTGAACAAGCAATCTTGAATAATCTCAGCGAGTTTCTCATGGAGATGGGCAAGGGATTTGCTTTTGTAGCTCGCCAACAACTCATTCGCACTGAAGCAGAGGATTATTATATTGATTTGGTATTCTATAACTACCTGCTAAAGGCCTTTGTGTTAGTTGATTTGAAGGTAGGGAAAGTAAGTCATCAGGATGTAGGACAGATGGATATGTATGTTCGCATGTACGATGAATTGAAGCGAAGCGAAGGAGACAATCCTACAATAGGTATTTTGCTCTGTGCACAAACAGATAAAGATATTGCTCGTTATTCGATTCTCAAAGGCAATGAGCAGATTTTTGCATCAAAATACAAGTTGCTTCTCCCAAGTGAGGAAGAACTTGCCAAAGAAATCAGCCGCCAAAAAGAGATATTTCAACTGCAATACGAAAAGTAGCTTTTGGTGAAATGAAATAGATTGAGAAATAGATAGGGATCTCCATCAAATCTCAACCGTTGTATGCAATTGAATAGATTCAAAGGATTTATGTAACTATATACATAGTAAGTACTATGGCTAAATTTAATAAAGGTGATAGTATAATAGAAGTTCTATCCAATAGAAAAGGTAATGTGGTAAGTGTTGGTGCCCCAAGTAGAGGTCGTCAATGCTATGAGGTGCTATTTGTAGGGTCAGATGCACCAGATATAGTGTTAGAAAACTATTTGGTGGCAGATTTTGATATATCAGATCCTTATGAGAGAGTACAAAATGGTAGTTTTAGTACTTTTCATGATTTTGCGCGTATCAACACCTCTTATAAACTTGAAAATTCAAGTAATAGCACTATTGCTTCATTGAAAGCTTCTAAAACTATCTTTAAGGCATATCAATTTAAGCCTCTTCTAAAATTCATTAATTCGGAGAACAGACGTATTCTTGTAGCTGATGAAGTGGGTTTAGGTAAGACGATTGAAGCTGGTCATATTATGCTTGAATTACAAGCCCGAAAAGAATTTCGCAATGTACTTATTGTTTGCCCGAAATCTCTTCGTCTGAAATGGCAGTCGGAGATGAAAGAGAAATTCAACATCTACTTCAAAATATATGATACTGCAGAAGATTTAAAAGAAGATATCAAACAACGAAATGGCGCTTTTCGTGGTATTATAAACTATGAACGTTTACAATATCCTGCTAAAGAAGAAAAACAAAAGAATCCTAAATTATTTTTGAATATATTTAAGGAAACAGGTATTCTATTTAGTCTGGTATTATGTGATGAAGCGCATAAGATGCGAAATTCTAACACGGCAACATACCGCGGCTCTGAGATGCTCGCTTCTATGGCGAAATCGTTAGTGTTCTTGACTGCAACACCAATTATGATAGATGATACCAATCTATATAATTTATTGCATTTATTGTCGCCGTTGCAATATGACAATCCGATAGAGTTTCACAATAGTTTATCTTTGAATCAACCATTTTTGCAAGCTTTGCGCGAACTGCGTACAACACAAAGTTTACCATCAATAGCAGAATCGTTGAAGGATACTTCAGTTGAATTAAGTTATCGTATGTATGATGAGAACTCACAAGAGTATTATAATTACCAAATTGTAAAGATAGATGAGTTTTATGCTGAGAACCCATTGTATCATCGAGCAATAGACATGATGAAAAATGGAGAAGATACAAACGATACACGTGCGAAGATTCAGCAAGATTTGACTGCAATGAGCGAATTGAATAATATCTTTTCGCGTACAAGACGCAGAGAAATTACTACCGATTGGACGCAAGCTGAGCGCCATCCTCAAAAAATAGAAGTGAATCTCAATCCTGTTGAGAGGGAAATCTTTGATGATGTAATCGAACAATATATTGATGATAACTCCTATACAGATGAGTGGGGAGAGGAAAAATTGTACCAGGGCGCCCAACTCGGTTTGGTATCTAAAAAGCGCCAAGTAGCGAGCAACGTGTTTGCATATAAAAACGATGTTGAGTTACTAAAACAAGGAATTGATCTATACGAAGATTACGAAGATACAAAGGTAAAACTATTGTTAGAGTTATTTGAAAAAATATTCAATAATGGCGAAAAGAAAATCATCGTTTTTGCCATCTATACAAAAACACTACTGTACCTTGATCTGAGATTAAAAAAAGCAGGATATAATTGCGCTGTTATTTACGGTGGCATGAAGGATAGAGATAGTGTTTTAGCAAATTTCAAAAATAATGATGACATTAAGATTCTTCTATCTTCGGAAGTTGGTAGTGAAGGTTTGGATATGCAGTTCTGCTGTTCTATGGTAAATTTTGATTTGCCTTGGAACCCAATGGTTGTAGAACAGCGCATTGGTCGTATTGATCGCTTTGGACAAAAAAGCCCTGTTGTTAAAATATTCAACCTTATTGTAAAGGATTCAATTCAAGAAGATATTTATGAACGCTTGTTAATGCGTATTGGTATTTTTGAAAGTTCTATTGGTGACTTAGAGGCAATATTGGAGGCAAGAATGCCATCATTAGACGACGATTCGGAATATGAGGCTCAAGAGACTATACAAAGTGCTTATACAAAGTTAGAGAAGGATTTCTTCTATAACAAACTTACTGCAGAAGAGCGAGAAAGAAAAATCCATAATATCGCTCAAGCAATAGCAAATGAGAAACAACATTTACAACAAATAGAAGATAGTCAAACCAATACGTTGACTGTAGATACATATTTCCAAAATGAGGTAAATAGAATTTTGACTACTCACTCGTATCTTACAGAGAATGAATTGTGTGCTTATATCAAGTTGCTTATCACACGTTATCTAACTACTTGTGAGTTGGTTGATCAAAAGGATGGAAGCTTTTTATTCCGAATGCCGAAAGCAGATGCAAGATGCTTGACAAATTTCATAACGCAATTCTTAAATTATGACACACCAGATGGTCCTGCATTGTTCAGCGAATTCAAAAGAAAAATAGACGACAGAACAGAATTTTTATTAACTTTTAATCAAGAGGTTGCCTATAATAATAGGGATATAATTTACATCAATAACACCCATCCTATAATCCAGGCTGCGCTGAATTATTTTAAGAAGGATTACAATCCTAATGATAAAACCTTTATATTTGATTTGTCAAAAGAACTTATACCTGAAGAGTTGATAGAATCGTCTTATTTCTTAGCTATTTTCTCAATAGATACATCATATATTGTACAGGGAGTTATTAAAGAGACTAATGTACAATATCCGGTATTATATGATTGGTTAAACGATGAGATAATAACTCAAGAAGATGTGGTGATGAAATTCATGGGACAGGCGCAAGTGTATGGAACATTCCACTATGCGACAAGTGCTCCTTTGTATACCTCAGAACATATTCAAAATATGAAGTATGCTTTTGCAGAAACGATAGCCAATTATATGCAAAGCAGGAAGACTGATCTGGAAATCAACTTACGAAGCCAACAAAATATCAAGTTAAGTCAGTTGGATAAATTTCATGAGCACCAAGTAAAAGCGCGCTTACTTGAGTATTTACGCCGTGCGGAAAATGCGCTTGCAAATGCGTTATATGAAACTGATAGAAAAAATGCCGAGAGAAACATAAAGAGCTATGAAACACAACTGATAAATGCAGATAAAGATTATCATGAGAAGAGATCTATTTTGCAAAAAGATTTTGAATTGAAACTTACATCTAAGATGGTTTCGCTTAACCTTATAAATATTGTATAATATGTCAATAGTAGTAGGATTTGACTTTGGTACGCACCAAACTAAAATATGTGTAGGAAATTATTCTAATCCTCAAAATCCCATATTTTCATTTTGGAAGTTCAATACACCTAAGGGAGAAACATATACTCTTCCTACCATCATTCAAATCAATAATGATGATACTCTGTCGTATGGCTATGAAGATGAAAGTACCGTCAAGCAACTTAACCTATATTCATCCCCAGAACCAGTTCGACCTACTTTAGTAAATCCTGAATTGGTATATACAGAACCAATGCCATTAAGGAAAGCATATCCTCCCAAGCCCAAGAAACCTGTGATAGATTGGAAGGATGCACTCCTAAATTTGACACAAAATAAGAAAGATGATTACTTAAAAGATTGGGAAAACGAATGCAAGAAAATTGACTTGGCCTATCAAGTGGAATTAAATGCTTGGAGCAAAAAACAGGAATCTATAAAAGCTCAATATGAGAGAGAAATAAGACGATATCAGAGAGCGCAAGAGGAGTATGAGGCAGAATATCTAAAATGGCAAGAGAGAGAAAATAGAGCAAAAGAACAAGCCGTTTTTAGATATTTTAAGGTGGCTTCGTTTTCATCTACTATTAAATGGGATTATGCAATAGATAAAGATAAATTATCTATACTATATATTTCAAATTTATTATTTGACCTGAATGAGGTGTATGGAAATGAAATAACTATTCAAATGGGCTTCCCAGCAGGTGCAGAGACATATAAAAGTAGAAAGAAACATGCTATACGATTGTTGCTGTCTGCAATAAATTTAGTGGAGGAAGTTTTTCATAACGATAAGAAAAAATTCTTGTCAACACCATATTACGATTTGTTAGACTTGATACAAATAATACAACCAACAGAAGAACTAAAAACAATATATGGTTTAATAGCATTGCCTGAAGCTTTTGCAAATTTAAAAACAGCAACGGAGAAGGGTAAGATTAGTAATGGTATTAGTTTGTTGGTAGATATTGGTGGTGGTACAACAGATATCTCTATGTTTTGCATAGAGCAGACAAATAATAACCAATCAAAACCTCAAATATATGGATATAATTCTGTAACAATGGGTATAAACTATGTTGCAGAGTCATTAGGTCTTGATCCAAAGACTTGGAATAAGTTGAATAGTGAAATTGCTCCACAAGCTTCAAGGGTATTTGTGAATGATATTTTATCCGAAGGAGTTAATAGTATAGTTCGCCAATTATACAAAGCATTTGCTGATATAGATTTACCTTCAGAAAACTTGAATGCAGCAATGAAGAATCGCTTAATTATGTATTCAGGTGGTGGTGCTTCGTATGAATTTTTGCGACAAAAGAATAAGCCTTTTACGGATGTTAGAAAAATGGATAGCAGTATATGGTCTGGTTTTAACATCATGGATGTGGATAAAGTACAGGATTTATCATTTGTGTTATCTATTTCATTAGGTCTTGCCGTTCAGGTAGAGCATGATGAGATAAGGGTTGCAAGCGTACATGAGATTTTTGCTAATTGCCCTAAGAAAGCAGATCATGATGATAGCATAACCCAAGACAATAACTACGAATTAGCAAGAGGGTGTTGTTGATACTAAAAATTACCAGTAGAACTACAATCAAGTTGTGAGATAGAATTATTAACTTTCTTCGGCACAATCTTCGGCACGCGAAAACTTTTTTCAAAAAAATACGCTCACGCGGGAAGCTTAGTAAATACTACACTTCCCGCATGTTGTATATATAATCTTTCTCTTCGTAATCTCCAATGGTCTTATCTCGCCCAATGGGCTCAAACGATTAATCGCAAGCAATTTTCGGCACAAAAGCGCCAAAATACTGAAGATACGGCATTACTATATTATATAGCAAAGATATACTAAGGGTATACAAAAGGCAAGTATATATTGAAAAAGCACAAAATATTTGCATAACTCAAAATAAATCACTATCTTTGCAGCAAATTACTAACACACTATGTTTACCCGAACAATACAACTGGTAGGCGAAGAAGGATTTGCAGCATTACAGCGCGCACGCGTTATTCTCTTTGGTGTAGGAGGCGTGGGCGGATGGTGCGCAGAAACCCTACTCCGCACAGGCATCGGGCATCTGACCCTTGTGGACTTTGACAAGGTGGACACCACCAATCTCAACCGCCAACTAGTAGCCACCGCATCCAATATCGGACAGAACAAAGTGCAGGAAATGCAAAAGCGACTGCTGGAAATCTGCCCCGAAGCAGACGTCCAAATCATTGACCGCCAATACAACAGCGAGACTGCCGACAGCTTTGACCTGTCGCAATACGATATTGTCGTGGATGCCATTGATATGGTGGAGTGCAAGGCATTGCTGCTCTACCGCGCTACTCAAGCAGGTTGCCGCGTGTATTCGAGCATGGGCGCTGGGCGCAAGACAGACCCGCAGAAGATTCGCACCGCTGAGTTCTGGAAGGTGCAGGGTTGTCCTCTCGCGCGTGCCTTACGTACCAAAATGAAAAAGGCAGGACTAATGCCTGCCTCTAAGATACAATGTGTCTATTCTGAGGAGATTAGTGGCGAACGAGGCACCATTGCTCCCGTAGTAGGCGTTTTTGGTATGACCCTCGCCAGTATGGTCATCAACGATATTGTTCGTGCAGCCAAATGATAGCACATCATTTACCTAACCCACAAAAACTAACCACATGAAAAAGATTCTTACCGCAGCAGTACTTGCACTGCTATCCACAGCGATTTTCGCAAAAGACTTTCAAGTATATGGTCCGCAAGGCGGACTGGCAATGACCATTACACTGCCAGAGGGATTTAATCCCGAAACAGATACTTGCCCAATGGTGATTCTCATGCACGGTATCTTCGCCAGCCAACGCATCACACCTATGCCCACTATCGCTCGCCAACTGGCTGAGGCAGGCATCGCCTCTATTCGCTTCAACTTCGGTGGACACTGGAGCAGCGAAGGCGAGATGGTAAAAATGACTATCGAGAACGAGATTGCCGAAGCCACAGCCATGTGGCAGTATGCTTGTTCGCTGCCGTATGTGAGCAAGATTGGACTATTAGGACACTCGCAAGGTGGCGTAGTGGCATCCATGACCGCAGGACGGATTGCTGCTTCAGGCAGTCAGAAACAGCCATACGGACTGGTGCTGATTGCTCCTGCTTCGGTGCTGAAGAATGCGTGCAATCAAGGCAGTATGTTGGGCGCGACATTCGACCCAAAGAACCCACCCGAGTATATCAAGTGCTTCGGTATGATGAAAGTCAGCCGAGAGTATATCCTCAGCACACAGCAGTTGGACATCTACGGCACAGCCGAGGCCTACAACGGTCCCGTAAGAATCATCCACGGTAGCGATGACACACTCGTACCCATGTGGTGCAGCGAAGATTTCAAGCGCACCTATGGCGAGCGTGCCGAACTAATCGTTGTAGAAAACGAAAACCACCGCATCAGCCGCAAGACCAAGCAGGTAGCAGATATGGTGGTGGAGTTCTTTAAAGGACTATGAAAGTAGTTTTTCTAAACAGACTTGCAGCGCCTCTGTCCAGTGAGGGATAGCAATGCCGAAGGTCTGCTTAATCTTGGTCTTGCTCAGCACGCTATAGTGTGGGCGAGGAGTTTGGTATTGATACTCGCTGCTAAGGATAGGGCGCAGGTTACATTGCTCAATTCGTTGTGCTGCATCGGTTGGTAGCAATGTTTTTGCACGGGCAAAAATCTCATGCGTGAAATCATACCACGAACAAACACCTTCATTCGTAAAATGATATACACCTGTATGCCATTCGGGCGATTCAATAGCGGCAAAAATAGCCATCGCTAGGTCAGCAGCGTAGGTGGGCGAACCAATCTGGTCAAAAACGACACCCAATGCCTCGCGTTCTTGTCCCAAACGCAACATCGTTTTCACAAAGTTATTGCCAAAAGTGGAATACAACCACGCCGTGCGAATAATAATGGCCTCTGGACAAACTGCTTGTAGCAACTCTTCGCCTGCCAATTTCGTGCGACCATATGCAGTTCGTGGTGCTACCTCGTCCGTCTCTTCATAAGGAACGCAGGCATCGCCAGAGAAAACATAATCCGTACTCACATGGATCACTCTTGCACCAGAAGCACCTAAATTCTCTACTGCTAACGCATTGATTTTATGAGCCAAAACTTCATCCGCTTCGGCTTTGTCCACATTGGTATAGGCAGCGCAATTGACAATCACATCTATCGCGTTATCTTTTACAAATTTAATCACCGCATCACGGGATGTAATATCCAATTCTTCCACATCGGTAAAGAAATATGTATGCTGAGCGTGTTGCACAGAAAGGATGCGCATCTCGTTGCCTAATTGCCCATTGGCACCAGTGATGAGAATATTCATTTTGATTTACGATTTGACTATTTACAATGTACTGCTTAATTAAAAGGGATTATCGAAGTCTTGAAGGAGTGGATGGTTTTTGTCTTTCTCGCTGAGAATCATCTGCTCGGTTGGGATTTGCCAATCAATATTCAGTGCAGGGTCGGTGAGCAGAATACCACCATCTGCTTCTGGGTGATATAGATTGTCACACTTGTAGGTAAACACCGCGCGCTCGCTTAATACAGAAAAGCCATGTGCAAAACCATGTGGGATGTAGAACTGGCGATGGCTTTCGGCATCCAATTCTACTGCAAAATGCTGACCATAAGTAGGACTATCCTTGCGCAAGTCCACAGCCACATCCAACACACGACCTTCTGCACAACTGACCAGTTTGGCTTGGGTATAAGGAGGGCGCTGGAAATGCAGACCGCGCACTACACCAAACGAAGAACATGATTGGTTGTCCTGCACAAAAGTAGCATCTACTCCCGCTTCGTGGTAGCGTTGTTCATTGTATGTTTCAACAAAATACCCGCGCGCATCGCGAAAAACTTTTGGTTCAATAATCAGCAAACCTTCTATAGGTGTCTTAAAAACTTCCATAATTTTTAATAAATATGCTGCAAAGGTACTGCTTTTTTTTTAATTTTGCAAAAAAAAGTACGGTGTACTTTGTCAAATCGTAAATATTGTGTACCTTTGCACGATTTTTTATAGATTATAGGTAGTATGAAAAGTATTTTTCGTTTTTTAATTGTTGCGATAGCATTCGTATGCGCTACTCCCATGTTGGCGGTAGCACCATTGCCAGGGTTAGGATTGAAAGAACCGATGCACCCTCGTGCTCCTTTTACTTTAACTGGTGAAAAACACTCGAGGCGTGTAGCATCGCAATCAACTGGCCAATCATTGGCAGAACGCGGATTACTAATCGTGGTAGAGTTCCCAGATCAATCGTTAGCGAAGGGCAATACTATTCAGTCATTTGATTCGCTTGCTAATGGCGACAACTATACCTACAATGGTGCTACGGGATCGTGCAAACAGTATTTTGAAGCGCAGTCTAATGGTCTGTATTCACCACATTTTGATGTGGTAGGTCCCGTAATGTTACCCCATAAGATAGCATACTATGGAACCAATGATGATTACGGAGATGACCAGTATGTGGTTGATTTCGTGATAGATGCTTGTCGTGGCGCAGATGCGTTGGGCGTGGACTTTTCGCAATATGATCATGACAATAATGGTGTGCTGGATTTTGTATATATCATTTATGCAGGCTACGCAGAGTCTGAAGGCGGAGGAGAAACAACGATATGGCCGCACAACTGGGATGTGCTATCAGCCTTGTACTATGGATATACCAATCAAAATGAATATTATGCCAATTCCGCTGTGGATTATAAGTTGCCAAGTTTTGATGGTAAAATACTCAACGAATATGCTTGCTCAAATGAAATACGGCGTAAAAATAATTCGCGTACTGGAATAGGAACCATCTGCCACGAGTTTAGTCATGTATTGGGTCTGCCTGACTATTACCTAACTACAGCGGAGCCTGTAACCAATCAGCGTCTCACCCCAGGCGCATGGTCACTGATGGGCTATGGCAATTATCTGAACGAAGGCAATACGCCACCCAACTTTTCCGTATATGATAAGTATTTGCTTGGTTGGCTCACACCTACTATTCTTGATAGATCGCAGTCGCTCACTATTCCTGCGGATGGCACGACTACTTATATGCTAACTCGCAATCAAGTGCATGTGGAAGAAGGTGCGTATCGCACTGATACTGTGTATTATATTGAGAATCGCCAGCAGGAGGGTTGGGATGCTTATCTTCCGGGACATGGTATGTTAATATGGCGTGTTCTGTATAATCAGGAGGATTGGTTCAACAACTGTCCGAATGATTTTGTAGCGCGATATCTTCTCGTTTCTGCCAAGTCCACTTCTTCACCTTATACCACGAATAAAGCGAAGCCTGAAGTGCCATTCCCAGGTTCAACCAACCAAACAAAATATGAGCCTTTCAAAGGATACAATGGTTTGTATAATATTCAAGAAATCAATGGAATCATAACCTGTGATTTCACTACTACAAACAATGCGACCGATGTAGAAACAGTACCAGTTCCTAATGAGTCCGTTGTATGGTACAACCTCTTGGGACAACCCGTAGATATTCAGTCATATAAGGGCATTGCAATTAGCAAGCAGGGCAAGGTGTTGGTTCGATGAGAGACCACATATATGAAAAAAAACGAGGGTGAACGCCCTCGTTTTCGTTTTATACCGCCTAATGGTTTATTCGTATTGTTGGAATAGAAAATCGTTGTACGGATAGCGCTGGATATGAATAGCCTTGATACGGTCGTAGAAGAGCGCTTTCAGTTCATCAATATTTGTCTTCTGGCGGGCGGAGATAAAGATACAATCGTCATGCAGCTTCGCCATCCATGTGCGTTGTAGCTCCTCCAACGAGATATTCTCACGCTTGATAGGCGTGAGGTCGTCTTCTTCTTTAGGCGTATAAGTGAAGGCGTCTATCTTGTTGAAGACTACAATACGAGGAATTTGCGCCACGGTCTTCTCCGATTTCCGATTTCCAATGCCCGACTTACGATTCTTTGACCAAGGGTCTGCTTCTTTTATTTCAGTTTGCTTGGTGAGCAACTCGTTGATAGTCTGCTCTACCACCTCGTATTGTTCCTCAAAATTAGGGTGGGAGATGTCCACTACATGGATAAGCAGGTCAGCTTCGCGTACTTCGTCCAAAGTGGACTTAAAGGACTCTACCAAGTGGTGGGGCAACTTGCGGATAAATCCCACGGTGTCGGAGAGCAGGAAGGGCAGGTTATCTATGGTTACTTTGCGCACGGTGGTGTCCAGTGTGGCAAAGAGTTTGTTCTCGGCAAAGA
>JAZNRY010000065.1:0-35595 GCA_045590995.1 Paludibacteraceae bacterium | reverse complement strand
AGTATCTTTGCATCCTCTTTCAAAGAGTCAACCTTTTTAGGACTCCAGTCAACCTTTTCAGGAAACGAGTCAAAAAAGTACGTTTTTTAAGATTATATATCAGTAATCGAGTCAACCTTTTTCAGGTTTAGTCACTTTTTGGTCACAGGGAGTTGAGTCGGAGTTCCTTCGGTGTTCTCTCGGAGTTCTCTCGGTGGAAGTAGGCAAAGTATAAGAGATGTAAAAAGGATTGCAATCTTAACAAAACACACTTTTGCAAGCGAAAACATACAAACAAAAAATATCCAGCCAATTCGACTGGATATTTTTCTGTATAGTTAACTTTTGCCCGAAAGCAATCGTTGAATCAGAGCAATTAGAACTCCTCCTGTTGACGCAATTGAGCCTCAGCTGCCGCAGCTCTTGCTGCCTGGATAGCTGCATACTCATCAGCATTGTGAACAGTCACATGTTGGAACTCACGAAGACCTGTACCCGCAGGAATCAAATTACCGCAAATCACATTCTCCTTCATACCGTCCAAATAGTCCACCTTACCTTGAATAGCCGCCTCGTTGAGCACCTTAGTGGTCTCTTGGAAAGAAGCTGCTGACATAAAGGACTTCGTACCCAAAGCAGCACGAGTGATACCCTGCAAGATCTGACTTGCCGTAGCACACATCGCCTCACGAACTTGAACCAACTTCTTATCCTTACGACGGAGCGTAGAGTTCTCATCGTGGAGACGGCGAGCTGTGACAATCTGACCCGCTTTCAAGGTCTCGCTATCACCCGCATCGGTAACCACTTTCTTACCCCAGATACGGTCGTTCTCCTCAAGGAAGTCGCGTTTGTCAACGATTTGCTTCTCAAGATAGCGCGTATCACCCGCATCTTGAATCTCAACCTTGCGCATCATTTGGCGCACGATAATCTCGAAGTGCTTATCATTGATCTCCACACCCTGCATACGGTACACCGCTTGTGCCTCATTAACAATATAATCTTGCACTGCCGTAGGACCTTGGATAGCAAGGATATCGTTTGGTGTGATAGCACCATCTGACAACGCTACACCCGCACGCACATAGTCGCCCTCTTGCACAAGGATCTGCTTACCAAGCGGAATGAGGTATGACTTAACCTCGCCCAACTTAGAAGTAACAGACAACTCTTGGTTACCACGCTTAATACGACCGAAGCTAACCTCACCATCGATCTCCGCAACAATAGCAGGATTAGATGGGTTGCGCGCCTCAAAGAGCTCAGTAACACGAGGAAGACCACCCGTGATATCGCCTGCAGTACCGAACGAACGAGTTTGTGTGAAGAGCGAATCACCGACCTTAACTTCCGTATCATCAGCATGCACAAGCAACGCCTTCACTGGCAAGTTGTAGGTGCGAATCACATTGCCATCTGCATCCAAAATCTGAGCAGAAGGCATCTTGGTACGGTCCTTTGTCTCAATGATAGAAACCTCTTTCTTACCTGTTTGATCATCGGTTTCTGTCTTACATGTGATACCCTCAACAACATCTACATATTGCAAACGACCAGCGTGCTCAATAATCAATGTTGCCTTATATGGATCCCACTCGCAGACTTGTGTACCCTTCTCATATACCTCGCCAGGAGTAATAAAGAGTTTAGAAGCATAAGGGATATTGAAAGTAGTCAATACCACACCAGTCTTCACATCCACAAGGCGCATCTCGTTAAGACGACTCACTACAATCACCTCACCACTTTCGGTGGTAATAGTACGAAGCTCGTCAATCTCTACACGACCCGCTTGTGTAAGCGCATAGGTGTTTTGTGTAGCAGCGTTACCAGCGACACCACCCGAGTGGAAGGTACGCAATGTAAGCTGTGTACCAGGCTCACCAATCGCTTGTGCAGCAATCACACCTACAGCTTCACCCTTTTGTACCATCTTACGGCTCGCCAAGTTGCGACCATAACACTTCGCACAAACACCTTGCTTAGCCTCGCAAGTGAGCACAGAGCGAATCTCTACACTCTCTATACCAGCAGCCTCAATAGCCTCACAAGCCGCCTCGCGAATCTCTTCGCCAGAAGCTACAATGAGGTTACCATCAAGGTCATAAATATCATGTACGCTGACACGACCCAAAATACGCTGGGTGAGTGTAGCTACCACATTATCGTTTTGCTTGATAGCCTTAGCAGTCAGACCACGGAGCGTACCACAATCGGTTTCGGTGATAATCACATCGTGTGACACATCCACAAGACGACGAGTGAGGTAACCCGCATCGGCTGTCTTCAACGCCGTATCGGCAAGACCCTTACGAGCACCGTGGGTAGAGATAAAGTACTCAAGCACGCTCAAACCTTCCTTAAAGTTAGAAAGAATTGGGTTCTCAATGGTTTGACGACTATCGGTAGCACCCGCCTTCTGAGGTTTAGCCATCAGACCACGCATACCTGCCAACTGCTTAATCTGCTGACGCGATCCACGGGCACCAGAGTCCATCATCATATATACAGAGTTGAAACCTTGATCAGCCTCTTTCATGTGCTTCATCAGCACCTCGGTAACCTTGGTATCCACCTCGTTCCATGCACCGACAACCTTGTTATAACGCTCGTTATCGGTCATCAGACCTTCCATATAGAGTTCGGTCACCTCTTCTACTACTTGGTTACCCTTGAGCACCAACTCGTTCTTCTCCTCAGGAATAAGAATATCGTTGAGGTTGAAACTGAGACCACCCTTGAACGCCATCTTATAACCAAGGTCCTTGATCTCATCCAAGAACTTAGCAGTACGAGCTACACCACAAGTTTTGATAACATCGGTAATAATCTCCTTAACTGCTTTCTTGCCAAGAGTCACATTCTTGTAGCCTACCTCGTTTGGCACATAATAGTTCACAAGGATACGACCTGGAGTAGTCTCCACGAGTGAAGTCTCGCCAGTACGCTCGTCTGTAATACGCACCTTAACCAAGGCATGCATATCTACCTTACCCTCGTTGAGCGCGATCTCGCACTCTTCAGGTGAATAGAAAGTCAAGCCTTCGCCCTTAGCGCCCGTACGCTCCTTGGTGATGTAATACAAACCAAGAATCATATCTTGTGAAGGCACAGTAATAGGGTTACCGTTGGCTGGGTCAAGGATATTGTGCGAACCAAGCATGAGGAGTTGTGCCTCAAGGATTGCCTCGTTGCTCAACGGCAAGTGTACCGCCATTTGGTCACCATCGAAGTCGGCGTTGAAACCTGCACAAGCCAGTGGGTGAAGTTGAATAGCTTTACCCTCAATCATGCGAGGTTGGAAAGCCAAAATACCGTGACGGTGCAAAGTAGGAGCACGGTTGAGGAGCACTGGGTGACCCTTCATTACATGTTCGAGAATATCGAAAATGATAGGTTCCTTGCGGTCGATGATCTTCTTTGCAGACTTCACCGTCTTAACCACACCGCGCTCAATGAGTTTGCGGATGATAAATGGTTTGTAGAGTTCGGCAGCCATATCCTTTGGCAAACCACACTCGTGCATCTTCAATTCAGGACCAACGACAATTACTGAACGAGCAGAATAATCCACACGCTTACCGAGCAAGTTCTGACGGAAACGACCTTGTTTACCCTTCAACGAATCAGAGAGGGACTTCAATGGGCGGTTAGCATCAGACTTGATAGCTGTAGTCTTCTTGCTATTGTCGAAGAGTGAATCCACAGCCTCTTGAAGCATGCGCTTCTCGTTGCGAAGAATCACATCTGGAGCCTTGATTTCTACGAGGCGTTTGAGACGGTTGTTACGAATAATCACGCGACGATAGAGGTCGTTGAGGTCGGAAGTAGCAAAACGACCACCATCCAGTGGAACGAGTGGACGCAACTCAGGAGGAGTAACTGGAACCACATGCAAAATCATCCACTCTGGCAAGTTGCGACCTTTGCTTGCGCGGAAGTTCTCTACCACTTGCAAGCGTTTGAGAGCCTCTGCTTTGCGTTGCATAGATGTATCCGAGTTGGCACGATCGCGCAACTCATAGCTCAATGCATCCAAGTCAATCGTCTTGAGCAATTCTTCGATTGCCTCTGCACCCATCTTGGCAATAAACTTGTCAGGATCGGTATCGTCAAGGAGTTGATTCTCTGGGAAATCATTAGCAAGACGGTCCATGAGTTCCATGTATTGGTCCTCATCAAGGAGCATCTTGTCTTGTACGATCTCATCATCTACCTCTTGACCTGCAAGGACACCTGCACGAAGAACGATATACTTCTCATAGTACACCACAGAATCCAATTTCTTGGTTGGAACGCCGAGCAATGCTGCCATCTTAGAAGGCAACGAACGGAGGTACCAAATATGTGTGACAGGAACCACCAATTTAATGTGTCCCATGCGCTCACGACGAACTTTCTTCTCCGTAACCTCTACACCACAACGCTCGCAGACAATACCTTTGTAACGAATACGCTTGTACTTACCGCAGTGGCACTCGTAGTCTTTAGTAGGACCGAAAATTCGTTCGCAGAATAGGCCATCACGCTCAGGTTTGTAGGTACGATAGTTGATAGTCTCAGGCTTGAGTACCTCACCCGAACTGATTCGCATAATCTCATCTGGCGATGCTAAGCCGATAGAGATACGGGAAAAACCGTTTTTCTTATTATCTTGTTTGAAAGCCATAATTCTTGTATTTTATTCCATTGTAATTGATAGACCAAGACCTTGCAACTCATGCAGCAAGACATTGAGTGATTCAGGCAATCCTGGTGTAGGCATAGACTCGCCCTTAACGATAGCCTCGTAAGTGCGTGCACGACCAGTAACATCATCGGATTTAACGGTGAGAATCTCTTGCAAGATATGAGCCGCACCGTGTGCTTCGAGTGCCCAAACCTCCATCTCACCGAAACGCTGACCACCGAACTGTGCTTTACCACCGAGTGGTTGTTGGGTAATCAAGCTGTAAGGACCGATAGAACGCGCGTGCATCTTATCATCAACCATGTGACCGAGCTTCATGAAGTAGGTAACACCCACAGTAGCCATCTGGTCGAACGCCTCACCTGTACCACCATCGTAGAGTTGTGTCTTACCTGCGCGTGGCAAACCAGCCTTGTCGGTCCATTCGTTGAGGTCATCCAATGTACAGCCATCGAAGATAGGAGTAGCAAACTTAACGCCCAACTCTTTACCAGCCCAACCGAGGACAGCTTCGAAGATCTGACCGATGTTCATACGAGAAGGCACACCCAGTGGGTTCAATACGATATCTACTGGCGTACCATCAGCCAAGAATGGCATGTCTTCTACGCGCACAATCTTAGATACGATACCCTTGTTACCGTGGCGACCTGCCATCTTATCACCCACGCGAATCTTACGACGCTTAGCGATATAAACCTTCGCCATTTGAATGATACCATTTGGCAACTCATCACCGATAGTGAGGTTGAACTTCTCACGCTTGCACATAGCATCCAGCTCTTTGTGTTTAGCAAGATAGTTCATAATACACTCAGAAACCAAGGCATTGGTGTGTTCATCTTCGGTCCAGTTAGCCAACATGAGCGAGGTGTAGTCCAAATCTTTCAAACGCTCTTGGGTGAAAGAAAGACCCTTAGCCACGACTTCTGTATTCACATTGTCGCATACACCCGCGGAAGTATGACCCTCCAAGAGAGTAACCAACTTATCTACCAAGACAACCTTCAACGCAGCTGCTTTCTCTGCGTAAGAAGCATCCAACTTAGCAATAGTTTCTTTGTCCTCTAATTTTTGCTTGCGGTCTTTTTGCGCTTTCTTATAGAGGTTCTTATCAATAACCACACCGCTCAAAGAAGGACTTGCCTTCAAAGAAGCATCCTTCACATCGCCTGCCTTATCACCGAAAATAGCTTTGAGCAGTTTCTCCTCTGGAGAAGGATCAGACTCACCCTTGGGAGTAATCTTACCTACGATAATATCACCTGGCTCAATGTGAGCACCAATACGAATGATACCGTTCTCATCCAAATCCTTGGTAGCTTCCTCGCTGACATTAGGAATATCCGAAGTGAACTCCTCCATACCACGCTTGGTCTCGCGTACCTCCAAGAGTTGCTCCACCACATGGACAGAAGTAAACATATCCTCGCGTACAATGCGCTCGCTAAGCACGATAGCATCCTCGTAGTTGTAACCCTTCCAAGGAATATACGCTACCTTCAAGTTCTTACCCAAAGCCAATTCACCATTCTCTGTGGCATAACCCTCAGACAAGATTTGACCCTTCACGACCTTATCACCCTTGCGAACGATAGGACGAAGGTCAATCGTCGTATTCTGGTTGGTGCGTTGGAACTTAGGCAACTTGTATTCTTTCTCCGCAGACTCGAAAGAAATGAAGTCCTCTTCCTTGGTGCGGTTGTATTTAATACGAATCTTATCAGCATCTACATAAGTAACAACACCATCGCCCTCTGCCATGATTTGTGTGCGAGAGTCTTGAATGAGTTGTCCCTCAATACCTGTACCTACGATAGGCGCTTCGTTGCGGAGCAATGGAACTGCTTGGCGCATCATGTTCGAACCCATCAACGCACGGTTAGCATCATCGTGCTCCAAGAACGGAATCAATGCAGCTGCAATAGAAGCAATCTGTGATGGAGAAACATCCATCAAGTCAATTTGCTCTGGTGCTACCACTGGGAAATCAGCTTCGTAACGCGCTTTAACCTTTTTGCGGATGAATTTACCATTCTTATCCAATGGCGCATTACCTTGTGCTACTGTAGATTCCTCTTCGTCCTCCGCAGTCATATATACCACATGGTCGTTGTCAAGATCTACCACGCCGTTCTCTGCCTTGCGATAAGGAGTCTCAATGAAACCTAAATCGTTGATCTTAGCATAGATACACAAAGAAGAAATCAGACCAATGTTTGGACCTTCAGGTGTCTCAATAGGACAAAGACGACCATAGTGCGTATAGTGAACGTCACGCACCTCAAAGCCCGCACGATCACGGCTAAGTCCACCAGGACCAAGAGCCGACATACGACGCTTATGGGTGATCTCAGCCAATGGGTTCTGCTGATCCATGAACTGAGAAAGAGCGTTGGTACCAAAATAGGTATTGATAACACTGGAAATAGCCTTAGCGTTGATAAGATCGGTAGGAGTGAACACCTCAGTGTCACGCACATTCATGCGCTCACGAATGGTACGAGCCATACGAGCCAAACCAATACCGAATTGGTTGTACAATTGCTCACCTACAGTACGAACACGACGGTTAGACAAGTGGTCAATATCATCCACCTCAGCGTTGGAGTTAATGAGTTGAACCAAATACTTGATAATCTCAATGATATCTTGATTGGTCAATGTGCGAGTCTCCATAGGAGTATCCATCTCCAACTTGCGGTTGATACGATAGCGACCTACCTCACCCAAGTCATAACGCTTTTCTGAGAAGAAGAGGTTTTGAATTGCCTCGCGTGCTGTTGCATCATCAGCTGGCTCAGAGTTGCGCAACTGGCGATAAATGTACAACACAGCCTCTTTCTCGGAGTGAGAAGGGTCTTTTTGCAAAGTATTGAAAATGATAGAATACTCAGATTCGTAGGTCTCATCCTTATGCAAAAGAATAGTCTTTGTACCTGAATCCAAAATGAGTTCGCAGAGTTCCTCTGTCAAAACTGTCTCGCGCTCGAGAATCACTTCATTACGCTCAATCGTCACTACCTCACCAGTATCCTCATCTACGAAATCCTCTGTCCATGCCTTCAACACATTACCAGCCAAAGTGCGACCTACTGCCTCCGCCAAGTTCTCTTGTGTACACTTGATTTCCTCAGCCAAGCCAAAGCAATCCAAAATGTCCTTATCACTCTCAAAACCGATAGCACGCAAGAGAGTAGTTACAGGTAACTTCTTCTTACGGTCGATGTAAGCATACATCACACGGTTAATATCCGTAGCGAACTCAATCCATGAACCACGGAATGGAATGATACGAGCAGAATACAACTTGGTACCATTGGAGTGCATTGATGTGCCAAAGAACACACCTGGTGAACGGTGCAATTGGCTTACAACTACACGCTCAGCACCATTGATAACGAAAGTACCCTTGGGAGTCATATAAGGAATAGTACCCAAGAATACATCTTGCATTACAGGCTCAAAATCCTCGTGATCAGGATCAGTACAGGTCAAAAACAACTTTGCCTTCAAAGGCACACTATAAGTGAGTCCGCGGAGCAAACATTCCTCAATCGAATAACGAGGAGGATCAATGTGGTAATCCAAGAACTCAAGTCGGAAGTTCTTTCGAGTATCTTCGATAGGGAAGTTCTCTGAGAACACCTTGAACAAACCTTCCTTGTGACGCACCTCTGGAGTTGAATCCATTTGGAAGAAGTCATGGAAAGACTTTAATTGAATCTCCAGAAAATCAGGATAAGGCATCTGCTTTTGCATTGCCGAGAAATTGATTCGCTGGGTTTTGTTTACTTTTGCCATTTATTTAATAAATTTATTAGTTTCGAACATCAATCAAATGTCTGATAATGAATTATTTAGAGCTAAATAGTTGGTTTTATAGATTTATGCTATTTAATCAAAACCGCATTATAATTATCAGATTTTAACATTTTTTCAACATTCCCCTCTATTCAGAGAAAAAGGTTTAGACCCACATTCGGGGTCTAAACCTATCGTTACAAGGTCAGTAGGTATTACTTCAACTCTACCTCAGCGCCTACCTCTTCAAGAGCTTTCTTGAGAGCCTCAGCAGTAGCTTTGTCTACACCTTCTTTAACAGTTGCAGGAGCAGCATCTACGATGTCCTTAGCCTCTTTCAAACCGAGACCAGTTTGCTCTTTAACTGCCTTAACTACTTGGAGCTTGTTAGCACCAGCTGATTTGAGAACTACATCAAAAGATGTTTTCTCCTCAGCAGGAGCTGCCTCAGCAGCAGGGCCAGCAGCAACTGCAACAGCTGCAGCTGCAGGTTCAATACCATACTCCTCTTTCAAAATTTGAGCGAGTTCATTTACTTCCTTAACGGTAAGGTTAACTAATTGTTCAGCAAAAGCTTTCAAATCTGCCATTGTTGTATAATTTTAAGATGTTAATTTTTAATGTTAATTTATTCGGTTTGCTGATTATTCAGCGCGTTCACCCAGCGTTTTCAAAACGCCGTGGATGGTAGTACCTCCTGATTGGAGTGCAGAAACGACATTCTTCGCAGGAGATTGGAGCAAAGCAACAAGATCTGCAATGAGTTCGTTCTTTGACTTGATAGTAGCCAAGAAGTCCAAGTTTTGTGCACCTACATAAACAGTTTCCTCTACATAAGCAGCCTTCAACTGTGGCTTAGCTTCTTCTTTATTTTTCTCTTTCTTGGTAAACTCCTTGATGAGTTTAGCAGGTGCGTTACCTGTGTTAGACAACATCAAAGCAGTGTTACCCTTGAGTGCCTCAAAAATCTGAGCATCAATGCCCTTTGCCTCTAATGCTTTTTGGAGCAAAGTATTCTTAGCTACAAGCAATTTTACATCTTGCTTGAAGCAAGCACGGCGCAACTCACTGGTCTTCTCTGCATTCAAACCCTCAATGTTGGTCAAATAGAAGTGTGAGTATTGACTCAATTGCTCTTGCAATGAAGCAATAATGGCGTTTTTATCTTCCTTCTTCATACTTGTCTTCGATTAAATAAATTACTCAATAGATTTTGGGTCAATCTTAATACCCTGACTCATTGTACTGGAAAGATAAATGCTCTTGATATAGGTACCCTTGCTAACTGCGGGTTTCAACTTAATGAGTGTTTGTACGAACTCGATAGCGTTCTCTGCAATTGCCTCTGGTGAGAAAGATACTTTACCAACAGAAGTGTGAACAATACCGAACTTGTCAACTTTGAAGTCGATCTTACCTTGCTTAACCTCTTTTACTGCCTTAGCAACATCCATAGTTACTGTACCAGATTTTGGGTTAGGCATCAAGCCACGAGGACCCAATACACGACCGAGAGCACCAATCTTACCCATGATTTGTGGTTGAGTGATGATCACATCGATATCAGTCCAGCCGCCTTTGATCTTCTCAATATACTCATCCAAACCTACATAATCAGCACCTGCCTCTTTAGCAGCAGCCTCTTGGTCGGGAGTACACAATGCGAGTACGCGAACTTGTTTACCTGTACCGTGAGGGAGACTTACCACGCCACGAACCATTTGGTTAGCCTTACGTGGATCAACGCCCAAACGAACATCTACATCTACGCTTGCATCAAACTTAGTTGTAGTGATCTCTTTCACCAACGCAGCAGCTTCTGCCACGGTGTAGAGCTTACCTGCTTCAATCTTCTCAGCAGCAAGCTTTTGATTTTTTGTCAATTTTGCCATAATAGTGATTGAAGTTTAATTATTTAACGGTAATACCCATACTACGAGCGGTACCTTTAACCATGCTGATAGCGCTCTCTACGGTGAAACAGTTCAAATCGACCATCTTATCGGTTGCGATTGCCACTACTTGCTCCTCAGTGATAGTTGCCACCTTGTTACGGTTTGGCTGAGCCGAACCAGATTTCAATTTAGCAGCCTCTTTCAATTGCACAGCAACTGGTGGAGTCTTAACGATAAAATCAAACGATTTGTCAGTGTAAACAGTGATTACTACAGGCAAAATCTTACCTGCCTTCTCCTGCGTTCTGGCATTGAATTGTTTACAAAACTCCATAATATTCACACCTTTAGAACCAAGAGCAGGTCCTACTGGAGGCGATGGGTTAGCTGCGCCACCCTTAATTTGGAGCTTGATAAATCCAGCAATTTCTTTAGCCATAATTAAAAATTTGTTTTACTTTGTTAATAGTTTTGTTGTTTATAAACTACCGAGTAGTCAACGGCCCGTAACAAAATGCCTCCTACTCCTTTGCTACTTGATCGAAGCCCAACTCCAGCGGTGTTTGACGATCAAAGATTGTAACCACCACCTTGAGTTTGCGTTTGTCTTGCGACACCTCGTTGATGACTCCCTCAAATCCATTGAATGCGCCAGTTATAACCTTCACGCGCTCGCCCTCCAAGAAAGTCTCTTCCATCAGAGTATCTGCTGCCATCTCATCCACATTGCCCATGATCTTATTAATCTCGGCTTGTGATACTGGAGCAGGTTTGATTGAAGATTTACTCTCACTGAGGAAACCAAGCACATTAGGAATGTTGCGCAACAGCGGATAG
This sequence comes from Paludibacteraceae bacterium, assembly GCA_045590995.1. Classification (GTDB taxonomy): domain Bacteria; phylum Bacteroidota; class Bacteroidia; order Bacteroidales; family Paludibacteraceae; genus Colicola. The sequence goes on along the minus strand of JAZNRY010000065.1, from coordinate 24,387 downwards.
CATTCATCGGTCAAATTGCACTCTACGAGCACATAACCAGGAAGCATATTGCGTTCTTTCACAACACGCTTTCCACCACGAAGACTAACCACCTTTTCGGTAGGAATCAATACTTGAGATACATACTCTTTGAACAATGTAGAAGTCACCAAAGCACCTTCAATGTACTCCTTCACTTTGTTCTCCTTGCCGCTAATAGCGCGGAGCACATACCACTTAAAATTGTTATCAGCCATATCCAAACAATACCGTTTACTGATTAGAACAAGCCATAAACAAAAGTCATGATTGACTCAAAACCGTAGTCCATAAGCCATACTATGAGTGCCAGTATTATGGAAGCTATCAATACCAACACTGCACTTTTGGACAACTCCTTACGAGTTGGCCAACTCACTTTGTGAACCAACTCATTGTAAGACTCTTTAAGATTCTCAACGAACTTCATATCTGTAGTTTTTTCTTTATTTCTTTATTTGCGCCAAACATCTGGCCTCAGCAGCAGCCGAAGTCAGACGGAAGCTATTTTTTTGTAACAGCACGGAAGGCAGGAATCGAACCCACATTGACGGTTTTGGAGACCGCTCTCTTACCATTAGAGGACTTCCGTAATTTGGTTGCCAAGGTCGGAACCTCGGCAACCTTTTTGTTTCGACATTGCTGACTTTATGTCAGGCAATTGTATTAGTCGAGCAAGCCAGTGATTTGACCAGAACCTACGGTACGACCACCCTCGCGGATAGCGAAACGAAGACCCTCTGAGCAAGCTACTGGGTAGATCAACTTAACGGTGATCTCCAAGTTGTCACCTGGCATTACCATCTCTGTACCCTCTGGCAAAGTAATCTCACCAGTTACATCCATTGTACGGATGTAGAATTGTGGGCGATAGTGGTTGTGGAATGGAGTGTGACGACCACCCTCTTCTTTCTTCAAGATATAAACAGAAGCCTTGAATTGCTCGTGAGGTTTAACAACACCTGGGTGGGTGATTACCATACCACGACGAACTTCATCTTTGTCGATACCACGGAGGAGCAAACCTACATTATCACCAGCCTCACCTTGGTCGAGCAACTTACGGAACATCTCAACACCAGTTACAACTGACTTCTTACCCTCTGCGCCAAGACCAATCAATTGAACCTCGTCACCTACTTTCACGATACCAGTCTCGATACGACCAGTAGCTACAGTACCACGACCAGTAATTGAGAATACATCCTCAACAGGCATCAAGAATGGTTTGTCAACAGCACGTGGAGGCAATTGGATCCAGCTATCGCAAGCGTCCATAAGCTCCATAACTTTCTCCTCCCACTCTGGAACAGCGTTCAAAGCACCAAGTGCAGAACCGCGGATCACAGGAGTATTGTCGCCGTCGAACTCATAGAATGAAAGAAGCTCACGCATCTCCATCTCAACGAGGTCAAGCATCTCAGCGTCATCAACAAGGTCGCACTTGTTCATAAATACAACCAATGAAGGAACGTTCACCTGACGAGCCAAAAGGATGTGCTCACGAGTTTGAGGCATAGGACCATCAGTAGCAGCTACTACGATGATAGCGCCGTCCATTTGAGCAGCACCAGTAACCATGTTCTTTACATAGTCAGCGTGACCAGGGCAGTCAACGTGAGCGTAGTGACGGTTAGCAGTTTGATACTCAACGTGTGCAGTGTTGATAGTAATACCACGCTCTTTCTCCTCTGGAGCATTGTCGATAGAGTCGAATGAACGGAGCTCAGAAAGACCACGAGAAGCCAATACAGTAGTAATAGCAGCGGTCAAAGTAGTTTTACCGTGATCAACGTGACCAATTGTACCAATGTTCACGTGTGGTTTCGAACGGTCAAATTTTTCTTTTGCCATAATTCTAGAATAATTTAATTATTAACGTTAATAATACTTATTTTTACCTTTGTTAATTCATTTTTTACACAACACAACACCCCCGTAGGAGCATTGGTATTGTCAAAAACTTTTGAGCTAATGGCGGGAGTTGAACCCGCGACCTCATCCTTACCAAGGATGCGCTCTACCACTGAGCTACATCAGCAACACGAACTTTTGTTCGCTACTACTCGAACAGACGAGCGTATAAATAAAAATTGAGCGGAAAACGGGGCTCAAACCCGCGACCCCCAGCTTGGAAGGCTAGTGCTCTATCAACTGAGCTATTTCCGCGAATTAACCACGACTTCCGCGACGGTTACTTTTTTTTGTGGGAGCAGATGGATTCGAACCACCGAAGGTGAAAACCAGCAGATTTACAGTCTGCCCCATTTGGCCGCTCTGGAATACTCCCAATATTTATTTCAATGTCCGTTTTTTGAGCCTCTTGTCGGATTCGAACCAACGACCCCGAGATTACAAATCACGTGCTCTGGCCAACTGAGCTAAAGAGGCGGGGCTTCTCATTTCTTGCTCGCCAAATCTCAGTTCGGCGGAAATGCGGTGCAAAGGTACTGCTTTTTTTTGAGGTGACCAAATATTTCGCAAAAAAAATTGCATTTTTCTGCATTTTTTCAAAAAAAGAGGGGCAAAACAGCCCCTCTTGGTGTGAAAAATGCATATTTTATTTGTCTTTGCGCTTTTCTAATTGTTTTTCGACTGCCTCTAAACAATCATCAATACCCTCTTCAAAAGTGTCGCATACTTTTTGAGCAAACAATTCCGATCCTAAACCCAGCACCCGAATTGTTGTTTCCTTGTTCAGATTCGTTTCTGGTTTAACCACCGTCAATCGAATCTCCATCTCTGCGGACTCTGGAAGTAACTTCTCATAGCGTTTTGTTTTCTTCTCAATGTGTTTCTCAAGACGCTCGGCAATCTCAAAGTTCACCGCTTGTGTGTTCAGTTTCATAAGTCCTCCTTTTTTATTGGTTAAGTTTTTATAATATCACCAAGCCCTGCTTGGTTATTTTTCTGCTTTTCCCCTCGGGTGTGCAGCCTTATACACCTCTTTCATTTGTTCGAAGGTTGCGTGGGTATAAACTTGCGTTGCAGCCAAACTCGCATGTCCCAAAAGACTTTGTATGGTTCGTATGTCCGCCCCATTATTGAGCATTGTAGTAGCAAAAGTGTGCCGCAATACATGTGGAGAATGTTTCTTCAGCGTACTCACCTCTCCCATGCGCGCACGCACTATATTATATAAGGTGTGTACATCCATCGCGCCCCATTCGCTGTTTTTATATTGTCGCACAAGAAATGTGCCAACCGCCCCTCTATCGCCCAAAAAATTGTTTTTTTTCGCCCGATACTCCTTGATTAATTCGCACAACCCATCTCCCATTGGGATGATTCTTTCTTTCGCCCGCTTACCAAACACCCGCACTTGTCCGCGTTCCACATCCACATCTTCGTCCTTAATACCCACCAGTTCTGCGCGGCGCATGCCCGTTTGGTACAACATTTCTATAATCAAGTAATCCCGCAAATGCACCAATTGCTCTTCCTCACTCATATTCTCATTCCAATCGCGTTCTTGGTGTACCCTCACGGCTTCCATCTCTCCTTCTCGGAAATAAATCGGCAGCGGTTTATCGGTTTTGGGCGCCACTATTGCACGCGTAATATCCACTTTCACAATCCCCAATCGAAGCAAGAACTTATACAAGCTTTTCACTGCCGACAATCGTCTTTTCACACTGCGAGGTGACAGTCCCTTATCCAACATGTCAATCATCCACGCTTTCACATCATCGGAATCCAGTTTAGAGGGATCAAAATCACTCACCTCCCACCCCAAAAACGCGCACCATGCTTTTAGGTCATCGCCATATTCACCTACGGTACGCACTGAATACCGTTTCTCAATGGCAATATAATCTAAAAACTTCTGTATCACTTCTATATCACTTCACTTCGCGTCCGTGTTCTGCAGTACCCTCGAATGGGAACAAACCGAAGAGTTCCGCATCGATGCGATCGGTGATATAGCGAAAATCCTCTGGCTTGTCGCCGAACTTAATGGTATCGCCGTCGATGATGAGCAGTTTACCCTTGTAGTCTGCAATCCAGTTTTCATAGAGTTCGTTCAGACCTTGCAGGTAGTCGATGCGCATGCTTGATTCATACGCGCGACCGCGTTTTTGGATTTGAGCTACCAAGTTAGGAATTGTCGAACGAATATAAATCATCAGATCGGGCATTTTCACCAGCGACATCATCAGGTCGAAGAGGTCGCGGTAGTTATCAAAGTCGCGGTCCGACATAAAGCCCTGACGATGCAAGTTAGGCGCAAAGATACGCGCATCTTCGTAAATGGTGCGGTCTTGAATAATAAATTTGTCGGATTTGGATATATCCACCACATCCTTGAAACGCTTGTTCAAGAAATACACTTGCAAGTTAAACGACCAGCGGCCCATGTCCGCATAGAAATCCTCCAAGTATGGATTAAACTCCACACTCTCGAATCGTGGCTCCCAACCATAATGTTTGGCGAGCATGTTGGTCAGCGTAGTCTTACCGCAACCAATATTTCCTGCTACTGCTATATGCATAATCTCTTTTTATTAACTTCGTCAATGTTGTTGGCTTGCTCCGCAAGCGTTTTTTGTGGCTATGCCGCGTTGTTTTTGTTATATGCTCCGCATCCGTTTAGAAGTTTTCAGCACTAAACAATCCGAAAAGTTCTGCATCTATTTTATTGATTACTTTGCGGAAGTCTTCGGGGTTGCTCTCAAAGTTCAACCCATCGCTTTCTATCACCAGCACCCTACCCTCGTATTGTTTGTATATAAACTCCTCGTATCGTTCGTTAAGGTCACGCAGATAGTCTATCTGCATGGTCTTCTCGTAGTCGCGACCGCGTTTTTGTATCTGTGCGATTAGCGAAGGCACCGACTTGCGCAAATAAATCATTAGGTCGGGCATCTTCATCATTCGCTTCATATGGTCAAAGAGTTCCATATATGTCTGATAATCGCGCTCCGAGAGATCGCCGCGCAGGTAGTTGTTGGTCACGAACACATACACGCCCTCAAAGATACTGCGATCTTGCACGATGGTGTGCTCCACCTCTTTAATGCGCAACATATCTTTGAAACGCTCTTTGAGGAAGTAGGTCTCCACGCAAAACGACCAGCGCTTGATGTCTGTGTAGTAATCCTCCAAATAGGGATTAAAGCTCACCGACTCAAAGCGTGGCTCCCAACCATAGTAGCGAGCCAACATTTTTGTCAATGTCGTCTTACCTGCTCCAATATTTCCTGCTATGGCTATATACATCCTGCCTTTACACCTTACACTTTACACTTTTCTATTAAAGCGAGTGCAAAGATACAACTTTTTTTTAATATATGCAAATAAATTCCGTTATTCGATAGAAAAAGTTCCGCATAACCGATTTTTCTTTCGATTATACGGATTTGCCTTGTGCCTTATTGCCTCATAATTATGCAACAGTATCCGTCATTTTTCTATGATTCCCGCATAATTCTATCAAATTATTGCAAAACTACCATCAAACTACGAGGAAAGTATTAGATGGTATCGGATTGCTAACAGAATGGTAACGGGTAAGATCGCAGGAACAATAGTGTTATTATTATCGTTTTTCTCATATCCTATAACTTCGCCATTTCGTTCCTCACCAATCATCTATCACGCACAATTTCCATCACATTCCTATGGTCTTACCAATTCTTTTATTGCACTACGCAACTTATACATACTGCCCTTATCATGTGGGTGTACACGGTGCGCCAAAAGCACCACTGCACGATTATACTCGGGCCAAAGGACAACATTCGTACCCGTATAACCCGTATGGCGGCTCTCTACCGTCGTTTGCAATGTGTCCGCTGCCAGCGGCACATCCTCCGTCCAAAGACCTGCATTGCAAGCACTCACGCGCAACTCCTGTGGTTGCTCCATATACCAGATAGCCCATTTGCCAATCTCCTTTGCCGTAGCAAACACACCCGCATTACCCGAAATACCACACATCATCACACGCGCCAATGGATCATGCACATCACCACGCAACTGAATATTCTCGTTCCACTCCGTAGGCGCAATGCGCTCCAAATCTGCCTTATCGGGCAACCAACCCATGGTTTTCCAGCCTTGAGGCTCGTACAATGCACTACGCAGATAGGTGTTTATATCTGTTCCGACAATGGTTTCCACCACACGCTGCAAACTAATAAAATTCAAACACGAATAACGATACAATTCCCCTACAGCAGATGGTCGATGGCAAGTAGCAATCGCCTCAATCGTAAAATCTCTCCTCAATGCTTCATCGCCTCTCGCCTTAGCAGAGTCCCCAGAAACGCTCGTGGCGTTTTGGGGTGCTTTTTCGCCTTTCGCCTCCAGATACTGCTTCTGCAACCAATTTGCATTCAAATACGAAGGCAAGCCCGAATAGTGGGTCATCAAATGGCGCACCGTCACATCAGAATGGTAGTTGGGAATATACTTGCACACCAAATCATCAGGCGACAAGCGTCCTTCTTTAATGAGTAGCAACGCTGCTGTACCAGCCCCCGTGGGTTTGCTCACCGAAGCCAGATCGAAGATTGTATGCTTCGTCATCTTCTCATGCTCAGGCACAATAGCACGATAGCCATACGCCTCCAAATGCACAATCTCACCTTCATCCACCACACAAAGCACTGCCCCCGGAATAAGCGAGTCTGCTATCGCCTGCTCAATCAACACCCGAGCGCTATCTGCGTCGAATTGCAGCGATGTACCACCGTGCTTCCCGCATGAGGAAAGCAATAGCCCAAAACCTACAAGAAAAAACAACAATACACGTTTCATACAATCTTGTTTATTACATAGTTACACACACCTATACTCCTACAATGAATATCTTGTTGCGGCACCGCTAACGCATCGGCAGAATGGGTTTTTACCCTTTGCCACTGGGAATAATACCGCAACACGCACACCTACACGCAAGTTATTGATATTCGTTTGATCACGATTAAGGGTAGTATATACATGATTCATTTCTACATCCATAAAAGGCGTGAAGCGTTCTTCAGTCAGTCGTTTAACATTATTCATATATGCCAACGGATTAAGTATTCCGTATTCTACAAACGCGCCCACTTGCAAGACTGGCGCACCAATCTTCACTGGTTCTTTGGTCAACGCCCACGACCATCCAAATTCTGCACACAAGCGCACATCTGGACGGAAAGACATCGTATCCTTGGTCGCAACCTCTTTTCCGTCATAAAAACCATGTTGAGGCATATGCTCTAACGGACCATAGTAGCGGTCGCCATAGTCGCCCCATGTCGTTAATGCAGCCTTTTGTGAAGTAAAACCCAATATCGTTGCCGAAAACTTGGCACCCACCAACAAATGGAACGAACGAATTTTAGTTCCGAGCATAAAGGGTACCATTAGTTCAGTGGTCATTACATTATCCACACGATTCTTCAACTGACCATAATAGGTAAACGGATATCCTGCGGTAGCGGTCATTGTCCGAACTATATCAGGCAAAGAATCCAATCGTTGCGACAACCAGACTTGCGAAACTCCAAGTCCCGTTTGCAAAAGAAACTTATCGTATTGCAACTGATACACACCCCCAACGGATGTACCTGCCCCCAACTGGGGTGTCGTAATATCCTCTTTATCCAATTGCCATGCCGCAGCACCATCTACCATTGCGCCCACATAGTGTTGTGCTTGCAGCATGGAACATAGGCAACCTATCATTAATACAATAACTAAAACTTTTCGTTTCATACCAATTTCTCTTTCTAAAAATTAAATTTAAGGACATACTGGACGAATAGCTGTACCATTCATACGAGAGCAACCTCCCACACCTGTACCAGAGAAACAAACCTGCAAATTCCATGCACCCTTTGAATCGCAAAACGAAAGAACTCGAAGCGATTTTGAATAATAATACCCATTCTCTGCTCCTTCAAGCCTATCAAAAAGTTTATACCCTCCAACAGGGAAGAATATGCTATTACCATTGGGGCCTGTAGCCAAACTACCAGCCACCCCATTTTGTGAAGTCCATGTCCACATGCAGTTATCTACCAACTCACGCATTTCTTCTTCCGTAGGCATCCGCCAACTACCTCCCCAATTGATAACTGCTGCATCATCAGCAGATTCAAGTTCAGTCTTATTATCAACTGTCCCATCATCATTACAAGTACAATATTTAGTAAATGTCTTCTGATTTCCTTTACACCACTTATAATCAGGCCAATTATAACTGCTATCAGGTTCAACTTCTCCCCATGCAAAATAATAGCCATAGTCTTCTGGACTCTCCGCTCCGATATTGCATGTCGCCCATTTCAATCCACTTGGCAAACCCAAATCTACGGGTTCCTTAGGTTCACATCTCATGGTTGGCACCTCATCTTTCAAGGCAGCAGGATATGCTATATAGACAGGCTTTTGCGCTTTTTGTTCACTGGTTAGAGAGTCCGCATCAAAAGGCAATAATAATGTTTCTTGTGCAGACACGCCACAAACAACACTAAGTAATATAATCAAAAAATTTATTCGTTTCATGACACTTAATTTACAATGATTTTTATCGTTCGTTCTTTATTATTTTGAATACCCACTTTCAGCAAATATACACCATGCTGATTTGGCATTTTCAAGTAGTTTTCCCCACGAGATACTTGTGTATGCATCACCATATTTCCCAATACATCATAAAGATACACATCGGCATCGTCCGACACATAACAACGCACAGGTTGGCGTTGCTTGACCAATGTAGGCTCCACCGAAATGTCAGGTTCTTCGCTTTCCACCACCATCGGACAACTCATCAGTTGCGTTCCATCCACTTCTGTGAGTAGCACACTATACTCTGCCTCTTCATCCAATGGCTGATTGAGGTAATATCCCGTTTCTCCTACCAACGGTTGACCATTCTTATACCACTGGAATGCCACAAAATCATAGCCACCATTATAGTTATTCGTTAGCACACAGATGACATCATCCCATCGTTGTTCCATAACAGAAGAAGGATAATTGACTACCATTGTAATATCCTCCTCAAACATATTCTGCGAACGGAAATAACCAATCAAGTGAGCATTGTACACACCAGCATGCAGATTATCATACGCAATAGCGATATACCCGTCATCGGTCATTGGCACAATGGTATCATGCAAGCCTTTATCTATTGAATCTAACGCAAACAGCAATTCCAACGAATCTACCCTACCTGTCACATCCAACTGCAATGTAACCACAGCATCATCAGCACACACAGAGGGAACATTAACTCCATTAACTACCACTTCTCCCACTTGGGTGTGCAAAGTCAGTTGCACAATGCTATCGCAACCCTCATTTGTCGTCAAAGTATCTTCATATACCCCAGCATCTAATAATGGTTCCCCGCAGAAGAGAAGCGTATCCCCTAATAAAATGGTATCTTCCACTGCTACATGTTTAATAGGGGCAATAGCTAAATTGCGACGATAAAGTACACAATTAACCTTATCTCTATATTCCAACACATAATCAATATAGGTTACCGATTCGTATCCCTCGCACGAAGGCAAAGGAAAATCATACCCTTGAAATGTATAGGAACTTTGCCAACAGATGGTATCGAAAGTTTCATCTATTGTTTCGGATGACAAATGAGCCAATGTCGTAGCACCAACCGAGCTACACATCATTAGACCACAAAGAATACTTAGGCATTTATTTTTCATAACTTCAATTATAATCACTTGTTTTTATTTCACTTTGCAAAGGTACATAAAATTTCCGAAATAGTTTAGAAATAAATCCATATTATAAACAAACTGGGCGAACTAAACAACCAACACAACGATTAGTACCTCCAAAATCATAGGAAGCAGATTTAAAATGCAAATGCCCACCCATTTGTGATTCATTTCCATATGTCCAAAGTGTGGAGGACCAATAATAGCCAAAAATATCTTGATGCTGCGCATCAGGACTCATACATCCCCCAGCAGGTAAGAAAATAGAATTGCCGTTCGTTCTGCTTGTCACTAAATAGCCTTTTACACCGTTTTGCGTAGTATAAGTCCAATCACATCTATTTCTCAGATCAAGGATCTCGTCCTCAGAAGGCATACGCCATGGAGCCCCCCAATTAGTAGTGGCTGCATCATCCTGTGAATCCAATTCATATTTTCCATCTACACATCCTGTTGCCCCCGGCACACCATACTTCGTCAATGTAGTGGAAGTACCTTCACAATATAGATATTGGTCCCAATTATATCTCGTTTTAGATTGTGTTTCCCCCCATGCAAAATAATTACCATATTCCTCTGGTTGTTTAGCACCAACATTGCAGCTTGCCCATTTAACAGACAAGCCTAAGTCAATCGCCTCAATACAATCGGGTTCAACACATCGCATGGGTATCGAATCATGAATTAATAACGAAGCTGGATATGCCACAAAATCGGGATTAGCATTGCGTTGCTCATCAGTCAACGATGTGGCATCATAGGCAAGTACTAACACCTCTTGTGCTATAGCCATAACAACCAAGCATAGAGATATAAATAACATTAAGTATTTCTTAATATTCATACACATATACTATATACAACAATAAAAAGTATGCAAAATTACAACATTTTTTCGATATATACAAAAAAATCGCACTCATCGTGCTATTTTTAGCATAATCTTCCCTGAAATTACCAACGGTGAGTTTCGGGCACCGCCCAAATCTGCGGGTGTAGGGAACATCAGAGTGGTAACGAAGTGGTATGCGAAGAGATGAGTGAGGAGACAAAAAAATCGCACTCCGATAACGGAATGCGATTTTCTTATTTACTTAGCGTAAACTCAACGGATTACTCAGCAGCAGCCTCAGTTGCAGGAGCCTCTACTGGAGCCTCTACAGGTGCCTCTGCCTTAGGAGCAGCTTTCTTACCAGCACGACGGGTGGTCTTCTTAGCAGCAGCCTTAGGAGTCTTGAGCATGTTCTCGTTGTAATCTACGAGCTCGATGATAGCCATCTCAGCAGCATCACCAAGACGGAAACCTGTGCGGAGGATACGGGTGTAACCACCTGGACGGTTAGCGATCTTCTCTGCTACATTTTGGAAGAGCTCGGTAACAACAGTTTTTTGTTTGAGTTTAGCGAAGACGAGACGGCGATTAGCTGTAGTGTCCTCTTTAGCATGGGTCAGCAATGGCTCTACATACATACGGAGCGCTTTTGCTTTAGCCAAAGTGGTCGAAATACGCTTGTGCATAATGAGCGAACAAGCCATATTAGAAAGCATGGCATGACGATGCGCAGCTTTACGACCAAGATGATTGAATTTCTTATTATGTCTCATTTTTGTGTTGCTTTTTTAATTAATCATTAAGTTTGTATCTGCTAATATCCATACCAAACGCAAGACCATTACGCTCAAGTAATTCATCCAACTCAGTAAGAGACTTCTTACCAAAGTTGCGGAATTTGAGCAAGTCTGAACGATGATATTTTACCAATTGACCGAGTGTATCCACCTCAGCAGCTTTCAAGCAGTTAAGTGCACGCACTGATAAATCCATATCTTGCAAGCGTTGGTTGAGCAGTTGGCGCATACGCAAGTGCTCCTCATCTAATGTATTGTTAACAGGTTGCGCTTGATCTTCAATAATAATGCGTTCCTCAGAGAAAAGCATGAAATGATAAATCAAGAGTTTAGCAGCCTCTGTCAATGCATTTTGTGGGGTGATAGAACCATCTGTAAGAATCTCAAGAGTGAGCTTCTCATAGTCTGTTCGTTGCTCCACACGATAAGGATCTATGCTATACTTCACATTGCGGATAGGTGTGTAGATGCTATCAATCGCCAAAACGCCAATAGCGTCATTTGCCTGACGATTCTCATCTGCTGACACATAACCACGACCTTTATTGATTGTCAGTTCAATCTCAAAGTCTGCTGTCTCATCCATCTCAGCAAGCAACAAATCTGGATTGAGGACATTAAATGCTTGCAAATGGTTATTGAGTTCGCCGGCAAGCAAAAGGCTATTACCTTTTACATGCATACGAACTGTTTCGCCATCAGCCTCCATTCCATTTTTGAGGATAAAACGAACTTGCTTGAGGTTAAGGATTAAATTGGTAACATCGGTGATAACACCTGGGATAGTAGCAAATTCATGATCAATACCATTGATCTTAATCGAACAGATAGCAAAGCCCTCGAGCGAACCTATCAGCACGCGACGAATAGCATTACCCACTGTAATACCATAACCCGGTTCGAGCGGACGGAATTCAAAAACTCCGCGAGTATTGCTCGAATCCAACATGATTACCTTATCAGGTTTAATAAAATCTAATATTGCCATGAATTTAATTTTTATTTAGAGTACAACTCGACGATTAATTGCTCCTTGATATTCTCAGGTATCTCCTCACGTTGAGGCATATTGAGGAACTTACCAGCTTTGTCAGCCTCGTTCCACTCCAACCATGGATATTTGCTATGGTTGAAACCATCAAGAGAAGCAGCGATTACCTCCAACGATTTAGCTTTCTCGCGGACAGCCACTACTTGACCAGCTTTCACTTGGTAAGAAGGAATGTTCACAACTTTGCCATCTACAGTAATGTGACGGTGGCTAACGAGTTGGCGTGCAGCAGCACGAGTAGGAGCCATACCAAGACGATATACTACATTGTCAAGACGAGACTCCAACAATTGGAGAAGAATCTCACCAGTAATACCTTTGATACGAGAAGCTTGAGCAAAAAGGAGACGGAATTGACGCTCAAGTACACCGTAGGTGTATTTAGCTTTTTGCTTTTCAGCGAGCTGAGTGCCGTACTCAGACATTTTCTTACGGCGGTTAACGCCGTGTTGACCTGGAGCGTAGTTACGACGATCAAGCACTTTGTCTGGACCGAAGATAGCCTCTCCGAAACGACGTGCGATACGTGATTTTGGTCCAATATATCTTGCCATTTTCTTAAAGTTTTAATTGTTAAAAAATTATACACGACGACGTTTAGGAGGACGGCAACCATTGTGAGGCATAGGAGTAACATCAACGATTTCAGTTACTGCGATACCAGCATTAGCGCAAGCGCGGATAGCACTCTCACGACCTTGTCCAGGACCTTTAACATACGCTTTTACTTTGCGCAAACCGAGGTCATAAGCAACCTTTGCGCAATCCTCAGCAGCTGTTTGAGCTGCATATGGTGTGTTCTTTTTAGAGCCACGGAAGCCCATCTTTCCTGCTGATGAGCAAGAGATTACTTGACCTTCGCCATTAGCAAGTGTAACAATAACATTGTTGAAAGAAGACATCACATGAAGTTGACCAACACCGTCAATCTTTACGACGCGCTTCTTTGTTGCAACAGTTTTCTTTGCCATAATTGATAGATATTAACAGGTTGATTACTTCGTTGCTTTCTTCTTATTAGCAACGGTTTTCTTTTTACCCTTGCGCGTGCGGGCATTGTTTTTGGTAGATTGACCACGTACTGGAAGACCAATACGGTGACGAACACCACGGTAGCAACCGATATCCATCAATCGTTTGATGTTGAGTTGTGTTTCAGAACGGAGGTCACCTTCTACTTTGTACTTAGCACCGATGATCTCACGGATTTTAGCTGCTTGGTCATCCGTCCAATCTTGTACCTTGATGCTTGGGTCAACGCCTGCCTCTGCCAAGATTTTCTTTGCGCTTGAACGACCTATTCCGTAGATGTAAGTCAAACCGACTTCTCCACATTTGTTTTGTGGCAAATCTACACCGACAATTCTTATAGCCATAATTATTTACTTTAAGGATATTGATTAAATGGTTTACCTCGATGAAATGCTTATCCTTGACGCATTTTCATTTTGGGTTCTTTTTTGTTAATTACATACAAGCGACCTTTGCGGCGTACCAATTTGCAGTCCGCATTGCGCTTCTTTACAGATGCTCTAACTTTCATTTTTAATAGAGTTTTAGAGTGTTAATTATAAGGGCTTCGTTCCCATTATTTGTAACGGAACGAAATACGTCCTTTGGTGAGGTCATATGGACTCATCTCCACTTTCACACGGTCACCAGGAAGAATCTTGATGTAATGCTGACGCATCTTACCTGAAATGTGAGCAATGATAACATGACCACTTTCGAGTTGGACACGGAACATAGCGTTGGACAAAGCCTCGGTTACAGTTCCGTCTACTTCAATTGCATCTTGTTTTGCCATAATAGTAATTGGTATATTTTATATAAAACGATCTCCTAAGACTTGTTGAATATAGTCAAAAGTTGACAATATCTCCGCCTTACCATTGCGCACACATACACTATGCTCATAGTGCGCAGCAGGTTTGCGGTCAATGGTGCGTGCTGTCCAACCATCTTCTTCCAAGATTACTTGGCGTCTTCCAAGACAAATCATAGGCTCGATAGCCAGTACCATACCCGATTTTAGTACAAGACCATTGCCACGACGACCATAGTTGCACACTTCTGGTTCTTCATGCATATCTCGTCCTATACCATGTCCCACAAACTCGCGAACAACAGAATATCCGTTTTTCTCGCAGTGGTTCTGGATAGCAAACCCAATATCTCCGAGTCGGCGGCCAGTTATAGCCTGCTCAATACCGAGATAAAGTGCCTGTTTGGTCGTGCGCATGAGTTGCAGTGTATCCTCTGCCACCTCTCCCACAGGGAAGGTATATGCGGAGTCAGCATGCATACCACCAAGTTCTACCACGGTGTCTATAGATACGATATCTCCGTCCTTGAGAACAACCTTGTTGGATGGAATACCATGTACCACCTGCTCATTGACCGAAGTGCAGAGCGTAGCAGGGAATCCTTCGTATCCGAGGCAAGAGGGTTTGCCCCCATTGTCGCAGATGAATTCGTATGCCACCTTATCGAGGTCTGCGGTCGTAACACCTGGTCGGATCACCTTGGCCACTTCAGCCAAGGTGCGTCCGAGCAAGTCATTACTGCGGCGCAGCAGCTCAATTTCTTCTTCTGTCTTGAGGTAGATCATTTCGTATTAATATGCCATTGCGCCTGAGCGTCCCTTGATGCGCATGCCAGACTCAAAGAATCCGTCATAGTGGCGCATGAGGAGGTGACTCTCAATCTGTTGTAGCGTATCCAAGATTACACCTACCATAATGAGCAGTGATGTACCGCCAAAGAACTGCGCGAAGCCCATGCTCACGCCAAAGAGGCGAGCAAAAGCAGGCAGGATAGCGATGATTGCGAGGAGAACAGATCCTGGCAATGTCAAACGGTTCATAATGGTATCAATATACTCAGCAGTCTTCTTGCCTGGTTTAACGCCAGGGATGAAACCATTGTTGAGTTTGAGGTTTTCAGCCATTTGTACAGGGTTGATGATAATCGCTGTGTAGAAATAGGTGAAAACGATGATCAAGATAGCGAATACGAAGTTGTACCAGAAGCCATCGTTATCCATGAAAGCGCGTGTGAAAGCACTTGCACCCTCTGCATTGGAGAAACCAGCGAGCGCGATAGGAATAAACATGATTGCTTGTGCAAAGATGATAGGCATCACGTTAGCTGAATTCACCTTCAATGGGATATATTGGCGTACACCACCGTATTGTTTGTTACCCACCATACGCTTTGCATATTGTACAGGGATACGACGTGTACCTTGTACGAGCATGATTGCGAATGCAAACACGAAGAGCAGGATAACGATCTCGAGGATGAACACGATCAATCCACCACCTGCGTCGTTGAGACGAGAGGAGAACTCTTGGATGATAGCAGCAGGGAAACGAGCGATGATACCGATGAGAATGATAAAGGAAATACCATTACCAAGCCCACGGTCGGTGATACGCTCACCCAACCACATGACGAACATAGAGCCCGCACACAAGAGGATAGTGGATGAGATAGTGAACCAGTTGAATCCTACCTCAAGCATTTGACCAGCTTGCGCCATTTGCACAGAAAGGTTTACCAAGTAACTTGGGCCTTGGAAGAGCAAGATAGCCACGGTCAAATAGCGAGTGATTTGGTTCATCTTCTGACGACCAGACTCGCCCTCTTTCTGCATCTTTTGGAAGTAAGGCACTGCGATAGTGAGCAATTGGATTACGATAGATGCAGAGATGTATGGCATGATACCCAATGCAAAGATAGAAGCATTGGAGAACGCACCACCAGAGAACATGTCGAGAAGAGCCATCAGACCTCCAGCAGTTTGAGCACGCAGAGCGGTCAAAGCTGTAGGATCAATACCTGGAAGAACCACGAATGATCCGAAACGATAGATGAGCACGAACAAAAGCGTGGTCAGCAGACGATTACGGAGGTCTTCGATCTTCCAGATATTCTTGATTATCTCTATAAACTTACGCATACTAATTAGATTTTGTTGATAGTACCACCAGCAGCTGTGATAGCAGCCTCAGCTGATTTACTGAAAGCGTTAGCTTCTACAGTGAGTTTAGCAGTCAATGTACCATTACCCAAGATCTTAACGAGTTGAGTCTTGTTGATAAAACCTGCCTCATGCAATTCCACGAGACCGATTTTTTCCAAGTTCTTTGCCTCTGCAAGAGCTTGCAAAGTAGCAAGGTTAATAGCCTTGTACTCTACGCGGTTAATGTTTTTGAAGCCAAACTTAGGCAAGCGGCGTTGCATAGGCATTTGACCACCCTCAAAACCAATTTTCTTAGAATAACCAGAGCGTGATTTAGCACCTTTGTGACCGCGTGTAGAAGTTCCACCAAGACCAGAACCTGGACCACGTCCGATTCGTTTAGCGGTCTTTACAGAACCAGCAGCTGGCGTTAAATTATTTAATTCCATAATGCTACAATTTTTTAATTAGTCAATTACTTTAACCAAGTGTTTAATTTTGTTTACCATGCCGAGGATAGCAGGAGTAGCCTCGTGCTCTACTACAGCATTCATCTTGCGAAGACCAAGAGCCAACATAGTATCCTTTTGCACTTGTGGGCAGCCGATTGTGCTGCGTACTTTTTGAATTTTAATTGTTGCCATGATTTTTCACAAAATATTATCCGTTAAACACTGTTGAAAGACTCACGCCACGGTTTTGAGCTACAGTGCGAGCATCGCGCATTTCGCCGAGAGCTGCGATAGTAGCCTTCACGAGGTTGTGAGGGTTAGAAGAACCTTTAGATTTAGCCAAGATGTCAGTTACACCAGCAGACTCCAACACGGCACGCATAGCACCACCGGCTTTTACTCCAGTACCGTGAGATGCTGGTTGGAGATAAACGCGAGCACCACCAAATTTAGCGTATTGCTCGTGAGGAACAGTACCTTTGAGTACTGGCACTTGGATGAGGTTTTTCTTAGCAGCTTCAGTACCTTTGGCAATAGCAGCGGTAACTTCACCAGCCTTACCAAGGCCCCAGCCTACGATGCCGTTCTCATTTCCAACAACAACGATGGCTGCAAATGTGAATGTACGTCCACCCTTGGTAACCTTAGTTACGCGGTTGACAGCGACAAGGCGCTCCTTGAGCTCCAAGTCTTGGGTTGATTTTACTCGATTCATAACAGTCTCTTTGTTTTTAGAAGTTGAGACCTGCCTCGCGGGCAGCATCTGCCAATGATTTAACTCGACCATGGTAGAGGTAGCCATTGCGGTCAAATACTACAGCCTCTACGCCAGCTTTCTTTGCAGCTTCAGCGATGAGCTTACCTACTTGAGCAGCTTTCTCTGATTTGGTCATTTTATCCTTGATAGCGAGCGAAGATGCAGCAGCAAGTGTCTTGCCTTGCACATCGTCGATTACTTGAGCGTAGATTTGGCTGTTGCTACGGAATACGGTCAGACGAGGACGCTCAGCTGTACCCGATACGCGTGTACGGATAGATGCTTTAATTTTAAGTCTTCTTGCAATTTTCTGATTCATAACTTATTCCTTTCTAATTATTTACCAGCCGATTTACCAGCTTTACGACGAACAACTTCACCTTGGAACTTAATACCTTTACCTTTGTAAGGCTCTGGTTTGCGGAACGAGCGAATCTTAGCGCATACTTGGCCAATGAGTTGCTTGTCTGCAGATTCCAAAATTACGAGTGGGTTTTGGTTACGCTCAGACTTGGTCTCTACCTTAATCTCTTTTGGGAGTTGGAGGTAGATGGGGTGGGTATAACCGAGAGCGAAGTTGAGAGTATTTTGCATACCCGCAGCCATCTCAACGCGGTAACCTACACCGACGAGTTCGAGAACTTTCTTGTAACCCTCGCTCACACCTACAACCATGTTGTTGATGAGTGCGCGGTAAAGACCGTGCATAGAGCGATTAGCTTTCTCATCATTAGGACGAGCTACTGTTACAACACCATTTTCTACATTAACAGTAATGTTTGAATTAACTTGTTGTTGAAGTTCACCTTTAGGACCTTTAACAGTCACAAGGTTCTCAGGGCTAACTGTTACAGTTACACCTGCAGGGATAGCGATAGGCAATTTACCAATTCTTGACATAGTCTTTCCTCCTGATTAATAGATGTAACAAATAACCTCACCACCCAACTTCATACCAAGTGCCTCTTTGTTGGTCATCACACCCTTAGATGTAGAAAGGATAGCAATACCAAGACCATTCAACACGCGTGGCATCTCGCGATAGCCAACATACTGACGAAGACCTGGGGTGGATACACGTTTCAAACTCTTGATGGCGTTAACCTTGTTAACTGGATCATACTTCAAGGCAATCTTAATAGTGCCTTGAGGGCCATCCTCCACGAACTTGTAAGAAAGGATATAGCCCTTCTCGAACAAGATGCGTGTGATCTCTTTCTTCAGATTCGAAGCAGGCACCTCAACTACGCGGTGACCAGCTTTGATTGCATTTCTGAGTCGAGTCAGATAATCTGCGATTGGATCTGTCATAAATGTTTTTGTTAAATTAATCCCGCCTTTCGGGACAATATTTAATAATTAATTTTATTTATTCCCCAGAGGCACCTATGTCCTCTGGGCGAATTTCAAGTTGTTACCAGCTTGCTTTCTTCACACCTGGGATGAGTCCTGCAGACGCCATCTCACGGAATTGAATACGACTCAAGCCGAATACGCGCATGTAGCCTTTTGGACGACCTGTGATTTTGCAACGGTTGTGCAAACGAACAGGACTTGCGTTCTTAGGCAATGCTTGGAGACCTTCGTAGTCACCATCCTTGAGGAGTTGAGCGCGTTTAGCAGCGTATTTAGCTACGAGCTTAGCGCGTTTTACCTCGCGAGCTTTCATTGATTCTTTTGCCATAGTCTAATTACTTTTTGAATGGTAAACCAAACTCGCGAAGGAGTGCGAAGCCTTCCTCATCAGTCTTAGCTGTAGTCACGAAAGTGATGTTCATGCCAAGAAGTTTGGTGATATTATCAATGTTAATTTCAGGGAAGATGATTTGCTCTTGGATACCAAGTGTATAGTTTCCGTGGCCATCCATTTTGTTGTGGATACCTTTGAAGTCGCGGATACGAGGCAAAGCCACGCGAACGAGACGCTCAAGGAACTCATACATACGCTCACCGCGGAGAGTTACGCGAACGCCAATAGGCATTTTCTTACGCACCTTGAATCCAGCGATGTCCTTCTTAGAAACAGTAGCAACAGCTTTTTGACCAGTGATGAGTGTCATCTCTTGAGCAGCTACATCAATGATCTTCTTGTCTGCTACAGCTTCACCGAGACCTTGGTTGAGAACGATCTTCTCGAGTTTAGGACACTGCATTACAGTAGTGTAGTTAAACTCTTTCATGAGTGCTGGAACGATACGCTCCAAGTACTCTTGTTTCAAACTTGCTGTATTCATTGTTAGATCTCCTTACCTGTTTTTTTACTTACGCGGACAAGCTTGCCATCCTTCTCTACGCGGCCAACGCGAACTGGTTTGCCGTTCTCAACTGGGTTGAGGTTAGAGATGTGGATAGGAGCTTCCTGTTTAACAATACCTCCTTGAGGATTTTTAGCATTAGGTTTGGTACTCTTAGATACCAAGTTAACACCTTCTACGATAGCACGTTGTTTCTCAACGAGCACCTCCAGCACGCGGCCGGTTTTGCCCTTAGAAGCACCTGCGTTCACGAATACGGTATCACCTTTCTTAATATGCAATTTTGCCATACTTGTAGAATTTAGATGATTAGAGCACTTCAGGTGCTAATGAGATAATTTTCATGTTCGTTTGACGGAGCTCGCGAGCTACAGGACCGAAGATACGTGAACCACGAATCTCACCTGCGTTGTTTACGAGCACGCATGCGTTGTCGTCGAAGCGGATGTAGCTACCGTCTGGACGGCGTACCTCTTTCTTCACGCGAACAACGATAGCGCGTGTTACGGTACCATCTTTGATGTCAGAAGAAGGAATTACACCTTTCACTGCTACTACGATGGTGTCACCCAGGCTGGCGTAACGCTTTTTGGTTCCGCCGAGTACGCGGATGCACAATGCCTCTTTAGCACCTGAGTTATCCGCTACTGTCAGTCTTGATTCTTGTTGTACCATATTACTTAGCCCTTTCTACAATTTGAGTTAAACGCCAACGAACAGTTTTGCTCAATGGACGAGTCTCCATGATGCGTACAGTATCGCCGATACCGCACTCATTCTTCTCGTCGTGAGCATGGAACTTGCGAGTTTTATTGACAAACTTGCCATAAATAGGGTGTTTCTCTTTCCAGTGAACAGCAACTGTGATAGTCTTGTCCATTTTGTTGGAAACGACAATACCCTGACGCTCTTTTCTTAGATTTCTTGTTTCCATGTCAATTCGTTTTTTACTTTGTTAATTCTCTTTGACGGAGTTCGGTTGCAAGGCGAGCAATTGTCTTACGAGCCACCTTAATCTGCAACGGATTGTCAAGCGGAGAAATGCTGTGATTCAGTTTCATGCGAACGAGTGCCTCTTTCTCTGAAGCCAAACGCTCTTGAATCTCAGCAGTTGTTAATTCTTTAATTTCAGCTGTTTTCATAATCCTTATTATACATTTTGGGTTGGGTCGTAATCACGTCTTACGACAAATTTGGTTGTAATAGGAAGTTTTTGAGCTGCCAAGCGGAGTGCCTCCTTAGCTACATCGAATGGTACACCATCGATCTCGAAGATGATACGTCCTGGAGCCAATGGAACTACGAAACCTTCTGGAGCACCCTTACCTTTACCCATACGAACATCCAATGGCTTCTTGGTAATTGGTTTATCAGGGAATACGCGGATCCAAACATGTCCTTGACGTTGCATATAACGTGTAACTGCGATACGGGCTGCCTCGATTTGACGACCTGTCAACCAGATGGTACCAAGACTCTTGATACCGAATGAGCCAAATGCGAGCTCAGTACCACGCTGTGCATTGCCTTTGATGCGGCCTTTTTGGCAGCGGCGGAATTTAGTTTTCTTTGGTTGTAACATAACTGTTGTAATCTACAAATCGGTTTAACATTATTGTTTTTTGTTTCTGCGGAAACCACCACGGCGGTCATCACGACGGCGATCGCCACCACGACCATTCTCTTGCTTTTGAGTGAAGTTTGGAGCAAGGTCTTTCTTGCCATAAACCTCACCACGGCAGATCCAAACCTTTACGCCGATCATACCCACCTTGGTGAGAGCACCTGCGTGGCAATAATCGATGTCTGCACGAAGAGTGTGCAATGGAGTACGACCCTCTTTGTACATCTCACTACGAGCCATTTCAGCACCGTTAAGACGACCACTTAATTGGATCTTGATACCCTCAGCACCCATACGCATGGTAGAAGCAATAGCCATCTTCACTGCGCGACGGTATGCAATCTTACCCTCGAGTTGGCGAGCAATCTTGGTCGCTACAATGGTAGCATCAAGCTCTGGACGCTTAACCTCGAAGATGTTGATTTGCACATCCTTCTTGGTGATTTTCTTCAGTTCCTCTTTCAATTTGTCAACCTCTTGTCCACCTTTACCGATAATAAAACCAGGGCGAGCAGTGCAGACAGTTACAGTCACAAGTTTCAGAGTACGCTCGATAACAATACGAGAAATACTTGCCTCAGCCAAGCGGGCATTCAAATACTTGCGGATCTTGGTATCCTCAAGAATAGTATCTCCGTAGTTTTTACCGCCAAACCAGTTGGAATCCCAACCACGTACAATACCGAGGCGGTTACTAATTGGATTAATCTTTTGTCCCATTGTTGTTAATTACTTAGCTTCGTTAGTATTCTTAGTATCTACAAAAATAGTAACATGGTTAGAGCGTTTGCGGATACGATAGCCGCGACCTTGAGGAGCGGTCAACAGACGTTTGAGCATCATACCGCCATCTACCATGATTTGACTTACATACAGAGTCTCTTGGTCAGCTTTCTTGCCAGTTTTGGTCTCCCAGTTAGCGATTGCTGATTTCAAGAGTTTCTCGAGAGCGCGTGAAGCCTCTTTTGTAGAGAAATGCAACGCACCCAGTGCACGGTTCACTTCCATACCACGAATCATATCGGCAACAAGGCGCATTTTGCGTGGAGAGGTAGGAACGTTATTGAGCTTAGCAAAGTATTGACCCTTGCGAGCCTCTTTCATTGCCTCAGCTGTATTATGTTTTCTAGCACCCATTTTGAATTCTAAAATTTAATTTGTTGTGAATGACTCATGGATTAACGGTTACCCGAGTGACCACGGAATGAGCGGGTTGGAGCAAACTCTCCGAGTTTGTGACCTACCATGTTCTCCGTTACGTACAC
The DNA here is from genome assembly GCA_045590995.1 of Paludibacteraceae bacterium. GTDB lineage: Bacteria > Bacteroidota > Bacteroidia > Bacteroidales > Paludibacteraceae > Colicola. The sequence continues at coordinate 1,680 of JAZNRY010000065.1, read as the reverse complement.
AGGGATAAACTTGTTTCCATTATGAACTGCGATAGTGTGACCTACAAAATCAGGAGAAATCATAGATGCACGGCTCCAAGTCTTGACAACTTCTTTCTTGCCAGACTCATTCATAGCCAACACCTTATTCTCCAACTTTACGTTGATAAATGGTCCTTTTTTCAATGAACGACTCATAATTTCTCTTAATTTAATAGGTTATTTCTTTCTTCTTTCAATGATGTATTGGTTGCTCAAGTTCTTTGGAGCACGTGTCTTGTAGCCCTTAGCTAACAAGCCCTTGCGTGAACGTGGGTGTCCACCTGATGCGCGGCCTTCACCACCACCCATTGGGTGATCTACTGGGTTCATTGCCACACCACGGTTGCGTGGACGACGTCCTAACCAACGACTGCGACCAGCCTTACCACTCTTCTCCAATGCGTGATCACTGTTACCTACAACGCCTACGGTAGCCTTGCAAGCTGACAATACTTTACGCAACTCGCCTGAAGGCAATTTGATGATTGCATACTTATCCTCGCGAGAAGACAATTGCGCAAACACACCTGCCGAACGAACCATGCAAGCACCTTGACCTGGACGCAACTCAATGTTGTGGATCAATGTACCCAATGGGATGTTTGTCATAGGAAGAGCGTTTCCAACTTCAGGAGCGGCATCAGCTCCCGATACTACTGTTTGACCTACTTGCAAACCGTTTGGCGCAAGAATGTAACGTTTTTCACCATCAGCGTAAAACAAGAGTGCGATGCGAGCCGAACGGTTTGGATCGTACTCAATAGTCTTTACTACTGCTGGTACACCATCTTTGTTACGCTTGAAGTCAATTACGCGATATTTCTGCTTGTGTCCACCACCGATGTAACGCATGGTCATCTTACCATTGTTGTTACGACCGCCGGTTTTCTTCTTACCGAACACAAGAGATTTCTCTGGTGCACTTGCGGTAATTGTGTCAAATGCGCCAATAATTTTGTGTCTTTGCCCTGGTGTAGTGGGCTTTAATTTACGTACAGCCATTTTTAGATATTGCTATAAAAATCAATTGTTTCACCTTCTTTCAATGTAACAATAGCTTTCTTGTAAGCAGCCTTTGCACCACGAATCAAACCGCTCTTTGTATAGCGTTGTTTGGTCTTTGGAGCAACGATCAATGTATTTACATCAAGCACTTGTACATTGTACAATTCTTCTACTGCCTTCTTGATCTCAACCTTGTTGGCAGTACGAACTACCTGAAAACCATAACGGTTGAACTTTTCGCCTGCGGCGGTCATCTTCTCAGTGACGATTGGTTTTAAAATAATTGCCATAGTTGTAACCTCCTTATGCTAAAGTTGCCTCCAGAGCTGCAACTGCGTTCTCTACGAACACTACAGCGCTTGAGTTCATGATTGCGTATGTATTCAGTTCATTAACAGTCACCACATTGGTGCGCTCAATATTGCTTGCTGACTTGAGTACATTATAGTTGTTCTCTGCCAACACGAACAATACTTTCTTACCTGCAACTTGAATGTTATTCATTACCTCGATCATTGCTTTGGTCTTTGGAGCCTCGAATTGGAGAGCATCCAATACGATGATTTGACCTGCTGCTGCGCGGGTGCTGAGTGCACTGCGACGAGCCAATTGTTTAACTTTCTTGTTGAGTTTGAAGCCATAATCGCGTGGAAC
>JAZNRY010000064.1:0-48453 GCA_045590995.1 Paludibacteraceae bacterium | reverse complement strand
TAAGATTGGTGGTTTCGTGAGCGATAATATCGATTTCCATCAATCGCTCGTTTATGGTGTCAATCGTTTGTATGCTAATACCTTGTACGAACATATTCGTGATGGTGCGTATGATGTGGTAGTGTGCGTACACCTCTTTCCCGCTGAAGCAATGACCGCCTTGCGTCGCAATGCCATGTTGCAAATTCCTACTTATTTCGTAATGACCGACTACACTTGTATCCCTTTCTTATCAGAAACAGACTTGGACTACTACATTATTCCGCACGAGCATTTGGTGGAGGAGTTTGTGGAGAAAGGTGTACCCCGCGAGAAGTTGGTACCGATAGGCATTCCTGTAGATGAGCAGAAATTCACTACTCGGAAGCCCAAATGTCAAGCACGCCAACTGTTGGCAGATTCGCTCGGACTGCATGATTGGACTACGAATAGTGGACATTGGTATTTAATTATGTCTGGCTCTATGGGATATGGCAATCTTGACGCGCTGATGCATCAGTTGTTGATGCGTATCCGTAAGGAAGATAAGGTGGTTTGCGTTTGTGGTCGCAACCAACAGATGTATGACAACCTGCAAACAACCTTTGCCAACGATAAACAACTCTGTTTGTTGGGCTTCACCGATCAAGTGTCGCTATTGATGGATGCTTCGGATGTGATATTTACTAAGCCAGGCGGTATCACCTCCACCGAGGCAATAGTCAAGAATATTCCTATAGTTCACACCGCTCCAATTCCCGGTTTAGAGAACTATAATGCGCGATTTTTTCATAATCATGGCTTGTCGTATCATACTAACGACACCAACCAACAAGTAGCTATAGCCATGCGATTATGTGAAGATAAAGCATTTAGGAATAGGATGTTGCTGCAGCAACGCTTGAATAGTAATCCGCACACTTCGGATGATGTGATAGATTTGATATTAAACAAACAAGAGATAGTATATGAAGAACAAGAAACAACGCACATTGCACGATAGCTTGAAACGCATTTATACGGTGCTATTTGTCTTGACTATTGGTTTTGGTGCAGGCAATATAGTATATCTGTGGCATCAACCAGATGTTACGGCTAATGCATTGTTTTTCTGTGCAATACAGTATGTCGTGATATTGGCTATTCTAACTATCCCTGTGCTACTGCGCAAGCGATTTATGATTCACATTCCGCTACTCATCACTGTGGTATGTGCGCTCTTTGGCTTTGTGACAATGATTATGGGCGACGGATTGAACTTCTATGGTCGCTTCACTTGGTGGGACTCTGTGCTACATTTGTTTTCGGGCAGCGTGTTGGCGTTTGTGGGATTGTGGATTATCAGTATCATGTTTGAAAATAGCAGTCAGGTTGTGCTGAGAAATAAGGCATTTCTCGCGTTTTATGTGTTGCTCTTTGGCTTGAGTTGTGGCGCTGTGTGGGAGGTGTGCGAGTATGCGTATGATGCTATTGCGGGCACGAATACGCAGCAGTTTATGGCCACCACTACTGCGTCTATTGTTTCGGCAGAAGATGTACCACTATGCGGTCACGAGGCACTGCGCGACACCATGGGCGACATGATATTAAACTTGGTGGGCAGTCTGTTGGTGGCTATTTTTGTCTTTCTTCGCTATGATAAACTGATGGATATGCACCAGTCGGCAATAGAGGAAGAGTGAGTTATTTCTTATTCTTGCGTTTCTTTCGTTCTTCGCGACGCAGTTGGCGCTGGTATGCACGGCGTTGGCGTTCTAAGGCACGCTCTTGGTGCTGCTTCCACATTGCCTCTTGGCGCGCTTGAATCTCATCCTGATGCTTCTCCATATACCGTTGTAACCAAGTCTTGCGCGGACGGACTATAGCAGGTGCTTCTTGTGTATTTGTAATTGTTACATCATAGTAATTCTTGCGTTTGAAGATACGGTATATCCACCATAGCCACGAGCGCGAGAAGGTGATATGCGTGTAAGCATTGTCTTCCGACAGGAAGGTGGTACTGGTAGAAACTGTGAAATCGAGTGTCTTACCCTTTTTGCCTATTGGCAGGTATTTGCCACTACGAATCGTTAAGAAATACGCACCACGAGGGAGCGTAAAGCGCGCTTGCGGTGTTGACATCATGCCTACCAACCGTCCATTAACCACAATTTCATAGCGACGCCCTACGCTTAACCCTTGGTGCGTGATAACAATATTGGATTTCTTATTTCGCCTAAACGGCTCATGCGATTTTTCCATAGTTAATAATTACTTTATGTTTCGTTGTTGTTTGATATGTTCGTATGCTTTGTTGGCAGCTCGGAACTTCTCGGCAGCTGCTTGTTTTTCTTGCTCGGAAGCATTGACCTGTTTGTCGGGATGATACTCCATCGCCATTCTGCGGTATGCCTTTTTCACTTCGTCATCGGTGGCGTTGGGCGATATGCCCAAAGTAGTATAAGCAGTAGGCATATCGTATGCGGGCTCCCGTTTGGGCGGAGTATATTGTTCGTAGAATGATTCGGCGTGCTGAAAGGTGCTTTGTGCACCTGCCAAACGCTTCATAAGGTGTTGGAAGAAATAAATCACACAACCCAATTGCAGCCCCATAAACAAGCCCACTGGACCTGCCCATAGCCAACCTAATAATACACAGATGATAATTGCCATTTGTTTTACTTTTGTCTTTTTCTCTAAATAGTAGCCGCTTCGGCGGTGTTCACTAAACAGTAGTCCGTAGGGAGTCCACTAAACCCTAAAACCTAAACAACACCTCGTGTTCTTTTTTCGTAGTTCCCGCTGTTTGACCGAATATTGCTTTTTTGCTATAGCTGTCCACCTGCAATATCCGCAGCGGGAGATTACGAAAAAGATTTTTACTATAAAAGTCAAAGCTAAAAGTGTGCCATAATATCATGAAAAAGCCCCTTGACAGGTGTTTTCCGTCAAAGGGCAAATGCGTGTATCCATTTGGATAATTATCTCTGTTCGCGAAAGGATAATGCTGACATGCCTGTCAGGCGGTGGAAATACTTGCAGAAACTGCTGGCAGAGGAGAAGTACATCTCGGCAGCTATCTCCTTGACACTCTTATTGGTATTGGATAGCATCGCTTTGATTTCTGCTACTGCTACCTTATCAATAATCTCCGTTGGGGTAGCTTGGACGGTGGTACGACAGATAGATTGCAGATACTTGGTTGTGATACACATCTGTTCGGCATACCAACCCACATTGCGTTCTTTGCCTTTGGTGTCCTTCAGCAGGCGCATGAACTCAAGCATTAGTTGTTGCTTGCGGTCGCTGGTGGGAGTGTCTGCAGGGGCACAACGCATCTGCTCATCTATCCACGAAAGTAATTCAAAGACAGCCGATTGGCACAGCAAGTATTGAATACGCTGGTGGTAGATGTTATCGGGGTCGGTGTGCGACAATAGTATATTATAGTACTGCTGCATGTGCTCGCGCACGGAGGAGGAAATAGTCAATACGGGATGGGCGTGAAGGAACTGAATCTTCTTGTGCCACTCTTTCTCTATTTGCAGGCAGGAGTAGATGGTTTCATCCATCTGCGAGGTGGGATTGATGATGATATTACACTGCCAATCGGGCGAAAGAGTAAGTATAGCGAGCTCTGCTGTAAAGCTACCAAATAGCACCATTTGTGAAGTCAGGTGGTAGTGGACATGATTAAACTCAATGTCTGCCCAACCTTTGACGGCTAATAAGGTGTAGTTAGCAGCAATAGGCATACCTTGCTTATCGCAGAGTTGACGGATATCGTTGCTGGTTGTGATGTGTTGGAATAGGTTAGTTGGCATAGCTAAGTTGGATTGATTAGGGTGCAAAGGTACAAAAAAAATCGCATATGCGCAAGGGCTATGCGATTTTTTCGTGTAAAGTGTATGGTGTAAAGTGTAGAGGCGGGTTTACTTTTTGCTAAGAGAGAGGATAACGGTGAAGGTTTCGAAGGTAGCCATGAACTCTTTTTCCAATTCGGCGATTTGAGCTTCGGTGAGGGTTAAGCCCTCGTTCTCCTTCTCTACCAAGTCCACCATACCACCTAACCATGCTGCTTGCTTTGGAATAATGATAAAGAGGCGATCGCCATCCTCGTCTGGGAAGGAAGTTGCGTTTACTTTGTAGGTTTCGCTACCCTCATAGAGATTGAAGGTGAGGTTGTTGCCATCGAGGGTGTAGTTTTTGGTCTTTGGTTCGCCGTCCATGGTGTGGTTGAGTGCGCCATCCGCAGCGAAAGTAGCATCCGCAAAGAACTTCTTCATTACATCCACGATACGATCGCCGTGCATAGCCTCTACTGGAATAGAGTTTTGACCTTGGAAGAGTACGCCCTCTGGGAGTTGAAGAGCGGTTTTGCCTTCGGCAGGAACTACGCGAACAACAGAGTTGAGGTAAGAATAATTACCCTTAATATCGAATTGCTCTTGAACGCGGTAGTGAACTTTCTCGCCAGGTACAGCCAATCCAGTGTTATCACTAATTAGTTCCTTATTGTCGATAAATTTATCTTTTGTAACTTCAAAAGTTCTAACTTGCTTGGATTGTGAACCATCAGGTGATGTTAATATAGATGTTATAGTTGTTAACTTATTTCCGTCTATGCTATAAATACCACTACCCTCTAAGAAACCCATAGATGACTCATAACCAATTACTTTATGAGTGCCGTTTGCGCCTGTCTCGTCTGCTTGAAAACTTAACAACATACTTGCATCAGGCGTAAAATTAAACCACTTACCTACAATAAGTTGTGGGTAGTCTGCGTAGTTGTCTGGTTTGTTTTGGTCGCAACCTGTGAAAACGAGTGCCATTGCCAGAATGGCTAAACTGAAAATCTTTTTCATTGTTTTGAATGTTTTGTTTGGGAAGTTGGCTCCAAACGACCCGTTAGTATAAAAGAAAAGCGTGGAACCTCTTTTTGCTTATTCTCTAAACAGAGGTCCTAGCAAAACCCTTAACCAAGAATAAACAATGAATGCCCACGCCGATATGCTAATCGTTGTGGGATACAACGGATATAACATACCAAGGGGCATTTACCGCTTTCTCGTTTTAGGGTTAGAAGTTTGCTAGGTTTCTGTTTACTAAAACAAGCGCCAATAAACGCCTTTTTATAATATGTCTGCAAAGCCCTATTTGGGTTTGCGGTTGCAAAGGTAGTGAAATATTTTGGATTGTGCAAGAAAAATCGCTTTTTGGGGTGATTTTTTTGTGTAGAGTATAGGGTGTAGAGTGTATGGTGTAGAGTGTAAAGGCAGGGATATTTGCCAGACCACTGGCAAAAGCAAAACAGGTGGCGGGATAATACGAGAGATACCCAAATGTTATTTGGGAAAATGAACAAACACCTTCAAAGAAAAGTGGTCGTGGCTGGTTATTGAGTCTTTAGTAGCTGGTTATTGAGCTCGTAGTTGGTAGTAAAGCATGGCGCGGATGAAGGCTGGGAATTGGGCATATTGTTTGCCTTTGCCAGTCTTTGAATCAATGGGCGCTTGGGCGTCTGGGTGTTTGCCACGGGTGTTGGGCAATTGAGCTTCATAGCGACGGCGGAAATCCTCGAGCAATGTGCGGGATTCTTCCAGAGTGTAGTAGTCAGGGATTTGATTGATACGGCGTTCGAAGAGTTGTTGCTCGGTTGGTCCGTCGGGTTGGGCTGCTTGCAGGATTTGAGCAGTACGGCGGCATGCTTCACTCCAAAGGTTGTGATTGGCAAGTTCGGCACCTGTTTTAGGGCTCTTTTTGAAATCACGAGGATTTTGGATAGCATAGGATTCCTGCTTGCCTTCGTGAATAATACGACCGTTGATGCGGTATTTCTTCTGACGATTGACAATGTTGCTACGCTTGCTGAGAGCGCCGTGGATCTCCGCAATAGGATGGTTGAGGGTAATTTGTGCCATGGTTTTGGAAAGTTAAAAGGTTTTAAAAGTTTTAAAAGTATATTATGTTGATCTTATAGTTAAAGTTGCTGAATCACTAAAGTATCACTAATAAATCACTAAAGAATAACTAAAGAATCACTAAAGATTTACAAGGGAAAAGGTAAAAAAAATATAATGTTTAGTGGACGCATCTTTGATGCTACAGTTTAGTGTTTAGAGTAAAAAGCATTTTATAAATTATATGTATTAACATTTAAGTTTATCAATTTCCTCTTGCAGTGTATTGAGGAAATGAGCAGCATGGGCGCCATCCATCTGGGCATGGTGGAACTGGAAAGATAACATCAATGTAGTTTTGAACCAACTGCGGCGATACTTACCCCATATAATATACGGATTATTATATATGCCACTATACATGCCACCTGCAAATTCCAATTCTGTATCCACAATAGCCGAAGTGCCAATCACCATAAATTCCTGCGAAAGATCGCGGTCAATGCAGGTTTGAGCGACCTCAGCAGTATATTTCATATAGTCGTTGCAGTAGGTGTTGAAATCGCCATCAAAAGCAATATCGCATGAACTGACATCGCCTGTATGATTCTTGACCATGGTATTGATAGCAATCTTGTCGAACTGCATGAGTTGATTGCCTACAGGCAAGAGATAAAACTCTTTTTGATGAATTGCGGCTTTGCCAATGCAATAATCGAGGAGCATATTGAACTTCAAATGCTTTCGACGACTAATTCGCACAAGATTGGTGACATCCAAGCGTTTGACAAAAACAAGCATGGGATTTGGAGCATTCTTCCAAATCTCGAATTGAGCTGCGCGAGGAGTATCTTGTGGATTGACAGGTATCATACAAAACAAAGGGGCAAACTACACCTTAAATAATAAAAATAGAATTAATTAAAGATTCCTTTATTATTATTGGTTGGGGAAAATGTGGAAAACTTGCGTATTTATCTTGTGATTAGTAGGTTAGAAGGAATATTTATTGGCGTTTGATTGTTGATAAAATTGATAAGTTTGGGTTATCAAAATTCATCAACAATTGCAAATTAAAATTGTTGAAAACTTGTTTATAACCACTTTTTCAGCTTGAAAAACAATAAGATAGCAACGGTAAATACCACCATTAATCCCATGGCGAAATAATAGCCCCAATCCCATTCTAACTCAGGCATAAACTTAAAGTTCATACCGTACATACTCGCAATCAAGGTTGGTGGCAGGAATACCACATTCACCACGGTGAAGATCTTAATAATCTTGTTCTGCTCGATATTAACAAGACCGAGGAAAGTATCCTGAAGGTAGTCCAGACGGTCGAAACCAAAACGCGTATATTCAAAAAGAGAATTAATATCCTTGATGATCATTGTGAGGCGAGGTTGAAGTTCCGTTGGGAAGAAGTCGCACTTGAGAAAGTTGCTAATAACGCGTTGTTTATCCATGATATTTTGACGGATTATGGTGACTTTTTCCTGAAGGTCCTTGATTTGGATCAATACCTCTTCGTCCACTTGGTCGGTGGCGTTGATTTCACCAGAAAGTTTGGTGATAAGGTCGGTAGTATCCTCGATCATATCCGCATCTTTTTCTACACGTGTTTCCATGAGTGAAACAAGTACATGGTAGCCCGTTGGGAAGTTGCGGGTGTTCATGAGCATCTTCTTGACCGTTTCGTTGAAACTGGCGAGTTCAATGTCGCGTGTGGTGACAAGAATACTATTTTTGAGAATAAAGTTGACAGGTTCTGTCTCAAAATTATCGCGTAAGAAGTTTGAGTTAGCTACGATAGAGTCGTCGGTTTGTATATAACGAGATGACATCTCAATCTCTTCCATCTCTTCATCATCTTGGATGTCGATTTTGAGGAAATCCTCGAGTACGCCCTCTGTTCGATCGCTTACATCCAATAGGTCGATCCAGATGATATCGGATTTGTCAAGACTGGTGAGGATGTTTACACTGCGTCCTACTTTGATTTTATCTTTATCTTTGTCTTTATAGAAAATCTTTAATTCAGCCATGGTTACACTAATTTTGAATGGTTACTTTGAATTTTGAATTAGTTGGGTGAGTGCGATAAATTCCTCTACACTCAGTTGTTCGGGGCGCTTCGTGAAAATAGGGTCGTTGAGGATAGGATTATCCTTGCCTACTAGTCCCATCAACGAATTGCGCATCTGCTTTCGGCGCTGGTTAAATGCTGTTTTTACTATGTTCTTAAACAACGCTTCGTCGCAGCCCAATCCTTGGCGGTTATTACGAGTCATGCGAATAACCGCCGACTTGACTTTCGGCGGAGGATTGAACACATGCTCGTCCACGGTGAATAAATATTCTATATCGTAATACGCTTGCAGCAGCACGCTGAGAATGCCGTATGCCTTTTTGCCTGGTTTGGAGGCTATACGCTCGGCTACTTCCTTCTGAATCATACCCGAACAGATAGGGATACGATCTTTATTATCAAGTACTTTGAAGAAAATTTGACTACTGATATTATACGGATAATTGCCTATCACGCAGAACTCGCCGTCGGGGTAGATTATATTGAGGTCGAGTTTGAGGAAGTCGCCCTCGATGAGGTGCAACTCGGGGTACCACTCTTTGAGGTACGCCACACTCTCCCTATCGATCTCAATAGCGGTAGTCTGGAGATTAGGATTTTTGAGGAGATACTGCGTGAGCACACCCATACCAGGACCGATCTCTAAGACACGACCCTCGCTAATGGTCCCAGCAATTCGTTGGGCGACACTCAGGTCCTTCAAGAAATGCTGACCCAAAAATTTCTTGGCTCTTACTTGTTGCATTTTGCTGATGATAGTCGTCCATAAATGGTTGTTTTTGGTTAATAATATTCGGCAAAATTTGCATAGTCGCAAATTTTTGAGTACCTTTGCACGCCGATTTGTTTATTTTCGGCTGCAAAAGTACAATTTTTTTTTCAAAAATGCAAACATTCGCCCAAATAATCACTAAAATAGTCGATTTTTTCTATCGACCATTTCGTAGATACATCCCTCAACAGCTATTTCGCTATGCTGCTTGCGGCGGTGGAAATATGGTGTTGGATTGGGTATTGTACTTTATTTTTTATAATTTTGTGGTGGGGCATGAGTTGGTGTATATAACCTTGCCTTTCAGTTCTCAAATCTGCCTCACGCCCCATATAATGACGCTGCTGATAGTGTTTCCAATCACCTTATTTACAGGATTTTGGCTGAATAAATATGTGACCTTCACCCAATCTTCGCTTCGTGGATACAAGCAACTATGGCGATATATACTGATTGTAATGGTGAACTTGTTGGTGAACTATTTCGGACTGAAATTGTTTGTGGAAGTATGTGGTATCTATCCAACTCCATCCAAAATGATCATCACCATCATCACGGTAATTATCAGTTTCTTTGGGCAAAAATACTTCTCATTCAAGAAATAACACCCTTTCCTTTACCCCTACAATTTTACTCTCAGTAGCGCGTGCACATCCGCGCGCGTACAATTTTTATTGTGTTCCATCGCCCATGCATTTTGGTATATAGTTTCACTCACCCGCAGGTACACCGAAAAAGTATCGTTAATTTTATACCGCGCGTTTAACCAAAACCGCCCACCTAATCCATACACAAACGGAATAGCATACGCATACAGCACATCATTTTCGTAAATATACACCCTATTGTTCCACTCTCTCGCATCAAACGCCTGCGCCCTAAACTGCAACACGATTGGCACTTCCGAAAAACGATATTCCACATCTTGCAACACCGACCAACCGTATGTCCACGCTCCTTTTGCCTGCACCATATTGCCATCCGCTTGCGTCTTCATCTTCCATTGACCAAACTCATACACCATATTCCATCTGAGCGAATAAGTGTCTTTTTCGTCTTTGCGCTTTACCCGAAAACGCGTATGCATTCGGTAGTTTTTATGCGGTATAAAATCAGCTTGTGCCATAGTCTCAAACCCCGTTTTCCATACATCTCCAAATGCCGACAACTGCCAGTTCTTCAACCGATTATATTCCACTCCTAAATATCCGCCATGCTCATCCTTCATCCTCGACCATGAGCATAACGAATTGGCATACACATTATCAAATTCAGGCGAATAATACCTATATATCGCCAACAAATTCACATCCGATATGGGTCTATATCGCACACCCGTTATCACGCCCACTCCCCATTTATTTCCATGACTTGTTGCCACTTCACCCCAAATATCCACCTTACCCATATTCCACCTCGCATTCACACCCATTGCACCTACACAATTCTCCCTTCCCTTTAGGGAGGGGGTAGGCTGCTCTATAGTCTCTACCGCCGTTATTCCCACTTTCAGCCGATTCCATCGGCCTGTTGCATTCACGCCCACCACATGATTCCACGCATCCTCCTTGCCTTTGCGAAGCGAATAAAACGCACTCACATCTGCCCAACTGCTCACTCTTGCCGTCGCACCCACACCATGAAAATAGTTGTAACTATCGCCTACCGAACTATATTTCTTCACCCCTTCATCCATCGTAGCAGTTGACTGAATATAGGCACTTTTTCCTCGTTTGAACGGGCTACCAACCACCAATCCATAACCAAAACTCGCCTGATAATTACCAGCCACTACAGTTTTCATCGGTCCAATATCCTTCAGTTGAATATATCCTCCGTAATCAATTTCTTCCCATGGAACTCCCGTTGAACGACCGATTGTCACACCCGCCTGTACACGATTTCGATAATTAAACCGATACCTAAGTTTCCCATACATCGGATCACCCTCAAAATCCTCGATATTCCGCGCATCCATTCTCAGCGTCATCTCATGCTTTGCATAGTGAAACACCTCCCGAAAATAAATATCCTTGCCTTTCGCCTCTAACCTATCACCTTTAACCTCTACAAATGGCAACAGATTCCGTATCTCATAATCCTTTAGACAATAAATTAGTTGCAATTCATAAATATCCTTAAAACCATGCTTATATTGATACAACAAAATGGCATCAATCTGCTCATCACTCAAGAACATCAACTCCGCCAATTCATCAGCATTCGTATTATTCAAATCAATAGGATTCGCCGCTATATTCATTAACTGTTCTTGCACATCCTCTTGTAATATTTCATCATCTTCAGAAAGTTGGCTATATATATCTTCTAATATGTCTTCTATCGCAGCTTCCATAACTACACTCTGACCATGCATAGCCAATACCACACACAGCCCTACCAACGACAATATCCATCTAATTCCTTTCATTTCACCTGCAAAAGTACTAAAAATAACGCAAATATCCCAACAATTGCAAAAAAATTTTGTGTTTACACAAATTTTTAGTATCTTTGCACCCGAAAATGAAACCAAACAGACCATACCTCCGTATTTTTAATACGCTGCTCATCCTTGCGGCGTATGGTTATTTGGCATATCGTCTCATCATTTTTGACGATTATTCATCATTTCTCGATGCTTTCCGCACCAGCAATATTGGTCTCTGGCTCACCCTTATCGCCACCCTTCTGCTTATGCCTGTTAATGTAGTAGCAGAAGCAGGTAAATGGCGTCTGCTGCTTCGCAAAACCGAACCTATGACCATCTGGGGTGCTCAACGCCAAGTCTATTACGGCTATGTAGGTGCTTTCATCACGCCATACCACGCAGGCGATTATCCCGCTCGTGCTATGCTCCTCAAGGACAAGAGCAATTTCTCCGCAGCCGTTGGTCTTGGTCTCGTCGGTTCCGTGGCTTTGCTCGTTGTCGAACTCATCTTCGGCATTCCTGCCACATGGCTCTTTGTGAGTTACCATCCTGCTATACCCATGCAGTATTTCGCTGTAGCGTTCATCGTCTTGGTGCTCCTGCTCAGCTTCCTGCCTCACCTCGTGCGCTACCTCTCTCGCCACGAGTGGCACAACACCCAGATGCGCCAGCTCTCCCTTGCGCTCTCGCATATGTCCTATCCGCTCTTCATGAAGACCATCGCTTGGTCCATGCTTCGCTATATCATCTGGGCACTCCAACTCGCCCTTACGCTCCACTTCTGCGGCGTGGACATGACCCTTGTGCAATACATGATTGCCATACCATTCTACTACATGGTCGTGGCAGTTTTCCCATCTATACCTGTGGCTAATATCGCCATCCGTGGCACTTGGTCGCTCATCATCTTCGGTGTCTTCAGTCCGAACACAGCCGGCATTGCTCTTGCCGTCGCACTCATCTGGCTCATCAACACCGTCCTGCCAATGCTTATAGGTTCCATCCTCTACCGCAACGGCAAAACCAAATAACCCTTAAAACTTTTAGAACTTCTGAAACTTTTAAAACTTAATACACACATATGACACTTCATTTCACAATCAACTACCAAGCGCAATGGGGACAACAGCTCGCTGTTCTCTACGCTGCGGATGCGGACATCACTACCGCATCGCCTGTGACGCTCCCTATGGACTGCCACGGCAACTCTGAGTGGTCGGCACAAGTCACCCTCAGCGACATCCATAAGTACATCTCTTACTGCTATGTAGTCCTCGACGAACAAGGCAATATCCTCCGCCGCGAGTCTATGCCTCATCTCCTCGAGTGCCAACCGGGCAATATCGTGCTGCGCGACCTCTGGCAAGACAAATCTCAATCGCTCTTCGCTTCTAAGGTCTTCAGCCAAGTGCTCTTCGCACACCGTGCTCCTGTAGCCGCTAAGAAAGCTACTGGCAACATCACCCTCAAGGTCAATGTACCTCGCCTCGAGCGTCATCAGGGTGTGGCTATCATGGGTAACATCGCCGCCCTCGGCGAATGGGATCGCACCAAAAAACTCCTTCTGACCAATCGCCAATCGCCTATTGCCAATAGCCACAACTACAACCCCGAATGGACCGTCACTTTCCACGCTAAAATCGGCTCTGTAGTGGAGTACAAGTATGTCATCTACGACCTCAAGTCTGGCGACATCGTGGACATGGAGTGGGGCGAGAACCGCAAGATCTGGGATGTACAACGCGCTAAGCACTATGTCATCTCCGACTCTCCTTTCCGCTACACCCAAGCCAACTGGAAGGGCGCGGGCGTGGCTGTGCCTGTCTTCTCTCTCCGCTCGGAGAACGGCTTCGGTATTGGTGAGTTCCAAGACCTCAAGCTCCTCGCTGATTGGGCTGTACTCACAGGTCAAAAGATGATCCAAACCCTCCCAATCAACGACACTACCCTCCGTCACAACAACCTCGACTCATATCCCTACAACGCAGTTAGCGTGTTTGCGCTTCACCCAATCTACCTCAATATCGAGAAGATGGGTACCCTCACTCCTACTCAACTCAAGCGTTATCGCAAGACACAAGAGGAGTTCAACGCCAAGACCATCGCGGACTACCAATGCGTTTACGATGAGAAGATGAAGTACTTCAAGTCCCTCTACAAGGCCGACAAAGCTACTCTCTTCGCTTCCGACGAATACAAGACTTTCCTCGCTGCCAACGAGGGCTGGCTCTTGCCTTACGCAGAGTTCCTCTCTAAGCGCGACAAACAACCTAAGGACTTCTACTGCTACCTCCAGTTCCATGCGGACAAACAGCTCCGCGAGGCAGTGGACTACGCACACTCTGTAGGCGTGGCGTTCAAGGGCGATATTCCTATCGGTATCTCTCCTGACTCTGTGGACGCTTCCACCGACCCACACCTCTTCAACCTCTCTGCATCGGCAGGTGCGCCACCCGATGACTTCGACGCACGCGGTCAGAACTGGGGCTTCCCTACCTACAACTGGGATGTCATGGCTCAAGACGACTACCAATGGTGGAAGTTCCGTTTCACCAAGATGGCGGACTACTTCGACGCATATCGTGTGGACCACATCCTTGGCTTCTTCCGTATCTGGCAAATGCGCAAGTCGGATGTTTGGGGCCTCTGCGGTCACTTCTCTCCTGCTATGCCATATTCGCTCCAAGACCTCTGGAACATGGGCGTGAAGCTCGATGAGGATCGCCTCACCAAACCATATATCCGTGCTAACTTCCTCGGCGACACATTCGGCTATGATACCGAGTATGTGAAGAACAATTTCCTCCTTACCAACGACGGATATATCTACTTCTTCCCTGAGCATCTCGACACCCAACGCAAGGTGCAACAGTTCTTCCTCAACCCTGAGAACCGTGCTGCTCACGAGAACAACTGCAATATCGACAATGTCCTCAACGGACTCTTGTATCTCCATTGCGAGGTGCTCTTCGTGCGTGACCAGAAGAACCCATCGATGCTCCACCCACGCATCGCGCTCTACCAGTCACACAACTACCAAGAGCTCTATGCCGACCAACGCCAACTCTTGGCTGACATCCACAACGACTACTTCTACCACCGCCACACCTCTTTCTGGCGCGAGTCTGCACTCAAGAAGTTGCCTACACTCATCGCTTCTACCGACATGCTCTGCTGCGGCGAGGACCTCGGTATGGTGCCAACCTGTGTGCCTGATGTCATGAACCAATTGCAGATCCTCTCGCTCGAGATCCAACGCATGCCTAAGGATCCAACCGTAGCTTTCGCTCACCCAGCGGACGCTCCTTACCATAGCGTTTGTACCATTGGTACCCACGACATGAACCCTATGCGTGCATGGTGGGAGGAAGACCGCCAAGTCACTCAGAAGTTCTACAACGAACAGATGGGCTGGTGGGGTGAAGCTCCACAGGAGATGTCACCAGAGATTGCCGAATTCATCGTTAATCAGCACATGTATAGCCCAGCAATGTGGGTGATTCTTCCATTGCAAGACTGGTTTGCTATTGATGGTGATATTCGTTTGGCTGACCAACACGCTGAGCGTATCAACTTGCCTTCTAACCCAGAGCATTTCTGGAACTACCGCATGCACCTCACCCTCGAGGACTTGCTCAAGAAGGACGCTTTCAACGCTCATGTAAAATCCCTCACGCAAGTGCGTTAATCCTTGCTAATAAGAATCAATAATCTTCCACAAGCGCAGTCCACAAGCTGCGCTTGTTCTTTTTATCCCCCGCCTTTACACCTTACACTTTACACATTGTTTGTTTCTTTGTTTGTTATCCCGAATACTATTCGGGTACCCTTATGCTCCCGTTGACTGTCCAATTCTCGGCGTACATGCCGAGTACTCCCTCGCCTCTAAACTCTAAACTGTAGCGCCTTCGGCGCGTCCTCTAAACTGCGCCTTTACACTTTACACCATACACCTTACACCAGAAAATGGCGACTTTTTCGCCATTTATTTGCATAAATGCAAAAATTTTTGTATCTTTGCGGGCTAAATAGGAAACATTTTCCCAACACTGTCGGGACAATCTAAATTACTATCAAAGAGATTGAGCACCAAAAAGCCATATATATGCTTCAGCAGGGCGAATGAGTTTCTGACTTCGATAAAGAGATAAAAAAAACTACAAGAAAAATAACTAAACAAGGAAAAGATTGCAAAAAAAACAAAAAAATAAACTTTTTTTAAGCCCTGACAAGTTTTAGCGTCAACCGGTGACAATTTGTCACCAGTTCAAATTGCGTGCTGCGGACCTTAGGAAACTTGACGATAATCACAAAAATTGCAAAATAAGACGGTTTTGGCGAAAGAAAATTGCAAAATAAGACGGTTTAACATGCGAAAAATTTGCAAAATAAGACATTTTATTTATATGTTTCATTTATTTTTTGTAACTTTGTCGCGATTTTAATACCATTCTATTATGAGAAATTTAAAGACTATTCTAGAGGATCAGCGACAGGAAATCCTTAATACCGATTGCAATGCTTTGCTAAATCGACAAGAGGAGAAGAAAATAGACTTAGATAGCAAATTAGCGCAAGTCGTAATAGGTGTGCGTCGTAGTGGTAAATCCATGCTCTGTCAAAAAGTATTAATGGAGAGCGGTGTTCGATTTGCTTATGTTAATTTTGACGATGAAAACTTAGCTGATATACAAGTAGCCGAATTGAATGATATAGTAGAGATGTTGTATCACATTTATGGCGACTACACTCATTTATTTATTGACGAAGTTCAGAATGCGCCTCGTTGGCCATTGTTTGTCAATCGCCTTTTGCGCCAGGGAATACACCTGATTTTAACTGGAAGTAATGCCAACCTCTTGAGCGATGAACTAATTACGCACCTTACTGGAAGATACAACGAGATACGCCTATTTCCTTTCTCGTTTGAAGAATATTGTCGTATCAACAATATTGATATAGTAGGGCAACACACTAAGGCTGTTGGTTTGCGTGGTCATGCACTCAATAAGTATCTCATGGAGGGTGGTTTCCCAGAAACTATGGATGGTGCAATTGATAAAACTGCATATACAAAAGCGTTGCTTGATACGGTTATTAAGAAGGATATATGCAAACGCTATAAAGTACGTTATCCTGCATCATTACGACAAGTGGCAGATACTGTAATCGATAATTTTTGCCAAGAAATCAACTTTGAGAATATCCGCGAAACATATGCTATTCGTTCGGTACAAACGGTCAAGAATTATGTGTCATACCTCAATACTGCCTACCTTGCACGTATTCTTCATAAGTATTCTTTTAAGAGCGTAGAGCGACAAAGCAATCTTAAATCCTACATTATTGATAATGCTTTTCTAAGCAATAGAGACAATTCTTTGCAGACCGATAATCTAGGCTGGCGTCTTGAGAATATCATTGCAATTGAGTTGCTGCGCCGTCAGAAATATGCGGATGAACAACTATATTTTCTACGAGAAAGTAATCGCTTTGCTGTTGACTTTGTGCGTACACAAGCTTCCAAGGTACAGGAATTGATACAAGTGACATACGACTTTAGTAACCCTTCTACCAAACTCTTCAATCGAGAAGTGGGCGGACTGATAAAAGCGTCAAACAAGACACATTGCGACAACTTAACACTAATTGTAATGTATGGAGAAACTGGCATAATTGAGCACGCAGGCAAGAAGGTTCATATTGTGAGTGCAGCAGAATGGTTGGTTAGTGCACTTTAAACATTAAACATTAGACACCCTACACTTTAAACATTAAACATTAAACAACTGCGGCTCCGCCGCCACACTCTACACCCTACACTCTAATGTTCGGTTCTTCAAATTATTTCCAAACATTTTCCAATCGCTGATCGGATAATCTAAATTACTATCAAAGAGATTGAGCAACAAAAAGCCATATATATGCTTCAGCATGGCGAATGACTTTCAGACTTCGATAAAGAGATAAAAAAACTACAAGAGAAATAACCAATTTTATTTGCATTTATGCAAAAATTGTTGTAACTTTGCGGGCTAAATAGTTTTGTGTAAAATATAGTAGAAATATATGTTCAAAATACAATGGGATAAAGAAACAGGAGGAGTGAAATTATCCTCAAGAATAGAGGAAGGTACGCTCGGTACTTCGCCACGTCCTGTGTTTTGGGAAGAGTTGGATTTGCTCAAGCTTAACGAGATGGAATGGAACTATCCTCATTGCTCGGAACCGCTTCTTTGGGCTATTAATAAACAGTACTGGTATTATGGTGAGTTAGTCTTCGAAGCAAAAGGTGCAAATGTGTATGATTCTGCGACTGTAGTTATACAACCTGGGTGTGAGAAGATGACTTTAAAGCCGGTTAATGTCAAAAAAATGTTAGACAGAACAAAAGATAGTATGTTTCTTCTTGAAAGCGAAGCGATAGAATTTATACGCGAAGTATATGTGCAATATGCCAGTGCAAGAAGGAGTGTAGAGCGAGTAAAGGCAAATCAGATTGATTTTGAAGCGATAGCCAAGAAGTTAGAAATACAGAACAAGCAGAAAATGGCGATTGTTCGTGAGGATTGTGACAGTTTCGATATTATGCCGTTAGACAAAGCAGAGGAGCAAGGGAAGAAAATTTACCAAGCAACTAAAATCGATACTTTTCTTGCTTCTTTCTCTGGCGGTAAAGATAGTCAGGTGGTGTTAGATCTCTGTACAAGAGCTATTCCAAGCACTGAGTTTGAGGTTATTTATAGCGATACTGGATATGAATTGCCTCCTTCGTTAGAATTGTATAAAGATATCCAGAAACACTATAAAGAGTTGTTTCCTGATTTAAAATTTTCACTGGCTCGTAATCATGCATCAGTTTTGGAGTATTGGGACAAGATAGGAACGCCAAGCGATACACACCGCTGGTGCTGTTCAGTAATGAAGACTGCACCACTGTATAAACTGTTGAAAACAGATAGTAATAAGCAGGCTAGAGTACTCACATTTGATGGCGTTAGAGCGGAAGAAAGTACAAAACGCTCTAATTATAGTCGAATAGGTAAAGGTGTTAAACATGATACGGTAATCAATGCCAGTCCTATTCTGCACTGGTCCTCTGTAGAGATTTTCTTATACCTTTGGCGTCATAACCTTTCCATAAATCAAGCATATCGAAATGGTATGACGCGTGTAGGTTGTCTAATATGTCCATTTTCTTCAGAGTGGAATGATATGGTATCTAGACAATGTTACTCAGATAATTTACAACCTTTTATTAGCCGAATAGAAAATATTACAAAGAAATCGGGTGTTAAAGATATAGAGGAGTATATTAAAGCAGGAAACTGGAAACGGAGAGCTGGAGGACGTGGTATGACTTTTCCGTCAATGTTAAGAATTGAGGCAGTTGCTCCCAATTTAAAGATGATTTCAAAGAATCCTCAAGAGAATTTATTAACTTGGCTCCGTGCGATAGGTAAATATACGATTAAAGTTAGCGAAGATGGTATTACGCTAGGCGAGTTAATGTATCGTAAAAAAATATATCAATTTTCGATAAATCCTAAAGAGGATAGACTATATGAAATAACATTTTATAATACAGCAACAGACCCTACTTTACAGGGGTTACTTAAAAGAGTCTTTTACAAATCAACATATTGTGTTCATTGTGAAGTTTGTGAAGTAGAATGTCCTACAGGAGCACTTCATATTGAGCCCAATAGGTCATATATTAATCCTAATACATGTGTGAGCTGTGGAAAATGTTTGACATTTCATGATTATGGCTGTATTTCGGCATCTTCATTAGCAATAACAGGAAATCAAAAAAATCGAAAAATGAAATTAATAAGTTACAACAACTTCGGAATGAACGGAGGCTGGGTTGATATTTTCTTTACCGATCCAGAATCATTTTTTGCAGAAAATTTGGCTGGTCTCAATGAAAAAGAACAGATGCCGAGTTTTGCAAAGTGGCTACACCAAGCAGAGATTATAACAGATACCAAGACTAAAAAATTGACAGAACTTGGTAAGACATTATCAGATATATATTTTTATAATCCAGATTTAGTGTGGCAGATAATATGGATAAACCTATCATATAATTCCCCTATTGCTTCGTGGTATAAAGGCGGAATAGAATGGGGATGTTTCTTTACCCAAAATGATATGGAAGAACTCGTTCAGAACGATTATGATGATAGTAAAACGACAATTCATAATGTAGTTTATGCTTTTGCAAGAACGATGAAAGAAAGTCCGCTCGGAGAATTTGGACTATATAAGATTGTAAATAAAACGCAGATTCAAAAAAAGGGATTTGAGACAATAGAACGTGAAGCGTTAGCATATTCATTGTTTAAATATGCTGAAGCAAAAGGCGTACATGCCCTACGGATAGCAGATTTGTATGCATCTGATAACGACAAAGGCGTGTTTCAAGAGTTTGGAATAGTTCGTTCAACATTGGAACAATTATTACGCTCCCTTAATAGTGATGAGAAACGTGTTCTTATTGCTGAACTAAATATGGGATTGGATAGTATTACCTTAAAAGAAGATATGTCACCTTTAGCTTGTCTGCAACAACTAACAGTTTAATGAGCCTTGTTTCGATATATTACAAAAATTTACTAATGAGGATGCAACGAGGAAATCATAATGGGATATTCTCAAATGCAAAGCCAATATTCATGCTCGCGATAATAAATAGTATAGAGAAGCAGAATCTAAAAGAAAACCATATTATTCTTGATGATTTATTTGTGTTGGAATATAAAAATCTATCTAAATATTATGAGCCTGATCAAGTGGTTACACCAATTGTAAAACCATATTTTCATTTAAGTACGGAACCTTTTTATGAGATTAAATATAAAGAAGGAATAACTACTCCGAAACATTCAATGACTCTGTCGTTAAAGAAGTTAAGAAACATCGTAGATGACGTAAAATTGGATGATGCTCTTTGGGAACTCTTACAAGAAGAAAATATTCGTCAAGAATATAGTGAAACTATAATAACTCATTTTCTGAATAAATAATATCAATCAATATGCCATACAACTCAATTGTAACCTTAAGGCAGATGAGACCTGCCTACAATATCAAAGAAGAAAGTAGCGGTGAATGGAAATCATTTATTGCCAATGACCAGTTTAACGACCTGTTAAAGAAAGTAGTGAGTGCAGTTCGTCAAAATGATGCCGACAACCACAAATCTATATGGATTGCAGGTACTTATGGTTCTGGTAAAAGCCATGCTGGTGCTGTTATTCAACACTTGTTATGCGATCCAATTGAGGATATTCGTGAGTATGTAGAGGAAGAATATCGTAAGGAGAAATACGATACTCTACGTCAATCTATCTTTTCTTTGCGTGAACAGAAGCGACTCTTTCCTGTTAATCTCTATGCTATGCAGTATATATCCCGTGAGGAAGATTTATCACTGCAAATTCAGAGAGAGATAAAACGTGCTTTAAAAGCGGCACAGATTGATATCATTGTACAAACTGATTTTGACATTTATGTACAACATATCGATTCTCAACCACAATTCTGGGAGAATCTAATCGCTCAAAATAACTATTTAGCAAGCAAAACGCCAGATACAGCCAAGCTGAAACAACGTTTAGAGGCTGCTGATGTAGATGTCTTAGACTGTGTGCGTCAAGCATTGGTTGAAGGCCAATTTGATATTCGATTGAAGAATAATAATCTTAAACAATGGATCTTCGAAGTGCAAAGCGCGTTGCGCGAGAAAACAGACTATAATGGTTTGTTAATTATTTGGGATGAGTTTACCGAAATAATGACCAGTAGTATGGCAACGCGTCTTTTGGTGCAATTACAAGAGATAGCAGAAGCTATGATGAATATGGAGAACGATTCTTATTTCTTATTCATTTCTCACCCATCCGCATTGCTTTCTTTGCGTGAAGATGAACGTGAAAAGACTAAAGGACGCTACCACTATTTCACCTATAATATGGAATCGGTTAGTGCGTTCAAAATCATGTCAAAGAAATTTAAGATTATCAACTACACATTGTACCTGATGCGTCAGGAACGCTTTTTTGAGTTGCATTCTGAATTATTAGACATGTTTTCAATAGCGAGCGTTAATACCAATGAGACGAAAGAGAATATCAAAAACTTATTCCCCCTGCATCCTGGTACAGCAAATCTTGCTACCTACTTTGCGCGCGAAGCAGGCTCTAGTAGTCGAAGCGTATTTGATTTCCTTGCCAGTGATCCTGTAAGAGCCTTTTTGGAAGATGAAGATAATTATCAGAATGAAAAGACAATTACAGCAGATTATTTATGGGACTATGTACACAGTTATTTTGAAGAAAATGCGACAAATTACGGTGCTGTAACAGAGCGTTATAATAGTCATCATCTAGCAGTTGAAAGCCAAGGAGAGGCATATTCCAGAGTGTTTAAAGGCATCTTGCTTTTGAACGCACTAAATAACATTGCTAACAGTGATTTAGTAACTCCTAGTTTTGATAATATATGTAACTTGTTTATAGGTACGCCCGAAGAGGAACAGCTTCAAGAAATTCTCGATTTCTTTAATGATAAAAGTATTATCCAACGCCAACCTAACGGAAACTTTTCAATTCTGTTTACAGCTTTACCTGGAGATGAGATTCAAAAGATTAAGGAACAATTGAAAACATCGTCGTATTTATATACAGATCAGATAATCAATTTTTCAGATACAGCTACAAAAATCTTTGTGCATAATTTTTCACAGGTAGCAAGACCTTTGATTTTCAAATTCTTTAGCCTTCAAGGTAATGAATATACGTTAATGAATCGTATAGAGACTGCAAAAAAAGATGCTCATTCATACGAAACATTCCTTGCTATTTTGGTGGGACGAAATGCTCAAGAGATAATCAATCTGAAAGAGATAGCAGAACGTAATAGTAAGGATGAACGCTATAAAACAATTGCATTTGTTGTAATGGAAGCTCCTTTTGGCGATAAAGAATATGAACGCTTTATTGAGTACCAAGCAAATGCTCAGTGCGCTCAGAGCCACGGTCTCCCACAACAACATCAAACCTATACAGATCAAGCAAAAGAGATGATTAAGGTGTGGGTTTCAAAGATGCGAGGTACAAATGCAACAACATATCTAAAAGGCGACAGTGCAACTATTGTTGGAGTAAAGTTGCCTTTGATTATTAACACAGCAATTGCTCCAAACATATTTACATCAGGTCCTGAAACTTTAGATATAATTCGTTCAAAAAGTAGTGTGACTTACTGGAAAAAGGCATCTGTTCGTTCAACTGTTGATGGTATATTAAGTTATAACACAAAACAAGACATTTTGGAGCATTGTGCAACGGGACAAGCCAAACATGTGGATTATTTGTTACAAGATAGTGTTGATGATAATCTCAATTGGAAAGAGGGCATAAATCCAAACCATCCATTGAAGCAAGTTTGCGATTACGTAGAAGAGTGGTTAGGCGGAAAGCATACGAGCAGAAATCAAAGTTTCAATTTAGGTGATAAATTGATAGGATTAACAGAGCCTCCATTTGGTTTGTTCCAAAGTTATGCTCCAATGGCAATGGTAGCATTTGCCATGCGTAAATATATCAATGTGATTTTTGATACAAATGGTAAACAACGTACGGCTCAACATTTAGTTGACGATGTGGTGGAACTGTTTAAAGCCTGGGAAAGTGGCAAGACGAGCAACAAACTAAATTTTATGTTTGAGAGTAAAGAAAGCTGGACGCGTATGTAAGAGTCTTATCAAGATGTTTGGTCTGAATAAACTTAAAGGTTATTCAGATATCAGCAGTCTAAAAGATGCTCGTTGGGCTGTGCAAAATGACTATTGTAAAGAGAAGGGTTATCCTTTATGGTCGCTTAAATATGTTGACGATTGTAATGATTCCATGAGAGGACTCATTGATAATATAGTTCGAGTAGTGACTGATCCAGAAAGTATGAAGAATCCGAATTTATTGGAAGCAACTATGAACGGATATGAGTTACTTAAGACAGACTTCGGTAATTTACTTTTACCACAAGAAGATAATTTCCGTAAGGGTTTTATAGCGTACATGAAGCGCATAGAACTCGTAAATATCCAAGACTCAGAGATAGATGATGCTATAGTGTATCTGCACAGACATCTACAAAGTGAAGTTGGTTCTTGGACAGAAGATGAGGTCAAAGATAAATTGAAGGATTGGCGCATGTCTTTGCAAAGTAAGAATCACGAAGGAGGACAAGGCGGTTATCAAGGTGGTCAAGGAGGAAACGCTAGTGGATACACAGGTGGCTACTCTGGAGGAAAAGGTAGTTCTTCTTGGGATGGAGGTAGTCAAGGTAGTGCATGGAAACCTGTTTCACATGATGAATTAAAGAAGAAACGTGATACTGCATTGGCAAAGATTGCTGATAATCAAGATTTGCAAAAAGCTTTAGAGAATTTGGTTAATACCGAGGATGGATATATAATTGACATCATCTTGAAATATGTATAAATCATTTACAGACATAGAATCCCTCAAGCAATGGGTTGTAGAGGATAAACAAGCAAAAGGAGTTGGCGCATCAACACTAGACCGTTATCCGATACGATTTGTGCTATTTGACAACTTCAGCGAATGCTACGAATTTGTCGAATTCCTTCAGTCAGACTGTGGAGCACATGTTGAAAGTGTTGATAGATGGATAGATACTAATTATCCAGACATTATGCTTACTTATGTGGAGTTAGGCGAACGCATTTGTAATCATATACGGAAGAAAAGTCCGAATGATTGCGTTATTGCTCCTTTCTCAGAATTAGCTCGCTTTTATGACAATAAAAAGAGTAAAAAATTTGATTCTTTGCTGCAATCAATTAAGGCCAAAGAAGCAGATCCTAGAGCTGTAGAGCAACATCAACGAGTGTATATTCCGATAGTTGGTTTAGAAGGAAAAATGGAGATGTTTGCGAATGATAGCCAAACTATTATTTGGAGGCTTCAATCTGAGAATAATGATTTAACCTATAGACTTATATTAACTGCAAATAATGATTATGGAGTAAAGGGATTAGAGAAAAACTATACTATCATAAATACAATACGCGAATGGTTGAATATTTGGAAAGATACAAAGAGCCAAATTAGACCTCAGATTATTTGCAAATCAAATTCAATATATGCAAATGCTGAATTTGCTCAACCTGATAATGCTTTCAGTTATGAAATATGTCATAATGCATACGAATTTCTTTCACATGGATTAGGATTGTCTTTTGGTGGAATACAACCACAAATTAGTGATGGTAATAACTGGGAAATATTAGCTGGGCGTATTGATTTGAGTGAACATTTTAGTTTTCCAAAGTTCGTGCGTTCTCAATTAAGTATTGACGAAATCAGAACATACAAAGATTTTATTCGCCTTTGGTTTAGTCATCCTACTATATTTGAGCGATGGCTACTGGCTCGGTATTATGCGAGTATAGAAAATTGTAATCAGTATATCTGTCAGATACTACAAGAAACAACAAATTATGGTACGACAGAATTTATAGAGAATATGGCTCGGACTCTACCAGAAGATGAGGTAGATATAAAAGTACGATATGATTGTCTCCAGTATGCTGCAACTAATCATACACAGTTATCTGAAGCAACTGAAAGTATGCTTGCCAAAACACTTCAAAGTTTACCTGCTCAGATAGGCTATGAAGGTGCAATGCGATATTTTACTGGAGTTTCTGTAAAAGAAAAAGAAATCGCTATCAGCTGGTTGGGGCAACAGCATATAGATTTAAGTCAGGTAGAACCATTTTATCCAGACTTATATAGATATATGATAGATGGAGTAGGAATCTCAATTGGTGTTCCTGGATGGATTGAAGACTATTTTCGAAGTTACAAAGAAGCCAAACTCGCAAATAAATATACGCAAGACATTAGTGAAAAAATCAATATCATCAATTCAGATGAAGCACATTTCGAAAATTGGTATAATGGTTTTAAATCAACTTATACGATACTAAAGAGTAGAAAAGATATTGAAGTTTTTTATTGGATAGATGGTCTCGGTATTGATTGGATACCATTAGTAAAGGAAGTGATTGCTGAAAAGAAAGAGCAAATGATATTCCTAAATGAGATTTTGGTTGCTCGTTCATTATTACCGAGTAAGACCGAAATAAACAAGAAGGATTTACAGCGTCTTCTACCTAAAGGTAAAACACTTGAAAAATGTGGTGATTTAGATGGCTTAGCACATAAAAACGACAATATTAGTCCGTTTACAATTAATAAAGAAATTGAATTGGTTCGTAAAAGTATAGAGGAAATCCTTAATAGATATATTGGCAAAAAAATTGCTATAATTTCTGATCACGGATTAACATACCTTTCGCAATTAGTTCAAGGTAAAAATTTAGCAGGTGTTGAGAGCGACCATCATGGACGAATTGCTATTCGAAAATCTGTGTCTGAAACTTCAGACAACAGTTATTATCGTCTAGAAGATGAGAAAACTCTATGTGCTATGAAACACGAATCTTTATGTGCGAAATTACCTGCTGGTCAAGGTGCTCATGGTGGCTGCACTCCAGAAGAAGTATTGGTGCCAATTTTTATCATTTCCAGTTGTCCTGCTGCGACTAATTGGTCTGCCGATCTTTTAACGCCAGAAATAAATGCAACAGAACCTCGCGTTAAATTCGTAATAAAGAATATTCCATCAACGGATGTACCTTATGTTATATATAACGGTAAAAAATACAAGATGCATAATGTCTCCTGCGATATATACGAATCGGAAGATATGATTCTTGATGCAAAAGTGAGTGATTTGGAATTGGAAATAGGCGATGTAACAAAAATAGTAAAAATAAAAATATCTACTGGTGTTGTAGAAGATGATTTGTTTGCAATGTAAAAGATATGAAAGAAGAAATTTGTAATAAAATTAGGCAGAACTTCTCTGCAATGTCTATTTATAAAGATCCTGCATCTACAGCAAGTTTGTTTGCAGGAAGGAATTTACCTTCTTTCGTGAAGGACTTCTTGCTTAAGCGTTACTTAAACATTCAAACAGGAGAGATAGATCGTCCTGCTTTGACGCAATTTTTAGATCGTGTTATACCTGCACAACAAGGAAGTGTCAAAGATAGATTACAGAGTGGGGAGGAAGTAATGTTATTAGCACGTTTTGTTGTGTTTATTGATATTGTAAAAAATGAGAGACAGTTTGCAATTCCCGACTATGGTATCAAGCAGCGTGAAGGGCTTATACCAGAATATGTCTATTCTCAACACCAGGGTGATTTCGTAGAAGGAGAAAGATGGGGAATTATTAAGTTATGCTTACTTCCTGATGATGATGGTAAGAAGAACCATATTCAAATGGTAGATTACAAACCATTCAAACCATATAGTTCGGTTGATATTTCATATTTAGCTAGTGCTCGTCAAAACTTTTCTACTCTAGAATGGATAGATATGTTGCTTTCTGCAATGGAATATGACCCAGATGGATTTGTTTCGTTGACGCAAAAATTAGAATTCTTAACCCGTTTATTAATTTTTATAGAACCGCGTTTGAATGTTATAGAGTTAGCCCCCAAAGGAACGGGTAAAAGTTATGTGTTTGGAAACTTATCCAAATACGGATGGCTTGTGAGTGGAGGTAAAGTAACACGTGCCAAGTTGTTCTTCGATAAAACTAAACAGCAGAATGGAATCATAAAAAACCATGATTTCACTGTATTTGATGAGATTCAAACTATTGTGTTCCAAGAGCCAGCAGAAATACAAGCAGCATTGAAATCATATTTGGAAAGTGGAAAAACGACTATTGATAATAACGAGTTTTCCTCCGAATGTGGTCTTATGCTCATGGGTAATATTCCATTAACATCGCAGAATATGCCGGTATCAAATATGTATTTCGATAATCTTCCTGATAATTTCCGTGAATCTGCTTTACTGGATCGTTTTCACTGTTTTATAGAAGGCTGGTTGTTGCCGCGTGTCAATAAAAGCATGATTTTAAAGGGGTGGACTATCAATGTTGAATACTTCTCTGAGATACTTCATTCTATGCGTACTCAAAATATATATGGTCTAATATTTGACCAATTGGTGAAGTTTGAGGAAAAAGCAGATGTGCGTGATAGCAATGCAATTAAACGTATAGCTGTTGGGTATATGAAATTATTATTTCCTCATTGGCGTTCTATTGATGATGTGGATACAAATGAGTTTGATATTTATTGCTTGCAGCCAGTCATTCATCGTAGGGGTGTAGTAAAAGAACAATGTCATAATATTGATCCAGAATTTAAAACACATATGCCAGATATATGGCTAAAAGAATATTATACATAACGACATGGCAGTCTATGGCTATGGTTAGATGTCATAAAAAACTCGTACAACCGCTGATAGCGATGATATAACACTCTTCAATCGATATTATAGGAAAAAATATGATGATATAATTCCTCCATTCGACACATAATTACATATGGTAAAATGAATATCTTGTTCAAAATATTACTAGCAACTGTAAGCAGCATTTTTTGCATTGCGCTGGTTTACACCATATGTAGAGTATGGAAAAGGCGAATTTCATATTATGGGTCACGCAATATTGCTTGCCAAGACGAACCACACAATAAAAAACTCAGAAAAGTACAGGACGAAATGTTTGAAGAAGTTTATAACAATAACAGAGCATAAAGTAAGAATAATTCCCCCTACCACCCCATAAAAACCAATTTATTTGCACTTCTTTCTATCCTTCCCTATCCTTCCTATTCTTTTCCATTCTCTTCTCTCCCCAACATCTATCTCACCTCTACCCTTGCTCCTTTCTCCTCTTTACTTACCCCTGGCTTGCTCCTTTTTTTTCACAAAAAAAGCAGCAAACTCAATAAAAAAGGAGCAAGTCAAAAAGCAGTTGTTCGGAATTTCCAAACCACTGCCTCTAATAATTAAAGTTCCGAAACCAACTTTTACAATCTTGATGTGATTAGCGAGTGGGGAGTATAAGTAATCTACCCAATATCCATCTCATATATAGCTTGCTCCTTTTTTCTTAAAATAATGAAGTCTCTGCGACAAAAAAGGAGCAAGCTTCTTGTGTGTTTCAATAATTTTGTGTACCTTTGCAGCAAATATCTCACAGATTATGGCAAAAGTTCGCATCACCGCTATTCGCCAAACGGTATATACCGATCTAATGGCGAAGTATGAAAATCCCATTGAACACGCATGCAGCGTGCAAGAAGGACAACAATGGATATCCATAGATGGCAAATGCCCTGAAGGGTTATGCTTAGCTGCATGGGAATCTATGCATCAGTTTGTGGAGCAATTATCTCAAGGAAAAGGCAATTTCTACGACGGATGGATGCAAAACCCTATGAGCGCTATGATTAGTTGCAACGATGGATTCAGACCATTCAGTTTCTATATTGAAGCAATAGAAGACTCAACTCAAACGGTCGAACAACTACCACAACCAACCCCTCCTATACAGTCCACAGACAAAGCTGAAGGACGCATACAAAAACTAATACTGGCTATTGGTGATCAAACCATGCCACGACGACAGATCATTGCATATTTGGGTCTGAAACAAAGAAGTCGCCGTAACTTCATGGATAATTATCTTCGTCCTGCCATTGCCCAAGGTTATGTTGTTTTGGCTTATCCAGACTCTCCAAACAAACCCGAACAAGCATACCGCCTTTCCGCCAACGGTCTAGAACGCTGGGCTCAGTTAACTACTACTAACATGCAATAACCACCTGCACATTGCGCCCGCTCTCATATCTACCATCCTCTTCTGTTTTACACTCCAATCCTCACCAATAGCTCACATATAGCTTGCTCCTTTTTCAATTCAAAAACCAACGAATTTAAACAAGAAAAGGAGCAAGCTAAAGATAATCTAAGAAGATAATTTGGTAGTTGCCCTTATTTTTTGTATCTTTGCACTCGATAAGTGTAACATTATCCACTAACCCCCATTTATTATGACTAAGAAAATCGTTGTTTTTACAGGAGCAGGCGTATCCGCAGAAAGCGGATTAGGTACTTTTCGTGGCTCCGACGGCATGTGGGACCGCTATCGCATAGAAGATGTGTGCACCCACGATGCATGGCTCAACAATCCCCAACTCTGTGTCGAGTTCTACAACATGCGCCGCCGCGAAGCCCTCACAGCCCAGCCTAATGCTGCACATTATGCCATTGCTCGCCTGCAAGAAGTCTTTCCTGACACCCAAGTCATCACCCAAAATATTGACAACCTCCACGAGCGTGCGGGTAGTTACAATGTCATCCACCTACACGGCGAAATCACCAAACTTCGCTCTGAAACCAACCAACTAGCCACCATTGACTTAGATGGTTGGGAGCAACACTATGGCGACCGCCATCCCGATGGCTCACTCCTGCGCCCTTATGTGGTGTTCTTTGGCGAAGATGTACCGTATTTCCCGTTGGCTTGTGAGGTGGTTAGTCAAGCGGATATCCTCATCGTAGTAGGTACCTCGCTCAATGTCTATCCCGCAGCATCTTTATTGCAATATGCGCCCTCTTCAGCAGAGATTTATGTGATTGACCCTAACACTCCCGAACTCGGCATTTACCGCCACCGCGCCCAACACATCCAAAAAAATGCCTCCATCGGCGTTCCTCAACTCGTTAAAAAACTGATAGATACATACCTCCTATAATGTAGCCCTTCTTTTATGTTGATACAAAAAGTGGTTGTTCAAAACAACCACTTTGCTTTTTCACCACACTTCGTTGGTGTTGATGTCGGAGCTTTTGGGGTAATCTATCGTGTAGTGCAAGCCGCGGGATTCTTTGCGCTCCAGAGCTTGGCGGGTAATCAGATAACCCACATTGATCATATTGCGCAACTCGCAGATGTCTTTCGTTGCCTTCACGCGTTTGAAGAGGTCTTCGGTCTCCTCATAGAGCAAGTCGAGGCGCTCCCATGCACGACGCAAGCGCAAGTCGCTGCGGACAATACCCACATATGTGGACATCACTTGACCCACCTCACGCATGTCTTGCGAGATAAGCACATGCTCCTCGTTGGTCATGGTGCCTTCGTCGTTCCAGTCGGGGATATTCTCGTTGAAATCGTAGTTTTCAATCACACTGAGCGAGTGTTTGGCTGCCGCATCGGCATACACCACTGCCTCAATAAGCGAGTTACTTGCCAAGCGGTTGCCACCATGCAAGCCCGTGCAACTGCACTCTCCCACCGCATACAAGCGGCGGATAGTGGATTGCGCATCCAAGTCCACCTTGATACCGCCACACATGTAGTGCGCACAAGGGGCTACTGGGATATACTCCTTGGTGATATCAATACCGAGGCTGAGGCACTTGGCATAGATATTTGGGAAATGGTGCTTGGTTTCCTCGGGGTCTTTGTGAGTAACATCGAGGCAGACATGGTCGAGACCGTGGATCTTCATCTCGTTGTCGATAGCGCGTGCCACAATATCGCGTGGCGCAAGCGATAGGCGTGGGTCGTATTTCTGCATAAACTCCTCGCCATTAGGCAAACGCAATATACCACCATAACCACGCATCGCCTCGGTGATGAGGTAGGCGGGATGCGTCTCAGTTGGGTTATACAGGGCAGTTGGGTGGAACTGCACAAACTCCATATCCTTGACCAATCCTTTGGCGCGATACACCATCGCGATGCCGTCGCCCGTCGCCACATTAGGGTTGGTGGTCGTAGCATACACTGCTCCCGTGCCGCCTGTAGCCATAAGGGTAATGCGGCTGAGGTAGGTGTCGATCTTGCCCGTCTCAGGGTTAAGGATATACGCACCATAGCACTCAATATCGGGAGTACGACGAGTAACGCGCACGCCGAGGTGGTGCTGGGTGATGATTTCTACGGCGAAGTGATTTTCGAGGACATCAATATAGGGGTTGTTGCGTACCGCAGCCATCAGTCCGCGTTGGATCTCTGCACCAGTGTCGTCGGCATGGTGGAGGATACGGAACTCGGAGTGTCCGCCTTCGCGGTGGAGGTCAAAGGTGCCGTCTTCTTTCTTGTCGAAGTTCACGCCCCAGTTGACGAGTTCCTCTATCTGCTTAGGTGCTTGGCGCACCACTTGCTCCACCGCAGCAGGGTCGCTGAGCCAGTCGCCCGCCACCATAGTGTCGTGGATATGCTTCTCGAAGTCATCTACGAGCATGTTGGTTACACTGGCGATACCGCCTTGTGCACGGCTGGTGTTGGTTTCTTCGAGGGTCGTCTTGCAGCAGAGTGCAATGCGATACTTTTGTGTGCGAGCCACTTTGAGCGCAAAACTCATTCCCGCTACACCGCCACCGATGATGAGAAAATCATACTTTTTCATTGTTGTATATAACAAAAATTACTCTACTTTTTAAGACAATTATTGTCAACTTGATTGTCAATTAGGGTCAATTCAAGGAAATGTTTTTGTTTGCCCAAATGAATGCAATACTGCATTGGTGGGCAAAACAAAAAATATTTTTTTTACGACAATATCGACAATGTTGCGCCCAAATCAATATCCCTTGGGCGCGAGGGATGTTATTCTATATCTTTGATTAGGCGAATGGAAAGTCCCGAATAACGATAGGCACTATTTATCTTGATGTATTCTGCCGAAAACTCCAAGTTCATAGGACCGCAACCTCCGTTGGGAGAAGTTGTCCAGTAATATCCTTTTGAGCCAGAACCATATATAGAATTTCCTTGACGGAAACCATAAGTAGGCAAAAAAATGGCACCTGCCTCCTCCATCTGTTGCCATTGCTCTAAAGTAAAGGTGTTATGTACTGCGTAATACTCTCTACTCCAATGTCCATACGCACCACTATTAAAGGTAAGCCCCTCTATTCCCACCCAATCATCGGGCAGCAAGATTAGACCATTCACACCATTGATATGAGCAATACCATTGAGCGCGGTGGCGTTAGGGCGATAAGACAAGATATAGTTCCATTCATCTGCACTCATCGTGCGCCAAGTGTTGGCAGTGTCTGTGCTGATACTATTTGTTCCCCAGTCCACGAAGGTGGAATAAGAGCCATTATCCTGTATGGTGCGCGTTGGGTCATCACCCGTACCCCAACCAAACATATCTATCCAACCATCGTAGGTAGGCGATATGTTGGCATTTGCATCACCCACATGATCCAGTTGACTTTCTGCAAAGCGCCATTGGTTGTTGAGAGGGTGATATTGCAAGTTGCCCGAAGAGAAAGCAATTTGTTGGGTTGCACTGACAGAGAATTTGCCTACTTTTTGAGAAGAATCTTCGGCTTCATCGGTAAAAGTAATGCTATCCACATCTGCGATGGAGAAGGTTGTTTTCATGCTATCTTGCCAAACATACATGTGCATTTGCGCCGAAAGGGTCAGCGAAAAGAGATAGAGAAGTGAGAAAAAGAATATTTTTTTATTCATTCGTTTCATTGGCTATCTTCATTAAATATGCTTTGGCTGCCTCGTACTCGTTGGGGATAATGCCGTCGAGTATGGCGTCTTTGATTGCGTTTTTGAGTTCACCCACACGCGAGCAAGGTTCGAGATTTAGCAGTTGCATGATCTCTTCGCCACGCACAGGCGGTTGGAAATTGCGGATACGGTCTTTCTCCTCCAGTTCAATCATCTTCTGCCGTACCAGTTCATAGTTCTTGTGGAAGCGACGCACTTTCTCTTCGTTGCGCGAAGTGATATCTGCATCGCAAAGGAGCATGAGGTCATCGATATCGTTACCTGCCTCAAACAACAAACGGCGTACTGCCGAATCGGTGACCGTATCTTCAATGAGATTAATTGGGCGCATATGCAGGTCCACCATCTTGATGACATACTGCATCTTCTCGTTCTGCGGCATCTTCATGGTCTTGAAGATGCGCGGAATCATCTTTGCGCCGAGATAGTTATGGTTGCGGAAGGTCCAACCTGCATGATCGTCCCATGCTTTGGACTTAGGTTTGCCGATGTCGTGCAAGAGGGCAGCCCAACGAAGCCAGAGGTTGTCGGACTTTTGGGCGAGGTTGTCCAATACCTGCAGAGTATGGAAGAACACATCTTTGTGTCCTTTTCCATCTTTGATTTCTACGCCCTTGAGTGCGGAGAGTTCGGGGAAAATCAGCGGGAGGAGTCTAGTCTTGTCAAGTAATATCCACCCCACAGATGGCTTATGCGAGAGCATAATCTTGTTGAGTTCCTCTACAATGCGCTCTTTGGTGATGATCTTGATTCGTTCGGCATTTCTCTCGATGGAATCGAAGGTTTCTCTATCTAAGTCGAAGCCGAGTTGGGTAGCAAAACGGATGGCACGCATCATGCGTAGCGGGTCGTCGGAATAGGTGATATCAGGATCAAGGGGCGTGCGGATGGTGCGCTCGTTCATATCGTATATGCCGCCAAAGGGGTCCAGCAGTTCGCCATAGCGGTCTTTATTAAGACACACAGCCATCGCATTGATAGTAAAGTCACGGCGGTTCTGGTCGTCCTCCAATGTGCCGTCCTCTACGATTGGGTTGCGCGAATCATGTTGATAACTCTCGCGGCGTGCCCCGACAAACTCCAATTCCATTTTACCACGCTTCACTTGGGCAGTACCATAGGTCTTGAAGACGCTGAGGTGTGCTCCTTTGCCGAGGCGTTTGGCGACTGCTTGTGCGAGATCGATACCACTCCCGACGACAACGACATCAATGTCGGTACTATCACGATGCAAAAAGATGTCGCGCACATATCCACCAATGACATAGCACTCCAAGCCGAGACGATCGGCTTCCTCGCCCACGAGGTGGAGGATAGGAAGGTCTATTTTTGGGTGACTAGCTAGCATATATTGAACAAAGAACCAGGAACAAGGAATCAAGACATATTACTTTCGTCTCAAAAGTCGAAACATATGCGTCTTGGCTCTTGGCTCCTGGCTCTTTACTCTATTGTTTAACGATTAGCGAACGCGCTCGCAGTAGCTACCATCGCGGGTATCTACACGGATAATCTCACCTTCGTTGCAGAAGAGAGGTACGCGAATCTCAGCACCTGTCTCGAGAGTAGCAGGTTTGAGGGTGTTAGTAGCAGTATCGCCCTTGAGACCTGGCTCTGTGTAAGAGATAGCCAACTCTACCTTAGTAGGCAACTCAGCGAAGAGGATAGTGTCGGTAGAAGCGTCAGATACAACATCGCAAACAAAACCCTCTTTGAGGAAATCTACGCCTGTGATAAGGTCGTGACCGATAGGCACTTGCTCGAAAGTCTCTTGGTTCATGAAGATATAGTCCTCACCCTCCTTGTAGAGGTATTGGTATGGACGGCGCTCAACGCGAACATCCTCGAGTTTCTCACCAATGTTGAAACGGCGCTCCAATACACGACCATCCACAACATCTTTGAATTTCACACGCATAATGGTGTTACCCTTACCTGGCTTAACATGCAGGAAGTCAATTACAAAATACAAACGGCCGTCCATGCGGATACATACGCCGTTCTTTACATCTTGAGAGTTAATCATAATTATTTTGAGTTAAAAAAGTTTTAAAAGTTTTAAGAGTTCCAAAGGTGGCATAATGCGCCAAAATCGAAATCGGGTGCAAAGGTACAGAAAAATTTGCGGATGTGCAAATTTTGAGTTGAAAAAGTTTTAAGAGTTTTAAAAGTTTTAAGGATTATGGAGTTTATGGGTATTTATCTCCTTCTTTTCTCCTTCTTTTCTCCTATGCTTGGGGTATTCATGGGATATTCGCGGAGTATTCACGGGATATTCATATGTATCGGTTATGTGTCGGTTATGTATCGGTTATGTATCGGTTATATATCGGAACAGACAGTTAGTAATCTAAAAAATAGAATAAAATAAAGCAGATGTGTTGCATAAATGCAAAAAAAGTAGTAATTTTGCGGCATGAAAAAAAATTATGATATTGAAATTATGGCACCCGTTGGGTGCTGGGAGAGTCTGGCTGCTGCTATTGAAGCGGGTGCTACCAGTGTTTATTTTGGTATTGAGCATCTAAATATGCGTGCGCGCTCTTCTGCTAATTTCACCACACAAGACTTGCATACCATTGTGGAGCGTTGCCAAGCTGCTGGTGTAAAGACTTATCTGACGCTTAACACCGTCATGTACCCAGAAGACTTGCCCTTGATGCGAGAGATTGTAGATCACGCCAAACAGGCTGGATTGTCTGCTATTATCGCATCTGACATTGCAGTGCTTCAGTATGCCAATGAGGTGGGCGTTGAGGTGCACCTATCTACCCAACTGAATATCTCCAATACAGAAGCCCTGAAGTTCTATGCACAGTTTGCCGATGTGGTTGTGCTGGCACGCGAACTGAATATGGATCAGGTGGCAAGCATTTATCGTGATATTGTAGAGCAAGATATTCGCGGTCCAAAAGGCGAGTTGATTCGCATTGAGATGTTCTGTCATGGTGCATTGTGTATGGCAGTGAGTGGAAAGTGTTATCTTAGTTTGAATAATTATGCAGCCAGTGCTAATCGTGGCGCTTGTGTGCAGATATGCCGTCGTGGTTATGTGGTAAAAGACAAAGATAGCGACCTTGAATTGGAGGTTGACAACCAGTATATCATGTCGCCCAAAGACTTGAAAACCATACATTTCCTCAATAAAATGCTGGATGCTGGTGTGCGCGTGCTGAAGATAGAAGGTCGTGCGCGCGGGGCAGAGTATGTGAAGACGGTGGTGGAGTGTTACCGTGAAGCGGTGGAGTTGTGGAAGAACGGAGCCTACCCCCAACCCCTCCCTAAAGGGAAGGGAGAAGAGTTTCTCAGTGACGGGACGATCGAAACTAAGATTGCAGATTGGAATACTCGCCTTGCTCGTGTCTTCAATCGCGGTTTTTGGGATGGCTATTACCAAGGTCAACGCCTTGGCGAATGGACACACAGCTACGGTTCGCGTGCTACACGCAAGAAAGTATTTGCAGGTAAGTGCACCAATTTCTTCAAGAATATCTCTGTGGCAGAGTTCTACTTGGAAGCCACCAAAGAGATTCGTGAAGGTGATGAATTGCTCATCACAGGCGAGACCACAGGTGCCTACGAACTGGTGGCACGCGATATACATG
Organism: Paludibacteraceae bacterium; assembly: GCA_045590995.1. Lineage (GTDB taxonomy): Bacteria > Bacteroidota > Bacteroidia > Bacteroidales > Paludibacteraceae > Colicola. Next base: position 12,170 of record JAZNRY010000064.1, on the reverse strand, counting down.
ATGCCAAAGGCAAAGTTCGCACAGAGATTCATAAAGGCGAATACTTTGCCATAAAGACAGACAAAATGGTTCGTCGAGGCGACCGAATATTCTTACTTAAAGTAGAGGAATAATAACCCAAAGAGATATGAAAAAGATAGTTTTATTATTGCTAATCGCTGTAGGATTGATTGCTTGCCATCGTCCCTTGCGCATTGTTTCAACAACAAGCGAAGTGATGATGGTAGATAGTACTTTAGACGCTATTCAAGACACTACCTATTTGCAATACCTAACCCCCATTAAAGCAGAACTGGAGCAAGCACTGAATACCCCTATCGGCTACGCACCTGAGATAATGATTGTTCATCAACCTGAATGTAACATGCTCAACTGGGCAAGCGATGCACTTTGGGCAATGGCGCAGCAACGCTATCCTGAAAAAGTGGATATGGCCGTAGTAAACATAGGCGGTATGCGTTGCGAATGGGCAGCAGGCGACATCACACAACGACATATCTTCGAACTCATGCCTTTCGACAATGAATTGGTAGTACTCACCATGACGGGGGACGAGATTCTCAATCTCTGCAATGTCTTTGTACAACGCGGTGGCGAAGGTGTTGCAGGATTGCGTATGAAAGCACGCAATGGCAAATTGATATCTGCTACCATTGCTGGCAAACCTATTCTTCCAACTGCCTACTATACTGTGGCTACCAGCGACTACTTGAGCCAAGGCAATGATGGTATGACACCACTTGCACAGTACCAAGACATGTGGCGCTCGGAAGAGAAAATTCGCGACTTGTACATCGAATATGTGCAACAAGTAAAGACCGTTCAAGCTGTAATAGACGGGCGAATGGATATACAGTAACGATACCATTATGTCGTCAGCTATTGTACTCTCCCTTACCAAATATTCCGATACAGGGAGTATTGCACATCTTTATACAGCCGAACATGGGCGAATGCAGTATGCGATATACGGCAACAAGTACAAGGGTATTCTGCGCCCACTATCTATTGTGGAATTTACTGCCACTCGCCGCAACAATGCTCCCAATCAACTGGCAACTCTTTCCAATTGTCAATTGTCGTTTGTTAATTCTCGACTGTCAACCGATGTACAACGCCAATGTGTGGCGATGTTTATTGCCGAAATTCTGATTGTTACTTTACGCCATCCTATGAGCGATAAGCCACTGTTTGACTGGCTTTGCGAGCTTGTGAAACATTTAGATACAGACACGGATATTCGTAATTTACACTTACATTTTCTCATTGAATACGCGAATCATCTGGGTATTGGCATTGACGACACGGAGCACCCAGAGTGGTATGAACTACCTGTCTCTCGCAAAGAACGACAACAACGCTTGCGCGAAATTTGTGCCTATTATGAAGAACATATTGAAGATTTCCGACAACCAAAATCGCTGGATGTACTAATGGAAGTCTTTGATTAAACTGCGAATAGGAACAAAAAAGAAGCGAAAAGTTGTATATGTAAAAAAAAAGTTGTAATTTTGCACGCAAAATGTATAACCATGAATAAAATCATTTGTAAACTATGATATATCGAATTAAATTTTCGTGCGACGATGTAGATGATTTTCGCCGCGTATATGAAGCAGATAGCGATGCTACTTTCTTCGATTTGCACACTGCTATTTTGAAAAGTGTAGGTTTCCCTGACGACCAAATGACTTCTTTCTACATGTGCAACGACCGCTGGGAGAAAGGACAAGAAGTAACACTTGTTGAAATGGGTAGCAACTTCGAATACGATAATATGGTGATGGAATCCACTCGCCTCAGCGAACTGCTTGAAGAGAGCGGACAACGCATGATTTATGTGTTTGATCCAATGAATGAGCGTTATTTCTTCGGTCGTGTATCCGACATTTTGCCCGGAGTATGCAATGGTGTTGTGTGTGTCGAGTCGCAAGGCGATTCCCCAACACAATTGTTGCAAGAAGAAGCGTTCGACCCTACTAAAAACAAAGCGAACGAATGGGACATCGATGATGACTTCTACGGCGATAGCCAATACAATGATGGCGACTTAGATTTAGAAGGTTTTCAAGATTTGAGTTTTGATGACGGTTCGATGTTCTAAATGCCTCGTTTGATTGTCATAATCGGTGCTACGGGAGTAGGAAAGACTGCTCGTGCTATTGAGCTGGCAAAACAACATTGTTGCCCTGTTATAAGTGCCGATTCGCGACAGATTTATCGTGATTTACCCATTGGTACTGCTGCTCCTACAGCCGAAGAACAGGCAGGTATTCCTCACTATTTTGTGGGCTGTAAGGAGTTGGATGAGGTGTATAGTGCTGGTCAATATGCTCGCGATTGCCATGTGTTGTTGCAAGAGTTATTTGCCACATACGAAACGGTGGTGATGGTGGGTGGCAGTATGATGTATGTGGATGCGGTATGCAATGGCATAGATGAGATTCCAGAAGTACCAAATCACATACGCGAACAAGTGCGCAAGACATACCAAGAAGAAGGCATCGGGTGGTTGCAACAGGAAGTACAACGCCTTGACCCTGCTTATTGGGCTATCGTTGACAGAAACAACCCACAGCGTCTGATGCATTGTGTGGAGGTTAGCAGAACGACAGGGCAACCCTATTCTTCGTTTCGCAAACGAGAGCAACAAAACGAAGATTGCTCAATACATCAGCTACCATTTGATATTCAATACCACATGGTAGAACGCCCGCGAGAAGAACTCTACGAACGCATAAACTTGCGGGTAGAAAGAATGATTGAACAAGGGTTGCTGGAAGAAGCCAAGCGGGCATTTGAAAAATTAAATATCCCTATTGACCCTGCAATAGATTTGGATTATTCCACTCTACCTAATAGTATTAACACTGTAGGATACAAAGAATTGTTGCACTACTTTCGTGGCGAATGGTCGCTGCAACGCGCAATAGAGATGATACAACAAAACTCGCGACACTATGCCAAACGACAATTGACTTGGTGGCGAAGAAAAGATTTGAAACAACCAACTTAGTATGATGAAAAGAATAGTAATGATATGTTTAGCATGTGCTATGGCAATGGTAGGATGCAAAAAAGTGAGTGTGGACTTCACCTATTCTCCCAAAGAACCAAAAGCAGGAGAGAAAATCACTTTCACCAACCATAGTAGCGCAGGCGAGAAATGGGCTTGGAATTTTGGCGATTATAGTACGAGCATCTCCAAAAATCCGAGTAAGGTGTATAAGAAACCCGGTACCTATCTTGTAACGCTGATGGTGGATAGTGCAAAATACAACACTTGCAGTCAATCCATCACAGTCTATGATACGGTTCCTACTTTTGTGGCATCTACCGATTCTATATGCCACTACCAAAATGTTACGCTCACGGCAAATATCTACAACCCGTTTAAGTATACACTTTCTTATCAATGGGTTTTACCAACGAATTGTGTGCTGCATAGCGGTAGTCTTACAAGTAGTAGTATTGTTGTGTATTTCAAATCGCCTTTGGTTGAAGATTCGGTGCAACTCACCATCAAACAAGGTGATACAACACACCCAACTATCACGAAAAAATATATCATTCACGAAACGAAAGCTCCTGCTATTCTCATGAAGTGTAGTTCTGCTAATTTCCGTCAACGGATGATAGACAATCGTATGGACACGGTGAGAGTTTGTTTGGAGGAGGACAATCGCCTTTTAGCTCAAACTACGGACACCAGCGTATCATACAACGATTCTGTATTTTCTGCGAACAATATGAGTAATATCTTCCCTACACTTGATGTCTTGCGTCTGCAAATAGATGCAATGGCACAAAAGTGGTATATCACCACTAAAGACGGTTTGTTCGTAGCCAATTTTAGCGGTCAAGACTTAGTGCGCATTGATGCAGATGCTACAGGTGCATTACATGTAGATGCGTTACGCAGTATGCTCTACTGGGCAACGCCCGATGGACTGAAAGCCATGCCGCTTGTAAAAAGCAAAAACAATCAATTCTCTACAACTCCTATATTGTATAACTCTATCAGCGATATTGACCGCATTGTAGTCAATAATACCCCTTTATAATCATGCAGCCCCAATACATTTTTGAAACCAGTTGGGAAGTGTGCAATCGTGTAGGCGGCATCTATGCCGTTCTTTCTACACGCGCAGCTTCTATGCAAGCAGAACATAAAGACAAAGTCGTATTTTTCGGTCCCGATTTTGGCGACCACTCCAACCTTACCTTCAAAGAAAGCAAGACTCTTTTGAAAGGCTGGCGTCCCAAAGGTGTACGCGTAGGTCGCTGGCAAGTGCCTGGCAAACCTATTGCTGTACTTCTCAAGTGGGACGAACTATGGGCAGAAAAAGACCATATTTTCGGGCATATGTGGGAGAAGTTTGGCATCCAAAGTCATGCTGCCTATGGCGACTACGATGAGAGTTGTCTTTTTGCTTATGCTGTCGGACAAGTGGCTGAGAGTTTGTACAAGCACCTCGATATGCCTACCACTGTCATGCACTGCAACGAGTGGCAAACGGCTTTCACAATCCTTTATTTGCGCGAGCATTGCCCTGCTATTGGTACGCTTTTCACTACCCATGCCACCAGCATTGGGCGTTCGATTGCAGGCAACTATAAACCGCTCTACGACTGTTTTGATGCTTTCCACGGAGACCAGATGGCGCAGGAACTGAATATGGTCAGCAAGCACTCTGCGGAGAAGAAAGCTGCACACCTTTGTGACTGCTTCACTACGGTGAGTGACCTCACAGCTCGTGAGTGCAAGCAACTCCTCGACAAACCCGTGGATATTGTTACCCCTAATGGTTTTGAACAGGGCTTTGTGCCACAAGGCAAAGATTTTGACTCTGCACGCAATCGCGCGCGCAATACTCTATTATCCCTCGCACGCGCAAAGGGCATTGATGCACAATCAACCGATATGCTTATCGGTACTGCTGGCCGCTATGAGTGGAAGAACAAGGGTATTGATGTCTTTTTAGAATCAATGAGAAAGTTAGGCGAAGCCAATCTTCCATCTACAGGCACAGCCGATCTACAGCCCGCAGGGCGATCTACAGCGCAGCGATCTGTCATCGCTTTCGTGATGATTCCATACCTTGACCGCCAAGACTTCACTGTCGGCAATGTGCATGTCATATTTGTGCCTACCTATCTCAATGGCAACGATGGCGTACTCAACTTGCCATACTATGACCTACTCATAGGTCTTGACCTAACAGTCTTTCCAAGTTATTATGAACCATGGGGTTATACACCGCTGGAGAGTATGGCTTTCCATGTGCCTACCATCACTACCAGCCTCAGTGGCTATGGCGTTTGGTGCGAGGAACAAGGTTGCACTACGATCGACAAGGGCGTAGCGGTTATCTATCGCAACGATAGCAATACCGACGATGTGATCAATCATATTGTTAATACCATTGAGTATTACCTTTCGCTCACCCCACGCAAAGTGGCTGCGGCTCGCAAGGCTGCGGTAGAACTGGCACTCAAAGCCGAGTGGAAAAACTTCTTCGCTTATTACCGCGAGGCATATAGTATCGCCTTGAAGAAAGCATCTGCTCGCTTATAAACAGAGGAATAAAAAGAAGAATACCATAAAGGAATCGCTTGCTATCATCAGCAAGCGATTTTTTATTTGCTTCATAATTTCAATGCTTAATCATAACCACATATTGATAGATGCATATATCATTTTTCAAAAATATCGGTGCTAAACTTGCGGATATGCGAAAAAAGTAGTACCTTTGTCGCCTCGTCGGAATATGCTTGTCGCAATGACTGCCGCTACGCGGCATTTGGCGACCGCAATTCCTCCTCTTACCTCGAAGCCACGCGCTTCTCGGTAGGATAAAACGCAGAAACAATAATACATATTAACCAAATAATAAAACATTTTTTACAACTATGGTAAGTTACAAAGAACTTGGCTTGGTGAACACCAAAGAGATGTTTGCTAAAGCAATCAAAGGCGGATACGCTATCCCTGCCTTCAACTTCAACAACATGGAGCAACTCCAAGCTATCATCAAAGCAGCAGCTGAGACTAAGAGCCCAGTGATTCTCCAAGTATCTAAAGGTGCGCGTAACTACGCTAACCAAACCCTCCTCCGCTACATGGCACAAGGTGCAGTAGAGTACGCAAAAGAGTTGGGTTGGGAGAAACCACAAATCTGCTTGCACCTCGACCACGGAGATAGCTTCGAGACTTGCAAGAGCTGCGTTGACTTCGGTTTCTCAAGCGTGATGATTGACGGTAGCCACCTCCCATACGAGGAGAACATCGCTCTCACTAAGAAAGTTGTTGAGTACGCTCACGCACACGATGTAACCGTAGAGGCAGAGCTCGGCGTATTGGCAGGTGTTGAGGATGAGGTATCTGCTGCTGAGAGCCACTATACCAAACCAGAAGAGGTAGTAGATTTTGCTACTCGCACAGGTTGTGACTCATTGGCAATCTCTATCGGTACCAGCCACGGTGCTTACAAGTTCACCCGCGAGCAATGTACAGTTGATCCACAAACAGGCAAACTCGTTCCTCCTCCATTGGCATTCGATATCCTCGACGCTATCATGGAGCAATTGCCAGGTTTCCCAATCGTACTCCACGGTTCTTCTTCCGTTCCACAAGAGTATGTGGACATCATCAATCAATACGGTGGTAAGTTGCCAGATGCAGTAGGTATTCCAGAGGAGCAACTCCGCAAGGCATCTGAAAGCGCAGTTTGCAAGATCAATATCGACTCTGATAGCCGTTTGGCTTTCACCGCTGCTGTTCGCAAAGTGTTTGCTGAGAAACCAGGTGAGTTTGACCCACGTAAATACTGCGGCCCAGCTCGTGACCTCATGACCGAACTCTACAAGCACAAAATCATTAATGTGCTTGGTTCTAATGGAAAGGCAGAGTAATTCATAAATTGTAAATTGCTAAATCGTAAATCGAAATGGCTCTTCCATTTATGACAGCCGCTGAGGCTGCTCAATTGGTGCCTAATGGAGCAATATGCGGCATGGGTGGTTTCACCCCTGCTGGCGCTCCAAAGGATGTCCCTTCTGCTATCGCTGCGATGGCTGAAGCACTCCACGCTGAAGGCAAACCATACAAGATTGGTATGTACACTGGTGCCTCTACTGGCGACAGCTGCGACGGTGCACTCGCTCGCGCACACGCTATTGAGTTCCGTACCCCATACCAAGGTAACAAAGACCTCCGCACCGAGCTTAACGCACAAGGTGCACACTACTTTGATATGCACCTGAGTGAATTGGCGCAAGACCTCCGCTACGGCTTTATGCCAAAGCCTGACTTCGCTATCGTTGAGGCTTGTGAGGTAGTAGAGAAAGGTGACCAAGTAGAGATCGTTCTCACCGCAGGTGTAGGTAATGTACCTACTTTCTGCCGCTTGGCTGACAAGGTGATCGTAGAGCTCAACGAGGCTATGCCTGCTGCTATGCGTGGCATGCACGATATCTACGAGCCTGCTGACCCACCTGTACGCCGCGAGATCCCTGTATATACCGTTGCTGACCGCATCGGTGCAGACTGCGTGACTATCCCTGCAGAGAAATTGGTGGCTGTGGTGAAGACCAACCGTCCTAATGAGGTAGGTGGTTTCACTCCGCTGGATGAGACTACTGCTAAGATTGGTGCAAATGTGGCTGCTTTCCTCGAGAACGAGATGAAAGAGGGTCGTATCCCTGCAACTTTCTTGCCTATCCAATCGGGTGTGGGTAATATCGCTAACGCTGTGTTAGGTGCTCTTGGCGAGAACAAGAATATCCCTGCTTTTGAGATGTTCACCGAGGTTATCCAAGACTCAGTGGTAGGATTGATGAAAGAGGGGCGCGTGAAGTTCGCCAGTGGTTGCTCACTGACTATTGGTGCTGATAAGCTCCAAGAGATCCTCGACAACCTCGATTTCTTCCGCGATAAACTCGTTCTCCGTCCACAAGAGATAAGCAACAACCCAGAGGTAGCTCGTCGCTTAGGTCTTATCACCATCAACACCGCATTGGAGGCAGATATCTTTGGTAACATCAACTCTACTCATGTGTGCGGTACGAAGATGATGAACGGTATCGGTGGTTCGGGCGACTTTACTCGCAACGCGTATATCAGCATCTATACCACTCCTTCGACTGCTAAGGGTGGTGCTATCTCGGCATTCGTGCCAATGGTTAGCCACCACGACCATAGCGAGCACTCTGTGAAGATCATCATCACCGAGCATGGTATTGCTGACTTGCGTGGTAAGAGCCCTATCCAACGCGCTCACGAGATCATCAACAACTGTGTGGATCCACAATACCGCCCAATGTTGAACGAGTACTTGGAGATGTCTAAGAAGGCGCATACCCCTCACACACTCAGCTGCGCACTCGCTATGCACGAGGAGTTCCTCAAGTCAGGCGACATGCGTAACACTAAGTGGGAGAATTATAAACGCTAAATAGCGTTGGTACTATAATACAAAAAAGACTGCTTTCGGAGCAGTCTTTTTTGTATCTTCAGATACTTGCATATTGTGCAACGGATATATAACACATTATCGGCAAGTTTTTGTATAAAAAAGTGTTGTTTGCGCTACATTTTGTGCCGATAGTTGCCTACAAGTTACGCGACCATTTCGCGACCACTGTTGCACATCTATTGCCTATATGTGGATAATCTATACCATTTAGATTCCTTTCCAATCCCCTTGAATCAACCTTTAATTCTCAAATAAATATGGCGATGGTAACTCTCCAATAATGACATGTTTAATTGTATCGTTGTGAATTACAAAGGAAGTTGGAAACGCTTCTACAAAATCAACACTGTTTTTGTTTACTTCATGAATCTCCAATAATGGATAGCGTCGCGTGAAGACCATTCGCAATGAATCTGTGTTGATGTTTGTAGAATCCACAACAACATATGCTAAAGTATTCTCAACAGCTCCTGTAGATTGCCAAGCTTTAAAATTCTCCATTGAGTTGATACAATATGGACAAGAATATGAGAAGAACATAATCAATGAAGAACCAACTATCTGTTGATTATATTCTTTAAGATTAGTTTGACTGATTGGCCATTGTTCAAAAGGATGCTTGTGTTCTATAAAAGCAAATGGTTTATATGTCATACCTGCAACAAAGGTTGCTGCAAACATAATAGTATAAATCGTAACTCGTTTCCACTTTTCTACAGATTGAATCTCAGAACCTCTAAAATAAACAATGCCAAGTAGCATTAAAAGTAGAATGTTACGGATATAGGTAACCAGAGGAGATGATGGCATAGGCATATAATTACCAAAACATCCACAATCAGTAATCCCATTCATCAGCCAAGCATATGTAAAAGCACCTGTAAAAATAAGCAGTAAGCATGTTGCACAAATACTTAGTATTTTTGTTTTGAGGTTAAATATCAATAATACGCCTATAAAAATCTCTGCTAAAATGATAAACGGTGCTAATATGTTTAGATATGATAGACCATATTCCACGATTAGATTTTGGAAATAGATGACATTACCAATTTTACCAAGACCAGACCAAAGAAATGTGACTCCTACGATAATTGCAGGAATATTTTTTATTTTCATAAATATAAAAAAATAATAATGAGAGTACATCTGTATTATAATGCACTCTCATTACGTAATACACTTATATACAATAACATTTGTTAGAATGGGGATTAGTAGGGCGACATGATTTACGGTAACCATGTTTTCTACATGCATGGTGACAAGTGGATTCAGATTGCCCATAAGAGCCGATATATCTATATCCATTCCTTTGACATAAATCATGTTTAGGGGCTTCATGGTGGTGCGAATGATTAGAACTACTTCTGTGAGGAGTTCTATATGTTGCATAGCTAGCGGTTCCACTACCAACAGCGAGGAATACAAATCCCCCCACAATAACGACTTGTAATACAAATGTGTAAAATGATTTTTTAGTCATAAAATCAATTATTTGCAAAAATAGCCACCTTCTATATGAAATTATTTACAATGACAATACGGAGCTCCACAGTAACCTTTCATATAACCACGATCTTGACATGCACTTCGACAATTAGTATAATAACCGATATATTTATACCCCTGAGACTGACAGCTTTTCTTAGCGAGTGCTTCACTTCTATCTGATGAAGAACTAGATGAACTTGACCGTGAATATGTAGAGGCGGCATAACCATCCGTACCACTACCCGCAGCGATAAGTACAAATGCTCCGATGATTACTATTTGTAACACAACGGTAAAAATAGTTTTTTTAGACATAATAAATAAAATATTAAAGTTAAACAATAAGTTAATATATCGTACCAATCAAAAGTACCACACATTATATCAAAATATTGAAATACTTCTAACAGAAAAGGGAGAATTATCGCAATGAAAATCAAGAGGTAATTTAACAATCCCTTTCCTGTGAAAAAATATGTTTGTAGAAGAAGTAATGACATATACCATAATGCATCAGGAAGACAGTATACTAGAAAATAGTTAAATAGATTTTGAGTTTCTAATACAACTACCTGATGTTTTGCTATTCCAAGTATTTCAAATGCTCGAATAGGAGTCCGAAATACCAAGTATATTCCTGTTCCTATCAAGAGAAGTATGGTAGATGTTAGTAGGAACCAAAAATAGTTATGTCTATATGACTTCATCGACTATAAAAAAGCTTTACTTCTTACAAGTCCAATAGCTATTTCCTCGAAAGGTTAAACATTTTATATTTATATGGTCAGATTTATATTCAAAGGTGCAACGGATAGTGCGGTCTTCTATAAAAAGTTTTATTACATTTCCTCCTGTACTTGTATCTATAGTATAGGTTCCAGAGTAAACCTCAACACCATCATCGTATAATTCGAATTTTCCATTAGTTGTAAGAATAATTTGCTCTGTTCCATGACATAATGATTGAGTCGTACGGAAACTGATGGCGTTGGCTGCAATTGTAAAAGAAAATACAGCACATAATACTAACATTAATTTCTTCATAATTCTTTTGCTCATTTATATCCCATTGAGCTTCGGTTTTAAAAGTGTTAAATAAAAAAATGATATGATAATTAGTTTATCTCGCTATTGTTTGTTTCTGGAGTAGTTTCGCAGGCGGTATCTGTGTGTTGTGGCGCATTCCATGCATTGTAACCAGCATCGAACCCTGCCCAAAAGTCTTCACTACATCCAGTGAAACTCGTTGCACAAATGAATAGTGCAATGTAAAAAAACTTTTTCATCTTATTTACCCATGCCCTTGGGATTTATTTATGCATCTGGCACGCGAAATAATGAATTAATTTAAATTCCCTCTACATCAGGCTTTCGTGGGAAGTAATTATGCCCGTTTTAAGAGTGTCGTTCTCCTAATATCACATATAGGCATACAAAAAACGTGGATTTCGACTGCTGTCGTTCCATGTTCAGAGGCTGTCGCATTGCCCACCATGTTAGACCGACAACGCGAAGCCCACGCCGAATATAAATATACTCTCGTGCTACATAGTTAAGGTACGCATGTGCGCACATGTATATACGCAAAAGACGTACCAAATAGGCACAAGAGGGATAATCTATATCCCGTAGGACATCTATCGTTGCTAAGTCCTGAACATGGTTGAAACTGCGACATTTCTGAACGTCAGAACAGAGCGCAATAAACGCCTTTTTAATATGTCTGCTACCCTCCGTCGCTGATGTCAGACACCCCTCGGCGCAGGTTCACGGTGGAATTAGGTAAGGTATAAGAGAGGTAAAAGAGATGGCAATCTTAATAAAACGCACATTTTTCTATCTTTTTGCAATTTATTGAAAATTTTCTAGTGAAGGGGAGGCTACATAAAACAAAAAGCAACCGAAATCGGTTGCTTTTTTGTAGCGGGACCCAGGATTGAACTGGGGAAGTCGGAGGCCAAGCGGTCTTAGGAAGACAAATTGGCAACTCAACTCCTTGGCTCACAGAACGACATGGCTACGATCCGACTTCCCTTAGAAATGTCGCAGTTTCAACCATGTTCAGGACTTAGCAACGGTAGATGTCCTACGGGATATAGATTATCCCTCTTGTGCCTATTTTGGTACATTGTTTGCGTATATACGTATGCGCACACGCGTACCTTAACTATGTAGCACGAGAGTATATTTATATTCGGC